>JBCDEC010000064.1:0-19011 GCA_039179965.1 Pseudomonadota bacterium
AATCCTGAAAGATGCCCGGATGCGCGAACAGGCCGGGGCGATCCGGGCCGAACTGGGCCATCTGCATGGCGACCTGCAGCGTCTGGGGGAACGGGTGGCCAATCTCGACCGCCACTTCGGGCAGGCCGCCAAGGACCTCTCTGACATCCGCATCAGCGCCGAGCGCGCCGGGCGCCGTGCCGAACGGCTCGACCGGTTCGACTTTTCTGAACCTGACCCGGAACCGGCGCCCGGCATTAGCCCGGCCCCGGTTCAGCCAAGCGCCGTTGAGACTTAGACCTGACGCCGGGTCCAGCGCTGCACCCGGATCCGCCGCGTTCAGGGCCCGTGTTCCAAGCCGTCGCGTGCTATTGCGGGTTTTTTCCGGCGGACTTGGCGCATATCTGTGAGCCGCAGGGAGCGCGACATATGACGGATTTGCCCGCAGACGACATTCAGGCCGAAACCCGGGATCTGCTGATCGAGGCAGAGATCGCCTCGGAACACGTGGTGTCGATCCTGCGGATGTGCGTCGCGGGGGGGCTGCTTGCGATCTTTGCGGTGACCGTCGGGCCGGTTTCGGATTTCGACGAACCCATGCAGCAGCGGCAATGGCTCTTTGCCGCTACCACGATGAGCGCTTATTTCGCCGTTGGCCTGGGGGCCTGGCTGTTGTGCCGGGCCGGACGGATGCGGCGCTGGATCATCTGGATGACGGTCGTCACGGATTGCGCTTTCCTTTTGGCAAACATCTGGCTGAGCCTTTTGAACACCGGGCTGCCGGGCCAGGCCATCTTTGTCCTGCCTCCGGCATGGCTCGTGCCGATTGCGCTGGCCTTTGCCATGCTGCGGGTCAATCCGGTGGTCCAGATCTTCACGGCGAGTGTTCTGGTGCTTGGCCTTGCAGGCATGCTGGTCTTTGATCGCCCGCTGGATCCGACGCAGTTCGACCTGGGCGAAGACATCCCGTTCTTCCTGGCAATGCCGCCCAACCTGATGCGTCTGATCATGATTGCGCTGACCGGCGCTGTACTGGTCGTGGCAGCGGTCCGGACCAAGCGGCTGTTGCGGCAATCCATCACGCAGACCCGCGCCCGCGCCAATCTCACGCGGTATCTGCCGGCCCAGATCTCTGATGAGCTGGCAACGGGGCGGCTTGAGGATCTGCGCCGGGGCAAGCGGGAGGAAATGGCCGTTCTTTTCGTGGACATGCGCGGATTCACCGCACTGTCAGAGGGCATGGGGCCCGAAGAGGTCTCGGCCTTTGTGTCCGATTTTCGCAGTCGTCTGACCAAAACGGTGCTGCAGTGCGGCGGGATCATCGACAAATTCATGGGCGATGCGGCATTGATCGTCTTTCCGGCCCGCGACGATGCGGCCCGGGCGGCTGGCTGCGCGCTGCGATGCGCGCGCCGTATTCAAGCGGATATGGCCGATTGGTCGCGGAGCCAGACGCGCCCGGTCCAGGTCGGCGTAGGCGCGCATTGGGGGCTGGTCTTCAGTGGCGTTGTGGGGGATGAAACGCGACTGGAGTATTCTGTCTTCGGAGACGCCGTGAACGTGGCGGCCCGGCTCGAAGAGATGACAAAGGCGCGCGGCGTGCCGATCATCGTCTCCCGGGATCTGCTGAATGCAGCCGGGGACGCGGCCGCCGGCGACTGCACGCTGCTTGGACGCACGGCCATTCGCGGCCGCGATGAAGAGGTCGACCTGCTGGCGCTGATCCAGACGCCGGAACGCCCCGACGCACAAGGATCGCAGCGCGCAGGGTCCGCCACAACGCCGTCGCCGCTCTGACCTCTCGCGTCCGGGGACGGCCCCGGGGCCTGTACTGCTACAAGGACGGTCGGAGTACCCGCAAACGAAAACCGCCGGCCATTGCGGACCGGCGGTCAAACTCTTGCGGGAAAGGGAAATGCTCAGATCCGCAGGAAGGGCTGGGCCAGGCGCGGCAGCAACGAGGTGAACCGCAATGGCGCGTCCGTCACCGCGAGACAAATGCAATCCTCGGACGTGTCTGCGACCGGCGTGTGGTGCAGATCTTCATCCGCGATCTCCACATCGCCCCGGCCGAAGTAATCGCCCTCGTCCTGAAAGGCGCCCTGAAGCACCATCGTCACCTCGGTGCCGTGGTGGCCATGATCGGGCATAGCCATACCAGCCGGGATGTACAGCAGTCTCGCGCTGGCTTCGGCCGAGGTTTTCAGGATCGCCTGTTTGACGCCCATACCAACCGGGCGCCAGCGTATCTGATCTATATCGCCGCCGACATAATCCTGCAGCGGCGTCGGCAGTACGCCGGCGCTGCGCCGGGGCGCGGGCCGCGTTGCGTCAGAGGCCGCGACGCGCGCCAGAGTGGCGGCAAAGCTGCCCGTGTCCATCGCAACACCGTCAATCGGCATTGTGTCCAGATCATCCAGCGCTTCGTCCAGCAATGCACCGCCCAAGGCCTCAAAGGTCTCAAGCTGCGCGCGGCAGGTGTCGCACAGGGACACATGAGTCGCGACCATCAGGCTGAAGGCTTCGCTCAGGTTTCCTGTTGCGTAGGCCATCAATATGTCGTCGGTCAGATGATGTTTAATTTCGTTGTTCATTGGTTACCGTTCATCACATGGCGCAGTCGTTCTAGCGCTAACCTAATCCTAGATTTGATCGTGCCCAGGGGCAGACCGGTTTCTTCCGCAATCTCGCGGTGGCTTTTGTCACCAAAGTAGGCGCGTTCGATCAAATCACGTTGCGCCGCTGGCAATTCCGTCAAGGCTTGTCGCAACAAGTGGCTCTCCTGTTGCAATGCCATCACATCTTCCTGGTCCGGTTCGGCTTCTGGACCCCAGGTCAAATCCTCGGGCTCTGGTCGCCGCTGCCGGCGCACCATGTCGATTCGGCGGTTCCGGGCCACCGTGAATATCCAGGTCGCGACCGAGGCCCGTGATGGGTCAAACAGATGCGACTTTTGCCAAATCGTGGCCATAACCTCCTGTGCACACTCCTCTGCCTGCGCACTGTCGGCGCCGGACTTCATCAAAAACGCTTTGACCCTAGGCGCAAAGTACTCAAACAGCTCTGCAAAGGCCCGTTGGTCCTGTGCTTCGCGAATGCGAACAATATGTCCCAGCCATAAAGCTCGGGGAGAAGTCGGGTCAGTCATAGTCTGTCGGCGGTCCTCACGAACTCTCCCATAAAACGCATCGTTGTGCACAATCACCTTGCGGATCATGTGCTCTGCGCGAGAAGGGTCAACAAGGATCTCCATACTCACTTTTACGCAGGCGATCTGCTGCCGGATCACTGATTGCGACATTTTTGTCCGAACGACCAGTCGTCCTGTTGAAATCACAGACTTTACACGGAAAAGACACTGCTCATTTTCATCCGGTTGGTCCTGCGGCGCGTACCCCATTTAACGACAAACCCGGAGACGTGAATGCCATTCGAACAACGCAACACCCTGCCACGCAAGATCGCGGTGATCGGGGCGGGAATATCGGGGCTCTCGGCAGCCCACATGCTGGCCGAGAACAATCTGGTGACCCTGTTTGAGGCAGAACCGCGGCTTGGAGGGCATGCCCGCACCGTGATGGCCGGAAAGCGGGGTGATCAACCGGTCGATATGGGCTTTATCGTGTTCAACTACGTAAACTACCCGCTTCTGTCGACGCTGTTCGATGCACTGGGCGTCGACGTGGCGAAAAGCGAAATGAGCTTTGGTGTCTCCATTGACGGTGGTGCGCTGGAATATGGGCTGATGTCGACGGATGCTCTGTTTGCGCAACGCCGCAATCTGCTCAGCCCGTCGTTCCTCGGTCTTGTGCGCGACATCTTCCGGTTCAATACGGGGGCCGAAGCTGCGATCACGGGTCCGGACATGACCGTGGGCGAGCTGATCGAAACTCTGGGTCTGGGCGCCTGGTTCCGCGACTACTATCTCTTGCCGTTCTCCGGCGCGATCTGGTCCACGCCCAAGATGAAGATCCTGGATTTCCCGGCCTATGCGTTGATCCGGTTCTTCAAGAACCACCACCTGATGAGCCACAAGGGCCAGCACCAGTGGTACACGGTGCGCGGCGGCTCGGTGCAATATGTCACACGGCTTGAGGCCAACCTGCGCCGGCGCGGGGTCGAGATCCGCAGCGGATGTCCGATCCGTTCGGTGCGCCGCGATGGCCTGGGCGTGCAGGTCGCGCCGCAGTTCGGCCTCGAAGAGCAGTTCGACGAGGTCGTTTTTGCCACGCATTCCGACATCACGCTCAAACTGCTCGCCGATCCCACGCCGCAGGAGCGGGCCGCCTTGTCGCAGATCCGCTATCAACCCAACGAAGTGGTGCTGCATGCCGACCCGACGATGATGCCCAAGCGGCGCAACGTTTGGTCAAGCTGGGTCTATACCGAGGATCGCAATTCGGACGCCGAGGTCATTGATCTGACCTATTGGATGAACGCGCTGCAGCCGATCCCGAAAGACGATCCCTTGTTCGTGACGCTGAATTCCAACCGGCCGATCCGCGAGGAGCTTATCCACGAGTCGGTGACCTTTGATCACCCGGTATTCGATGCCGCTGCTCTGGCGGCGCAAGAGGACATCCGCGCCTTCAATGGCACAAAAAGCACCTGGTTCTGCGGGGCCTGGATGCGAAACGGCTTTCATGAGGACGGAATCGCAACGGCGGCCGATGTGGCGGCAGCGCTGACCGCACGTACGCCGATGGTGGTGGCCGCCGAATGAGCCGGATCGATCATATTGCCGGACAAACGTTTCATGGCCGAAAGGGCGCGATCCGCAACGCCTTTCGCTATGGCGTGGATTACGTGCTGATGGATGCCGAGGCCGATGTGAAGGGCCCTGGGTTCTTTGGCCGAAATGCACGCGCGCTTTTTTCGATCTATGACAGCGATCACGGCGGCACGCCCGGTGCCGGGCATGGCGCGGCCTGGGTGCGTGAGGTGCTGGCGCGTTACCAGTTGCCGCGTCCGGATCGTATCGAACTTCTGGCGCAGCCGCGCGTGTTGGGTCATGTCTTCAACCCGGTGAGTTTTTGGCTCTGCCGGGATCGGGACACTGCGCTTATCACGGTGATCGCTGAGGTGACCAATACCTTTGGCGAGCGCCATTCCTACCTCTGCCACAAGCCGGATCAGAGCCCGATCCTGCCGTCGGATCGCTTGCAGGCCACCAAGATATTTTACGTGAGCCCGTTCCAACCGATCGAAGGCGCCTACGAGTTTCGCTTTGATATTCGCTCCGACCGCATCGGCATCTGGATCGACTACGCACAGGCAAATGGCGGGCTTATCGCGACACTGACGGGCCACCGGGCGCCGATGACAAACCTCAGCCTGCTGGCGGCTGCCGTGCGCCGACCCTTTGGCTCGCGTCGCGTGCTTGGCCTGATCCATTGGCAGGCATTGAAACTCTGGTGGAAGTCGGCGGCCTATCGCGTGCGGCCCAAGCCGCCACGCCGCGAGGTTTCCCGGGGATGATTGCCGTGGCGCGCAGATATGTTGGCGAGGGCCTGTCGGCCTACGCGCTCTTTGCCGGGGTTCTGGCAATGGCGGGTTTGCCGCTTTATATCCATGCGCCCAAAGTGTTCGCCGAGGTGAACGGCGTCGGGCTGGCTGCCATGGGGGCGGTCCTGTTTGGCCTGCGTCTGCTGGATGTCGTGCAGGACCCGCTGTTGGGCCGTCTGTCCGAAATCCTCGGCGCATGGCGCGGCGCGGCCGTGGGTCTTGCCGGCTGGATCATGGCCGGGGGGATGATCGGGCTTTTCGCCGTGGCCCCGCCGGTGCAGCCGCTTTTGTGGTTTGCGATCATGCTGGCCTGCGTGTTCTCTTCGTATTCCTTCCTGACGATCTGTTTTTACGCCCGCGGTGTTTCGCGCGCCGAAGACATGGGCGACGGGGGGCATATTCGTCTGGCGCGCTGGCGTGAGACGGGCGCGCTTTTGGGTGTCTGTATCGCCTCTGTGGCGCCGGTGGCGCTGGCCTATGTCACGGCCAACCCCTACGCCGGGTTTGCCTGGGGCTTTGCAATCCTGACTCTGGTCAGTCTGGCCGCGATGCAGGGCGATTGGGGCGGCGCGGTTCCGGCACAGACCTCCGGTGTGCGCCCGGTTTTGCAGGATGGAATTTCGCGACGTCTGCTGTTGGTTGCCTTGCTGAACGCCAGCCCGGTGGCCGTGACCGCCACGCTGTTTCTGTACTTTGTCGAAAGCCGGTTGATGGCGCCCGGGGCGGAAGGCCCGCTTTTGCTGCTGTTTTTCCTGTCCGCCGCGGTGTCCGCCCCGTTCTGGGGCAAGGCGGCCGAGCGGTATGGAGCCAAACCCGTTTTGCTGACGGCCATGAGCCTGTCGATCCTGGCTTTTGCCACGGTGCCCTTTCTTGGCGCAGGCGACATTGCTGCCTTTGCCGCGATCTGCCTGGTCTCGGGCGCCGCAATGGCCGCGGATCTCACGCTCCTGCCGGCGCTCTTCGCGCGCCGCATGGCCCGCGTCGCGCCGGCGGCGGCGGCCGGTTTCGGACTTTGGACCTTCGTGTCCAAGTTTGCGCTCTCTCTGGCGGCACTCATCCTGCTGCCTGCGCTGCAATGGGCTGGCTTCACGCCGGGTGAAGCCAATTCCGAACAATCGCTCACCATCCTGGCTCTGCTCTATGCGGGGCTGCCCTGTTTACTGAAAGCCGCGGCGATTGCCTTGCTTGCGGCTCTAACCTTGGAGGACTGACGATGCCCGACATTCTCTTTGTCGCTCTGGGCGCCGGTCTCATGGCGCTCTTCTGGATCCTGCGGGCGCGCTTTGCGTCTTTTGCGGCACAGCGCTCGGAAGACTATGCTGCCGCAGCAGGCCCGGGGTTCGATCCGCGCGTACATCTCAATGGCGATATCATTTGCGATGGTGTCATCTACGGCCCGACGGGACGTGTGGTATCGCGCTTTACTGCCGATTTCGCAGTCACATGGACCGGAAACAAGGCCGTCATGCAGGAAGAGTTCCGGTATGACGACGGGACCGTGCGGGAACGCGCGTGGCACCTCACTCTGCTGCCCGGCGGGCGGCTGGAGGCGCGGGCCGATGATGTGCCGGGACTGGGCATCGGCAAGGTCAGCGGCCCGTCGCTGGGTCTGCACTATCCACTGCGGCTGCCCGAAAGCTCGGGCGGTCACGTGATGGATGCGATCGACTGGATGTATCTGACGCCGGACGGCACGATCGTGAACCGCAGCCAGTTCCGCAAATTCGGGATCACGATGGCGGAACTCGTGGCCACGATGCGACCGGCGCCAGAGCAGATGGTGCGCGACAGCGAAGCTGCATGACGGAGTTTTCCGGCAAGCGGTATTGGCTGGTCGGCGCCAGTGAAGGTCTTGGCGCGGCTCTTGCCGCGCAGCTGAGTGCAGAGGGCGCGCGGGTTGTCCTCTCGGCCCGCTCGCAGGAACGGCTGGACGCGCTTGCCGACAGCTTGCCGGACGGGGCTGAGGTGCAGCCTGTTGACGTCAGTGACGCCACCTCGGTCGCGGCCGCCGCCGAGGCCGTTGGGCCGGTCGACGGGATGATTTATCTGGCCGGTGTCTATTGGCCGATGCGGTCGCAGGACTGGCAGTCCGAAGAAGCTGTGGCCATGGCCGATGTGAACTTCACGGGTCTGCTGCGGGTGCTGGGCCATGTGGTACCTGATATGGTGGCCCGCGACGCGGGGCATCTTGTGATCACCGGCTCGCTGTCGGGGTTTCGCGGTCTGCCGGGCACAATCGGATATGTCGCGTCCAAAGCGGGCGTGATGGCACTGGCCGAGAGCCTGCATGCGGATTTGCACCGCACCGGCGTCCGGGTTCAACTGGTCAATCCGGGCTTTATCCGCACCCGGCTGACGGACAAGAACGATTTTCAGATGCCGTTTATCATGGAACCGGAGGCCGCTGCCGCAGAAATGCTGCGCCACATGCGCACGCAGCGGTTTTCTCGCAGTTATCCAACGGTGTTTTCGTGGCTCTTTCGCGTGTCACGGCTTTTACCGGAGCGGCTTTATCTGCGCGTCTTTGCCTGAGATCCGCGCTTTTTGGATGTGTGTGGCCGGGGTATTTTCAAAAAGAAAGAAGCAGAAGGTCGGTGTTTTTCTCTGCAGGTTTGCGCCAGATCAAAGCGCGCCATGACGCGATGGGGTCAGATCCACCCATGATATTGGAGGATCGCCATGCGCGAATTGTCAGTCCAGAAAGTGGCGCAGGTCATTGTCATGAGCCGTGAGCTCTATCGAGCCGAGGCGGAGTTACGGGACTTTGTGGACGCCATGTCCGCGGATGAACAAGCGGAACTGGTCGCTGTCATGTGGGTTGGGCGCGGCAGTTTTGACGTCTCCGACTTTTCTGAAGCCGTGACAACGGCGCGGCAGGAGGCGACGACGCCGTGCGCCGATTATCTCATCGGGACGCCGCATCTGGCGGAGAACCTCGAAGCCGGCCTGGAGGCCATGAGCTACGCCGTCTCGGAAGAGGAAAGCACGCTTTATTGACTCGGCGTGCCTGGACCCGGGCGGCCAACCGGGCACGGGGACGTGCCCGGAGCATGCTGTGCGCCGCAGGCGCTCCTTTGGGTCGCGCTCCGCTATTGACACCGGTCAATAAGGGCGAGGTGCTGGGCCAGCCTGTCGATGTCCGCCAGCCAGTCTGTGACCAGCTTGGGATCTGACGGCGCCGCGCGTACGCCCGCCGGGATCTGACGCGCCTGGACCGCCTCCACCGCCAGGGACACCGGGATTGACACGAGCCGGGCCATCGCCGTGCCGCGCGCGTCGCCCCAGGCGTCCATGACATAGGTCTGGTGAAAGACGGCTGTGCCGTTGCGCTCGGCGGCCAGGTCGACGCACAGCACCACGCGGTCCGGTTCGTCCGGCGCATAGGCGTGTTCCAGCCAGAACTGATCTGACATCTCCTTGAGCCGGGCCTCGCCCTCGGGTCCGTCAAGCTGCTCGACCTCGGCAAAGACATCCGCCCAGGCTTCGGCCCAACCGTTCAGTCTGAGCGTGCCGCGGACGAAATCCTTGACCGGCCAGGTCGGATCGAAGTCGTACTGCGCCATGAACGGAAGCGAGTCGCGGTTGGGGTAGACTTCGAAGCTTTCCGGCACCGGCAGCGGTGCCTGATAGGTTCGGATGGCGTCCCAGGGGCGGTCAACCCGCAACTCGCTGTATTGGCGGATCGACCGTGAGGGCGAGCGCAGGGCCTTGAGCACGCCGAGCGGGGACCAGCTGAACTTGTAGCGAAACGCGTTGGGATGTTTCGGCACACCGCCGCAATAGCTGAGGAACCGAATGTGGAGGCTCGGGTCATAGACCGGGCTGGCGCGGTATTTCTCGACCAGATCGTGAGCCATGAGATGATCAATGCCGGGGTCGAGCCCGACCTCGTTGACAAGCGCAACGCCCGCGCCCCGAGCCGCTGCGTCGAGCGCGCGCATCTCGGGCGAGATATAGGAAGAGGAGACAAAGTGGGCCTTGGCCGCGATGGCCGCCTCAGCCAGGGGCACATGCCAGTCGCCAGGCAGCATTGAAACGATGATGTCACCCGGCGCGACCGCCTCGCTGACGCTGGCAAGATCGAAAACACGGATGTCGTCGGTCAGATCTCCGACCGCGTCGCGTGCCTTTTCGACCGTGCGGTTCCAGACCACGACGGGGGTGGGTCCTGCGATCAGGCGGCGCAGGCCAGGGATTGCCGACAGGCCGGTGCCGCACCAATGGATGGTCATGTGTTGCGGATCCTTCTGATATGGGCGTCGAACGTCTCTTTTGCGCGGCCCCAGACGCCTGTGTCTATGTCCTCAAGCGTCATCAGCGACGGCAGCACTTGTGCGGCGAAATCCTCGGAGCTTTCACGCGGCAGCATCGATGGCAGGTTGTCTATGGCCGTGACGTCGAGGGGCGGGTCGTCATGGACGCGCCGGGCGGGCTGCTGCCAATCTGTGACCTGATCGTAGACCTTGATCGGGGAGAAATCGCTGTCCGGATCGCAGGCGATGTCTGCGATCACGGACAGCCGTCGGGGATCGGTCGTGGCAGAGGCCGGGACAAAGACCGGGGTCTGCGCTCCGGCCAGAATGCAGTTGAGAAAGATGGCGTGGTCGAGGATTTCGGGAAAAGGGCTTCCGCGCGCCGTGTCGGCAATGTCCCAGCCGGTCATGGGGACATTCAGGGTCGCGCAGAAATCCTTTGCACCTGAGCCGACCCGACCCAGGGCGCCGATCACCAGGGCGGTGGGGCGGGTTTCACCCGCAGCCGTCAGGCGATCAGTCACGTCGTCGCGCAGCGCGTTGGCGCCGGGATAGGATGTGACCGGGCCACAGAGATGTCCCGTTTGCTGGGCGGCCCAGCACATGAGGGAGACCGCGGCGCCAGCATATCCCGCCCAATAGCCGAAGGCCGCGACCCGTCTCCCGGTTGGATCGCAAAGATATTCCAGATCATAGAGCGTGCCGCCGCCCCTGGCGAAGCGGTCCAACAGTTTCTGGCCCGCGGGCTGACCCTTGTAGGCGTGACCGAACATGATGTGGCGATGGCGCAGGGGCGTGGCGTCGTCCGGCAATTCCTTCAGCCCGAAGATGACCGCGTCCTCAGGGGCGTCCGGCCAGGATCCTTCGGGCCGCACGCTGCACCCCACATCCGCGTAGCCCGAGGTGGGCAGCACGCGCCGGTCGCTTTCTTCGATGGACACCAGATGACCAGCCTCGATCAATACCCGGGCGCCTTTGGGTGTGATCCCTACACGGTCTTCGTTCGCACGCTGTTCTGCGCGGATCCACAGGTGCACCGGGTTCATCGGCTCAGAAGTCCGGCGGCGGTCACCGTTTGAACGGAGGGCCGCTTGGACATCCGGTCGTGAAAGGCCGACAGTTTGGGGAAGGCGGACACGTCGACCCCGTCCCCTTCGAGCCAGGTCGACAGGGTATAGAGGTAACAATCGGCAATGCTGATGTCCGCGCCCAGGACGAAATCACCCGCGAGCATGTGGTCTTCGACAAAGGCACAGCATTCGGTCATGGTTTGGGGAACCTTGGCGGCCATGCTGTCCCAGGCCGCCGGATCGTCTGACCATCGCGCGCCCCGGCGTTTGTGGGCATGGTTGGGATGCATGGTCGAGGCCATGTAGTAGAGTGCTGCGCGCATTCGTGTCAGATCGGCCAAGTCGCTGGGAACCAGACCCACCTGTGGCACGCGCGCGGCGATGTATTCAAGAATAGCGCCGGTTTCGGTGAATGTGCCGTGCTCGGTGATCAGAACCGGCACGCGGCCTTTTGGATTAAGGGTCAGGTAGGGGGCTTTGCGTTGGTCTTGCGCGGCGAAATCAACAGGGACCGGCGTGTAGTTGAGACCGGCCTCTTCCAGCGCAATGGCGCTGGCAGAGGCGATTGTGCCTGGTGCGTAGTAAAGCGTGATCATCGTAGAGCACCCTCACACATGGGTTTGGGCGTGCTGGCGGTCTGGCGCGTCCAGATGCGGCACGGCATTAAAAAGCACGGGCGTCAGTTCGTCCCCAATCGGAAACACCCGGTGCATCGATGTATTCATGATCGCCAATGCCATCCGGGCCGTTGCCGGCATGTCAAGGCCAAGGGTGCCGCGCATGACCATTGAGATCAGGCCACCGGAAGTGACCACAAGAGCAGGGCCCGCCCCGGAGGCGATGTCTTTCAATGCATCGGTGACATCGGTGATATAGTCATCAAACGCGATCGGAGCGCCGTCGATTTCACCCGCTGCCCAGGCCGCAAAGACCTGGGGCAAATGCTGAATGAAGCCTTCGCGTTCTGTCGGGAAATCAACGCCCTGTTGCTGGTGCAGCAGGTTGGCCAGGGTGAAATAGGGAATCTCATTCAGCCTTGGATCCTTGATCGGGTCGGACAAGCCGGCACTGTGCGCCGTTTCGACATGTCTGATCAGCGTTCCGCAAAAGACACGGGGGTGGAAGGCGGCCGCTTCGTCCAGATATTCGCCAAGCCATCTGGACTGCTGATGGCCCAGGGGGCTCAGACGGTCGTAACTTTCCTCGTCCCGGGCCCCGGTATTGGCCTGGCCATGGCGGATCAGGGTGACATGAGACATAGCGGTGTTTTTCCGAAGTGGGTTTGGAATATGGTCTTAGGCGAGGCGTAGCCGGGATACCAGAGGCACGGCTGGCCGGATCGGCGATATTAAATTAGGCGTGTGGTCTTTCAACTTGACGTCAACGGGGCGCAGACCGCAGCCAGAATTTTCGACGAAAATTCAATCAGAGAAAATTTGGCGAATTTTCTGCAGCAAACACAGGTGACCCATGCAGATCGAACCCGAACGATTTATCAACGATCTGCATCACCTCAGGCAGTTCGGTGCATCGGGCGTTGGCCGTGGCGTTGTCCGCCCCGCCTATTCTGCGGCCGATCTGGACGCGCGCGACTGGCTTGCCGGGCGCATGGCCGACGCCGGATTGACACCCGCGTGGGATACATACGGCAATCTGTTCGGATTGGCCGATGCGCCGTCCTTGCTGTTGGGATCCCATTCCGACAGCCAGCCCGAGGGCGGCTGGCTGGACGGTGCTCTCGGTGTGGTGGCGGGTCTGGAAATTGCGCGCGCGGCCAGGGCGGCGGGCAGTCCGGCCGTGTCGGTTGTGTCCTTCCAGGATGAGGAAGGCCGCTTCGGGGTAACGACCGGCAGCGCAATCTGGTCCGGTCAGATCACCGGGGATGCGGCCGATCAGCTCACCGACGCCGAGGGTGTATCGCTCATCACAGCGCGCAGAGTTCTGGGCAACCGCAACACCGGCCATGTGGATCCTGGCCAGTTCACCGGCTTTGTTGAACTGCATATTGAGCAAGGTCCGACCCTTGATGCCAGCGGCGACAAGATCGGCGTGGTCACGGACATCGTGGGCATCCGCGATATGCGGATCACCTTCCTTGGCGCGCAGAACCACGCGGGCACCACGCCGATGCATCTGCGCAAGGATGCCTTTCAGGCTCTGGCGCGCTTTACGAGCTGCCTCAATGACCGGTTTCGCAACGTGGTCACGCCGCGCACGGTCTGGACGACCGGGCATGTTAGTCTGCACCCCAACGCCCACTCGATTGTGCCGGGTCGGGTGACATTTTCCATGCAGTGGCGCGACGCGGACATCAGCCGGCTGGACAGGATGGAAGAGATCATTCGGCGCACGGCTGAAGAGGTCGCTCAGGAAATGGACATGCGCGTGAGTTTCGGAGAACGTCTTGGCATCGATCCGGTCGCCATGGACACAAGGCTCAAAGAGGCCCTGGCCGCATCAGCGGCAGTCAGGGCGCCCGGGCGCTGGCGCGAGATGCCCTCGGGTGCGCTGCATGATGCCTCGAACCTGGCGCGCCTGCTGCCGGTCGCCATGCTCTTTGTCCCCTCCATCGGCGGCATCAGCCACGACTTTGCCGAAGACACACAGGAGGAGGACCTCATCACCGGGCTGGAGGTTCTGGCGGAGGCGGTGCGGTTGCTGACCTGACCATCAGCGCCACTCCACATCGCCCAGAAAAATGTAGCCCGCCCCGTAGATCGTCTTGATGAGCCGCGGGTTCTTGGGGTCTTCCTTCAGTTTCTGACGCAGTCGGGAAATCCGCACATCCATCGCGCGATCAAAGCTCTCCCCGGCCGCGCCGCCGAGGCTCTCCTGCATGTGATGGCGGGAAATCAGGCGTTTGGGACTGTCCAGAAAGAGGCGCAGAACCTCACCTTCGGCATGGGACATGGCGGTCTCGGCGCCGCTGTCATCTTCCAGAATGTAGCGGTCGAAATGCGCGGTCCAGCCATTGAAGCGCGCGGTATCGCCCCCGGACTGCGGCGCGCGTCCCGAGCGCAGGCGGGCGCGGATGCGGGCCACGACCTCGGCGGGTTCAAAGGGTTTGGTGATGTAGTCGTCCGCGCCCAGCTCCAGCCCGGTGACACGGTCCTGCACCTGCGCACGACCGGAAATGATGATGACAACGGCGCCTTGTTCCAAGGCCAGCCGATGGACCAGCGCAAGACCGTCGGTATCCGGCAAAGACAGATCCACCAGACACACCGCTGGCGGCGTACGCTTGAGTGCGGCTTCGAACGGCGCCGCCCGCGCGTGGCATTGCGTGCGAAACCCGGCCTCATCCAAGGCTTCGGCAAGCACGTCGCGAATGGCCGGTTCATCGTCCAGGATCATCACAAGCGGGGCGGTCACGCGGCGGCATCCTCTATCAGGGCTGCAGCCAGAGTCTGCGGCGAGAAGGGTTTATTCAGAACCGGGGCAAGCGCAAGAGCCTCTTGGTAGAGCGGGTCGTCGGGCGGCAGCGACGTCATGAAAAGCAGACGCGCGGCAAAGGCCTCGGCATCGGCGGCCAGCGCCAATCCGGTCTCAGGCCCCGCAAGCCGCAGATCGGAGAGCACGAAGGTGATGTCCGACAGGTTTTCCAGCAGGCCCCGGGCCTCGACGACCGAGCCGGCCTCAATCACGGTCAGTCCCATGTCGGTCAGCATCTCGCGTACCGACATGCGCAGATCGGGGCTGTCCTCAACCAGCAATACCAGCCCTTCCGGCTGATCCCTGACGGGTCGATACGGCAAGCGCATGGTGATCTTGGCGCCGGTCGGCGTGTTGGACAGGTTGAGCCGGCCGCCGGCGCTTTTGACCATGTCATAGACCATGGGCAGACCAAGCCCGGACCCTTCGCCGCCTTTGGTGGTGAAGAATGGCTGGAGCGCCTTTTCCAAAGCCTCCCGCGAAAAGCCGGGCCCGGTGTCGGTCACCGATATTTCGATCCAGGCGTCCCCGGCGATATGGGCTGAGACGGCAATCTGCCCGTTCAGTCCGCAGGCATCCCGCGCATTCAGGATCAGGTTCAGCAAAGCATCCTGCAGCCGGCCAGCGTCAATCAACGCGGTGGCCTTGCCGGGGCCATCGACCTCGGGTGTCATATCCACGATCGACAGGCCGACGCCCTGCGGCAGCGCGGGCTCGGCGAGGATTTTGAGATCCTGGAGAAACCTGTGCAGATCTGTCGGTTCGGGGCGCAGGGCCACAGCACCGGTCATTTTGGCAATGCGGTTCAAAAGCCGCCCGCCGCGCAGGGCGGCCGATCTGGTGGCCGAGACCATCTCGGCAGCGTCATCATGCTGATCCATACGGGCCAACTTGCCCTGCATCGCCAGAATAATGGTCAGAAGGTTGGAGAAATCATGCGCCAGACCCGATGTGATCTGGGCCGCGATCGTGCGCCGGCGCTCTTGCTGGAGCGCCACACGCGCCTGTGTTTCAGCCGTCACATCCATCGACAGAATGTAGACGCCGCCGGCATTGTCAGGCGTGAAGGCCGTCCGGATGCGCCGTTCGCTGGTGCTGTCCGTGAACTCAAACACCGGCTCATCCCCGGCGAAGGCTGCATCAAGATGCGGGGCGATAGCGGCGAAGGCCGAGGTCCCCAGCGCTTCGGAGATGTGCATGCCTATGATGGTCGAAGGACGCCCGGGCAGCACCCGACTCAGCCGCTGGTTGGAGTAGGTGTAGTGACCTGACCCATCCACGTGCGCGATGTGGGCCGGTGTCATTTCGGTGGTCATGCGCGTCCGCGCTTCGATTTCCGTCAATTCCCGCTGCGCCTCCTGCAGCGCGGAATTGGAAGCGGCCAGTTGCCGGTTGGTGCGCGACAGTTCCTCGGTATAGGACACCAGTTTCTCGGACAGTTCCTCGGAGCGCGCGCGCAACAGGGCCTCGGTTTCCTTGACGCGGGTGATGTCGGTGTAGACCGTGACCCATCCACCCTGCGGCAAGGGCGCCCCTTCCACGGAAATGGTGCGTCCGTTTGCCCGTGTGCGTTCCATGTAATGCGGCTCAAAGGCAAGCGCCTGCTCGACACGGGAGCGCACAAATGAGTCGACCCCGTCCACGGGACCGTATTCTCCGGTCGACACGAGATGGCGCAGCGTGTCGTCGAACCGCGCGCCGGGCGCGGCCAGGTGATCGGGCAGGTCGAACATTTGCTGGAAGCGGTGGTTGCTGACAGCCAGCCGCAGATCGCTGCCATAGATCGACAGCGCCTGGCCAATAAGATTGAGACCGGCCGTCATCAGGGCCTTTGTTTTCTTGTCGGTGCGATCTGACGGCACGTGTCTTCTCCCTTGCGGGCATATCATGGCGCTCCGACTGGGGCTTGTCACCTTGCTCTTGGAAAACGGAACGTCTCGGGCGCATGTAAGAATTCGTTAGGATTTGGAAAACATCAGGAAAGACTTGGCCCGGATAAACGCGTGGTTCGCGGCGCCCTTGGAGGTGTTATGCGACCGGGCCGAACCGGGTCCATCAATGGGGAGGAGGGGCAACCATGACGCAGTCAGGGGTGTCTGATATTCAGTCTTTGCCGGCGCTCTTGGCGCGCAACGCCCGGGATCTGGCGGACAAACCGGCCTACCGTGAAAAAGAATACGGGATCTGGCAAAGCTGGACCTGGGCCGACTCCGCGCAAGAGATCGAAGCGCTGGCTTTGGGGCTCTTGGACCTCGGCGTTGAGGAAGGCGACTTCATCGCCATCATCGGGCGCAACCGTCCCAATCTTTACTGGTCCATGGTCGCCGCGCAGATGGTTGGCGCCGTGCCGGTGCCCCTGTATCAGGACGCCGTGGCCGAAGAGATGGCCTATGTGCTGAGCCATTGTGGCGCGCGGTTTGTGATTGCCGGCGATCAGGAACAGGTCGACAAGGTCATTGAGGTGCAGGATCAGCTGCACCAGTTCGAACATCTGATCTATCTCGATCCGCGCGGCATGCGGAAATACGACCACACGACCTTGCATGACTACAGCCTGGTTCAGGCGCAGGGGCGGGCCTCTTATGACACGCTGAAGGATGAGCTTGAGCGCCGGCGCACGAAACCGGGCTACGATGATATCTGTGTGATGCTTTACACATCCGGTACGACAGGCAAGCCCAAAGGCGTGGTGCTGTCGAACCGCAACGTGATTGAAACCGCCCGCAACTCGTCGGAATTCGACCGTCTCACGGCCGGGGAAGACGTGCTGTCCTATCTGCCGATGGCCTGGGTCGGCGATTTCATCTTTTCGGTCGGGCAGGCCTATTGGGCCGGTTTCTGCGTGAATTGCCCGGAAAGCGCGGACACGATGATGACCGATCTGCGCGAGATTGGTCCGACCTATTTCTTCGCACCGCCCCGGGTCTTTGAGACACAGCTGACCACGGTGATGATCCGCATGGAAGATGCGGGCGCGCTCAAGCGCCGGATCTTTGAGCGGGCGATGGCGCATGCCCGCAAGGTCGGCACCCGGATCCTCGACGGCGAACAGGTCGGCCTTCTGGATCGGGTGAAGTATGCGCTGGGCGATGCGCTTGTCTACGGTCCGCTCAAGAACACGCTGGGGCTGACCCGTGTGCGCGTTGGCTACACGGCCGGTGAAGCGATCGGACCTGAGATTTTTGATTTCTATCGCTCGATGGGCATCAATCTCAAACAGCTTTACGGGCAGACCGAAGCCACCGTGTTCATCACCGCGCAGCCCGACGGTCAGGTGCGCTCGGACACCGTGGGCGTGCCCTGCCCGGAGGTCGAATTGAAGATCGACGACACCGGCGAGGTGCACTACCGGTCCCCGGGTGTCTTCGTGGAATATTTCAAGAACCCCGAGAGCACGGCCGGCACAAAAGACACGGATGGATGGGTCGCCACCGGAGACGCTGGCCTGATCGAGCCCGATACCGGCCACTTGCGGATCATTGACCGGGCGAAGGACGTCGGCAAAATGGCTGACGGGGCCCTGTTCGCGCCGAAATATGTCGAAAACAAACTGAAGTTCTTTCCCAACATTCTGGAGGCCGTGGTCTTTGGCAACGGTCGCTCGGAATGCGTGGCGTTCCTCAATATCGACCTGACGGCCGTGGGCAACTGGGCGGAGCGCAACAACATCGGGTATTCCTCTTATCAGGAACTGGCCGGCCACCCGCAGGTGCTGGACACGATCCAAAGTCAAGTGGAAGAGGTCAACCGGTCGATCGCTGACGACGCACTGCTGTCGGGCTGCCAGGTGCGCCGGTTTGTCGTGCTCCACAAAGAGCTTGATGCGGATGACGGAGAACTGACCCGCACGCGGAAAGTGCGCCGCCGCATCATCGAAGAGAAGTTCGCAGATATCATCGCGGCGCTCTATGACGGCTCATCTTCGGTGAGCACCACGACGGAGGTGACCTACGAGGACGGGCGCAAGGGATCGATCTCGGCCACGCTACAGATCCGGGATGCCGCAGGCGTGGCATCCACGCAGCAGATGGCAGCGGAATGATGGGTCGGACGGGTGACGCTCGGCCTGACGGCCATCGCCCCACCCACCGTCCCGCGGACCGCCGTATTGGGGAGGATTTCGATGCTTGATGACGCCGAGGGCTATGTCACCGCCGATGGCCGGAAGATCGGCGGGGTGGTGATGGAGATGAAGAACATTACCCTGCGCTTCGGCGGGGTTGTTGCCATCAAGGACATCTCGTTTGACATCCGCGAAGGTGAAATCCGGGCGATCATCGGACCGAACGGGGCGGGAAAATCCTCGATGCTGAACGTGATCTCCGGGTTTTACGTGCCCCAGGAGGGAGAGGTCTGGTTCCGGGGATCCAGGCGGGCCCCGGTGAAGCCCTATGAAGTGGCCCGCCAGGGCATTGCGCGGACCTTCCAGAACATCGCGCTTTTTGAGGGCATGACGGTGCTGGACAATGTCATGACCGGGCGCCTCACGCATATGAGTCAGAACATCTTTGCTCAGGCGATCTGGAAGGGCAAGGCGGAGGCCGAAGAGGTCGCCAACCGGGAAATCGCAGAGAAGATCATCGACTTTCTCGAGATTCAGCAGATCCGCAAGACGCCGGTGTCGCGCCTGCCCTATGGGTTGAAAAAACGGGTGGAGCTGGCGCGGGCGCTGGCGGCAGAGCCGAAGCTTCTGCTGCTCGACGAGCCAATGGCGGGCATGAATGTCGAGGAAAAAGAGGACATGTCACGGTTCATTCTGGACGTGAACGATG
>JBCDEC010000065.1:0-18984 GCA_039179965.1 Pseudomonadota bacterium
CCGCGCTTTGGGCCAGACAATCCGGGGGGTTCATCGGAACCGATTTGGAGGCAGCAGAATGAGCACGCAGATTCTCAAACCAGTCCAATCCCTTGCAGGGCGGGTCCTGAAGCGATTTGAAAACCTGGTGGACCCCTTCGCGCCGCATGCCGAAGACACCCCGCCGAAAGAGCTTGTGCCGTACTTCATCTCGGTGCTGGCGCCGTTTCGCCGGGTGTTGCCTGCGATGGTGGTGATGTCGATGGCGGTGGCCGTGGTCGAAGTGTCGCTGCTGTTCTACACGGGCCGCCTGATCGACATGATGTCGGAAACCGGTATCACCACTTTCTGGCGTGAAAACGGGCTGGAACTGGCGATTGTCTTTGTTGCGATCCTGTGTCTGCGCCCACTGGTCATCGGCTTCTCGCATATGCTCTTGGAACAGACCCTGGTTTCCAATTCCCAGGACATGGTGCGCTGGCGGTCGCACAGGCATCTGCTTGGGCAGTCGATGAGCTTTTTCCAGAACGACTTTGCCGGTCGTCTGACCAATCGGGTCATGCAGCAGGGTCCCGCGGTCGAAGACGCCGCCTTCATGATGTTCGAAGCGGTCTGGTTCGCGCTGGTCTACGTGATCAGCGCGGCCATCATGATCGCTTCGTTCGATCTTTGGCTGGTGTTGCCGCTTCTGGCCTGGCTCGGGGCATATGTCTCTTACAACGTCCATCTGGCGCGGCGTGTGGCCTCGGCATCTGAAAAGACCTCGGATGCGCGTTCCATGGTCACCGGTCGGGTGGTCGACGCCTATACCAACATCGAAACGGTCAAGCTGTTTGCCGACGAGAACCAGGAGGAAGGCTATGTCCTGTCGGCGCTGCGCCGGCACAGGCTGCGGCTGCAGCGTTTCCTGCGGCTGATGACCGAAATGCAGTTCCTGCTGAATTTCCTGAACGGGGCGATGATCGTCGGGATTCTCGGGCTTGCGATGTTCCTTTGGTCGCGCCAGCTTGTCACCGTCGGCGAGGTCGCGGCCGCGGGTGCGCTGGTCATGCGCCTGAACGGCATGTCCGGTTGGATCATGTGGGTGACGATCCGGCTTTTCGAGCATATGGGCGTGATCCGCGAAGGTCTGCGTTCGATTGCGGTGCCCCATTCCCTGACGGATGTTCCCGAGGCTCCGGCTCTGGTCGTGCCCAGGGGCGAGATCCGTTTTGAGGGTGTGACCCAGCATTACGGCAAGGGGTTTGGCGGGCTCGATCAGCTCGATCTGACCATCCAACCCGGCGAAAAAGTCGGGCTGGTCGGCCGGTCCGGGGCGGGCAAGTCCTCGCTGGTCAACCTTCTGCTGCGCTTCCGCGATCCGGAAGAGGGGCGGATCCTGATCGATGACCAGGATGTTGCCCTGGTCAAACAGACCTCGCTGCGCCAGCAGATCGGCATGGTGACGCAAGACAGCTCGCTCCTGCACCGGTCGATTCGCGGCAATCTGCTCTACGGAAAGCCGACGGCCACCGAGGCTGAGATGATCGGCGCTGCCAAACAGGCCGCAGCCCATGATTTCATCCCCGATCTGCAGGACCAGAACGGCCGGCACGGCTATGACGCCCATGTCGGGGAACGGGGCGTGAAGCTGTCCGGTGGACAGCGGCAGCGGATCGCCATGGCCCGCGTGATCCTCAAAGATGCGCCGATCCTGGTGCTGGACGAGGCGACATCGGCGCTTGATTCCGAAGTCGAGGCGCAGATTCAGCGAACGCTCTACCAGGTGATGTCAGGCAAAACCGTCATTGCCATTGCGCACAGGCTCTCTACCATTGCCCATATGGACCGGATCATCGTACTTGATGAAGGCCGCATCGTCGAACAGGGCTCGCATAACGTGCTTCTTGCAAAAGGCGGTGTTTATGCGGGCTTCTGGACGCGACAGTCTGGTGGTTTCCTGAACCCAGAGGCGGCCGAATAGGCCGCCGCTTTTCGGAGCGGATCAAATGAAATGGCCTGAAAGTGAGCTTGCCGAGGGCAAGGTCGCAGATATTCCTTTCCTGTATCAATGGCTTGCCGACCGGATTGCGCCGTTCCAGCCAGCGACGGGCTATCCGCCGCAAAAGCTCTGGCCGTTTCTGCGCTGGGCGCTGTCCGGCACGGAAGGGCAGATCTGGCTGGCAGTCGTCGCCTCGGTTTCGGTCGGGATCACGACCGTGGCCGGGTTCTGGCTGATTGGCTGGGTGATCGACCGGGCCCAGTCTATCGGACCGGAGGGGCTGTCTGCGCATATGGGGCCGCTGCTCCTGCTGTCGGTCTTTTACCTGATCATCTGGCCGCTCTCGTTGGCGGCCAACGCGGCCTTCAACTCGGTGACCCTGGGCCCCAACCTTTATGCGCTGACACTCAGCCGGCTGAACCGTTACACGCTGGGCCAGAGCCTGAGCTATTTCGACAACGATTTCGCCGGGCGGATCGCGCAGAAAAAGCAGCAGACGGCGCGGGCCATCACCGATGTCGTGCTGGAAACCACGAACATCCTGGGCAATGCGCTGGCGGCGGCGATCTCTGCGGTTCTGCTGCTGGGTGCGACCGACTGGCGGCTGGGTCTGGTGATTGCGCTCTGGCTTGGCGCCTATGCGGTGTTGGTGCGTGACTTCCTGCCGCGCATCCGTCAGCGGTCGCAATTGCGTGCCGCGCGCCGCGCGATGGTGACCGGACAAATCGTCGACACGATCACCAATATCCGCACGGTGCGGCTCTTTGCCCATCATGATTCCGAAGAAGTCGCCACGGAAAGCGCGCTGGCCGGGTATCGCGCGGCCGGGATTGCCTGGGCGTCGACCGTGGTCACTTTCCGTTTGTGCATCTTCACGCTGGCGGGCGTCCTGCCGACCGTGTTGATCGTTCTGTCCGTCTGGCTCTGGGGGAAGGGTCTGGTCACGGTGGGCGACATCGCGGCAGCGGGGCTGGTCGCCACGCGCCTTGCCACGATGACCGGCTGGGTGAGCTTCACGGCGCTGGGCATCTTCACCAATATCGGCGAGATCGAGGACGGCATCCGGACACTGACCCCGCGCGACCGGCTGGAAGATGCCGCTGGTGCGTTGCCCCTGCAGGTGCCGCAGGCGCAGGTGGCGTTTCGCAACGTGTCCTTTGCCTACGGGCGTCAGGTTGGCGGGGTTCGGGGTCTTGATCTGACGATCGCTCCGGGTGAGAAAGTGGGCATTGTCGGTGCCTCGGGCGCCGGAAAGTCGACCTTGGTTTCGCTGCTGCTCCGTCTCTACGCGCCCGAATCCGGGGGCATCGAGATTGACGGGCAGGACACGGCCGGGGTTACGCAGGACTCCCTGCGGCGCCAGATCTCCATGGTCACGCAGGAAACCGCCATGTTCAACCGATCGGCACGTGACAACATTCTTTACGGCCGCCCCGAGGCCACGGAGGCCGAGATGATCGCGTCCGCAAAACAGGCGGAGGCGCATGAGTTCATCGTCGGACTGAGGGATCATCGCGGGCGTGAAGGTTATGAGGCGCATCTTGGCGAGCGCGGCGTGAAGCTGTCGGGCGGGCAGCGCCAGCGCATCGCCCTGGCCCGCGCGATTGTGAAAGACGCCCCTATTCTGGTGCTGGACGAGGCGACCTCGGCCCTGGATTCGGAAGTGGAGGCCGCGATCCAGGCGGCCCTGCATCGGGTGATGGAGGGCAAGACCGTTCTGGCGATCGCGCATCGTCTGTCGACCCTGTCCGAGATGGACCGGATCGTTGTCATGGATGAGGGGCGGATCGTCGAATCGGGGACGCACGCGGGGTTGCTGGCGCAAGACGGGCTGTATGCCCAATACTGGTCGCGCCAGTCCGGGGGCTTTATTCGCACCGACGCCGCGGAATAGTGCTGGTGCGCCCGGGCCGACGGGTGCGCCGGGGTATTTGGAAAAAGAAAGAAGCAGGAGAGCGGACTTGAGCGAGACCGTGCAACTGCAGATCGAGCGTCTGGGTCATCAGGGGGACGGCATTGCGCCGGGGCCGGTCTATGCGCCGCGCGTCTTGCCCGGAGAACTGGTCGAAGGGCAACGTGTTGGCGACCGATTGATGGCGCCACGGATCGTGCGCCCGTCGGATGCCCGTGTGACCGCGCCCTGCCGGCACTACCGGTCCTGCGGTGGATGTGCCTTGCAGCATGCCTCGGACGCTTTTGTGGCGGACTGGAAATGTGATGTGGTGCGCCTTGCGCTGCAGGCGCAGGGGATCGACACCGTGTTTCGGGATGTGATCACATCCGCGCCGCAGACGCGACGGCGGGCCGTGATTGCGGCACGGCGGACGAAAAAAGGTGCTATGTCAGGCTTTTACGGGCGCGGCTCAGATGTGATCACAGATATTTCGGAGTGTCAGATTTTGATCCCTGCGTTGCGGGACGCTGTTCCGGTGGCACAGGACCTGGCCGTCTTGGGCGCGTCGCGGAAGGCGCCTCTGGCGGTGACGCTGATCGAAACCGAAGGGGGTCTGGATGTGTCCGTTGCAGGCGGCAAACCGTTTGAGGCCGGGTTGCGGCACGCTCTCGCAGAACTGGCCGAACGTCATGATCTGGCCCGTCTGAGCTGGGCGGAGGAGCAGGTGGTGATGCGGCGTGCGCCCACTCAGGCGTTTGGCGGGGTACGCGTGGCACCGCCGCCGGGGGCGTTCCTGCAGGCCACCCGGGACGGGGAGGCCGCGCTTCTTGCGGCGGTCGAGGACATCACCGCCGGGGCGGCCTGTATCGCCGATCTGTTTTGCGGCAGCGGGACCTTCACGTTGCCGCTGGCGCGCCGCGCCACGGTGCACGGGGTTGAAGCGATGCCGGAGATGATCGCGGCGCTCGATCAGGGCTGGCGCCATGGCACGGGGTTGCGGCAGGTGACGACCGAGGCGCGCGATCTCTTCCAGAGGCCGTTGCTGGGAGATGAGCTTGCACCCTTTGATGCCGTCGTGATCGACCCGCCGCGGGCCGGCGCAGTGGCGCAAATGCAGGCAATTGCCGAGGCGCGGGTGCCGGTGGTTGCCGCTGTGTCCTGCAACCCCGTGACCTTTGCCCGCGATGCCCGGATATTGACCGCGGCAGGTTACACGCTGGACTGGGTGCAGGTCGTCGATCAATTTCGCTGGTCGGTCCATGTGGAGCTTGCTGCCGGCTTCCGGCTGTCGCATTAGATCTGCGCGACAATCGGGCGTCGGATGCGGGCGTGGCGCAGATAAGGCAAGACAGTCATGAGCAGACGCGAGACGGTGAGATCCTGGCTGGAGCAACCCAGCACCAGCAATTTTGTGATCGGTGTGATTGTGCTGAACGCCATTGTGCTGGGGTTGGAAACCTCGCCGCATATTCACGCGGCGATTGGCGGACTTCTGCAGACCATCGACAAACTGTGCTTGGCGATCTTTATCATCGAGATCGCGCTGAAGTTCTTTGCCTACCGCTGGAAATTCTTCGCCGACGGCTGGAATATCTTCGATTTCATCATTGTCGGCATTGCGCTGGTGCCGGGTGCGCAGAGCATGTCGGTGCTGCGCGCTTTGCGGATCCTGCGGATCCTTCGGGTGATTTCGGCCGCGCCCCGGTTGCGCCGGGTGGTCGAAGGCTTTGTGCAGGCGCTGCCCGGCATGGCCAGCGTCTTTCTGATGATGGCGATCATCTTCTACATCGGCGCGGTGATGGCGACGAACCTCTTCTCGCCGTCCTTTCCGGAGTGGTTCGGCACGATCGGGCGGTCGGCCTATTCGCTGTTTCAGATCATGACGCTGGAGAGCTGGTCGATGGGCATCGTGCGACCGGTGATGGAGACCTTTCCCTACGCATGGGCCTTTTTCGTGCCATTCATCATCATCACCACCTTCGCGGTCGTGAACCTGCTGGTCGGCCTTATCGTGAACTCCATGCAGGATGCGCACAACGCCGAAGCCGAAGGCGAAACCGAGGCCTATCGTGATGAGGTCTTGCGCCGGTTGAGCGCGATTGAGGCGCGGATCAACACGGCCTCAGACCAGCAAAAAACTGAAAAGTGACTTTTTCCAGACCGGTAAACCCTGTAGTTTGCGCGCGAGGTAGCAAAGGTTTCAGGTAATGAAACGAAGAATATTCATGGGGTCCGCGCTGGCCACGGCCGTTTTGTCGGCCTGCAGCCAGAAGTTTCGCCCCTACACAGGCCCCGAGGTCACATCGATCGTCGTCAACAAGTCGGCGCGCCGGATGTATCTGTTGCACAACGACGACGTGTTGAAAGACTACAAGGTCGATCTGGGCTTTGCGCCGGATGGGCCGAAGCAGTTTCGCGGCGATGGCAAGACGCCCGAAGGCACCTATCGGATTGATCGGCGCAATCCGCGCAGTTCCTATTTTCTGTCGCTGGGGATTTCCTATCCCAATTCGAAGGATCGCGCCCTTGCTTCGGCCGCCGGCAAGGATCCGGGCGGCGACATCTTTATCCATGGTCAGCCCAACAACACCCGGGCCAAGGGCCGGGATTGGACGGCGGGCTGTATCTCGGTGAAAGACAAGGAAATGTCCGAGATCTATTCCATGGTGCAGGTCGGCACGATCATCACGTTGCGGGCGTAGGGACCAGGTTCAGCCGCCCGTCACCAGCGTCCACCAGATTTTGCCGTTGCGCTCCTGGAACCAGGCGAAGCCCATATTGACGGCCGCGGGGTCGAGCACCACGCTGCGCGAGCCGGGTTCGGCCATCCAGGCGCCCAGGGTTTCGATCTCGGTTTCATAGGTTTCCGAGATCGCCTCGCCGAGGAAGCGACCGGTGTAGCCGGCGCGGGCGGCGCGGTCGATCGGCGACGACCCGTCAGATCCAAAGTGCCAGGGCCGGTTCTGCGCCGCCATATCGCGGGAATGAGTCGCGGCGGCGGCATTGAGCTGGGCGTTCAGTTGCACGGGGCCGAATCCTGACGCGGCGCGCAGGGAATTGACCGAATCAAGCATGCGAAACTGGATCTTGGAGGTCTCGCCAGAGCGAATCCTATAGAGCTTGGGCGGGGGTCCACCGGACGCCCCGGTGGTCGCGGGATTATCAAATTCGGCAGGTGCACAGGCCGCGAGGGCCAGCAAACCAGCGAAAAGCAGGGGAAAAAGGCGCAGCATGGGCAGTCCGGACATCCGTTTAACTTGCTCTTAACGTGACGGGCCGCGCATGGCAAACTGACATCCGCGTCATGGCCGTTGCTTACAATCCTTTGAATTGCGACTGCGGCATTCGGGCCATAATATACGCGGACTGGGTGAGTTGATTGTGCGAGGAGCGGGACAATGGCCAAAACATATCCTTTTTCGACCCCGACCCGGCGGGCGTTTCTGGCGGGAAGTGCGGCTGCGATAAGCGGCCCGGCCTTCGGTCAGGCCAGCGACCCGACGGCGCTGGATCCGGCGACAGCCGCGGTTTTGTACCCGGAACCCGAACCTGAACCGGCGGTCCGGCGCAATATCTCAAGCTTCCGGTCGGTGCAGTGGCAGCCTTACTTCAGCTCTTTGCGAAACGGCGCAATTTTGGTCGATACTCAGTCAAGAGCGCTGCATTATTGGTCAGAAGACGAATCAACTTACAAACTGTACCCATCTTCGGTTCCGCTGACCGAAGAGATGACGCGCCGGGGCCGCACTTCGGTTATACAGAAAGTCGTCGGTCCGAGTTGGGCGCCGACGCCCTCGATGAAGAAGCGGAACCCGGAGTGGCCGGACTTTATTCCTCCGGGTCCGAACAATCCTCTTGGTACCCACGCATTGTATCTTGGCTGGAAATATTACCGTATCCACGGCACCCATGATACGCGTAAGATCGGGCGAAAGTCGTCCAACGGCTGCATCGGGCTGTACAACGAACACATTGAAGACCTCTTTGCGCTGACAAACGTCGGGACCCAAGTGTTGCTTATTTGACGACATTGGCAGATGCCGGACGACGCTCATGAACCAAGCGTTTGCAATGGTCTAGGGTTGTTGGTTAGTAGATCCTACGAGGTAAGTCTTGGGTGCGTCGTCCGTTTACCATTGGGGCGGCGCTATATCTGGAGGTTAACATGAAGAAACTCGTTATCGCCGCCGCTTTCGCAGCTGCTGCAACGACCGCTTCGGCCGGCAACCTGGAAGAGCCGATCGTTGAAGCACCGGTCATCATCGAGGAAACCACTGGTTCGTCCGCTGGTATCCTGCTTCCGCTTCTGCTGCTGGTCGTCGTGGCCGCTGCTGTTGCCGCAAGCTGATCGACCTGTCGGTTATATTGGAAAAAGGCGGTGCCTGGCGCCGCCTTTTTCTTTTTTTGCCGGCACCAGACCTCACTGAACGGGCCATTTGACCCGGTTTAGCAGAGCCCAAGCGCCTGTACGCAGCCTAAGCGAGAAACCAGAAATGGACCGATTCGCGTGGGTTGGATGACAGATCTGTGCTTCTGCCTATTGCATTTCAAGCAGTTGCAGGGCTTAACTCATCTCACCGTATCTTAATTTGACGGCGCCCGTCCTGGTCGGGCGCGAGACTTGGAGACCGTCATGAAGAAACTTGTCATCGCCGCCGCATTTGTCGCTGCAGCCTCCACCGCGTCCGCCGGGACCCTCGAAGAGCCGATCGTTGAAGCGCCGGTCATCGTCGAAGAGACCACTGGTTCGTCGGCGGGCATCCTGCTGCCACTGCTGCTTCTGGTCGTTGTGGCCGCGGCTGTCGCCGCAAGCTAAGCTTTCACAGCTTCGTACAAAGATCGAGGCGGTCCGCACCATCGGGCCGCCCTTTTCATGCCGGTCCGTCTGTGGATGTGGCACGATTTGCCCCAGATTTTGCCCCGGGTTTTGCCCCGTCGGCCAGACCTCAGGCCGGAGCGACCCATCCCTGCAGGTTGTCATTGATAATGGTGGTCAACGCCTTGATATGCGCCTCATCGTCGTTGAGGCAGGGCACATAGGTAAACACCTCGCCGCCGGCCTCTTCGAAGCTTTCGAAGATCTCTTCGTTGATCTCTTCCAGCGTTTCGATGCAATCGGCTGAAAACGCCGGGGCACAGACGGCCAGCCGCTTTTTTCCGGCCTCGGCCTGTCGGGCCACTTCTTCAACGGTGTAGGGCTGCAACCACTCTTCCGGTCCGAATTTCGACTGGAAGGTCGTCATTATCTCACTGTCATCCCAGCCCAGGCGATCCTTCAGCAGGCGCGTGGTTTTCTGACATTGGCAGTGGTAGGGGTCGCCTTCGCGCAGGTAGCGCTGCGGCACCCCATGATACGAGCAAAGCAGAATGTCGGGGCGGTGATCCAGTTCGGCATATTTGCGTTCGATGGACTGCGCCAGCGCATCGATGAACAGCGGATGATCGAAGTACGCCGGGACCGTCCGCGCCGATGGTTGCCAGGTCTCTGACATAAGGGCGCGGAAGAACTGGTCGTTGGCGGTCGCTGTGGTTGCGCCGGCATATTGCGGGTACAGCGGGAAAAAGAGGATCTTGGAGCAGCCGGCCTCAACCATTTCGCGCACCTTCGAGGGCGTCGACGGGTTGCCGTAGCGCATACAGAAATCGACCATGACCTTGGCGCCATAGGTCTCGGCCATGGTGTCCTTGATCTTGGCCACCTGCGCCTTGGTGATGGTCATCAGCGGGCTTTCATCGGCCTCGGTGTTCCAGATCGAGCGATAGGCCTCGCCCGACGAGAACGGGCGCTTGGACAGCACGATAAGCTGGAGAATCGGTTGCCACTGCCACGCCGGGTAGTCGATGACCCGCTTGTCGGAGAGGAATTCGTTCAGGTAGCGCCGCATCGACCAGTAGTCCGTCGCGTCCGGTGTACCCAGATTGGCCAGAAGGATTCCGACCTTCTGAATTGGCACCGCCGGATGATCGGCGGCGGCGTGTACCGGGCGGGTCTTGGACGGGGTCTGATCAAGCATGAGCATCTCCTGCGGCGGGCCATCGGTGCGCACATAAAGCGTAAGCCTCCGGCGTCAATCCGGCAATTTGGTTTCAATAGTGTTCAAGGCATCCGCCAAACGACCGGTCGCAGAGCCGGGCCGCAGGGCCCTGGGCTGGTTCGGCCCCGGTGCCCAACCGGTCAGGGCGATCCATTCCAGTGTTGCAGGAAGGCGGCCATCCGGTGTTGCAAAGGTGTCGCTGTAGAGCGCGGCCGCCCGCGCAAAGATCGTCCGGGATGTTGCGGTCCGCAGGCGTGTGGCAAGGGCATTCGTTTCCCCGCTGGCGCGCAGGTCCTGCACGAGATGACCGAAATCGCGATAGGTCAGCGTGAGTGTGTCCGAGTCCGCTACCGGCAGGGCGAGACCCGCGCGCTGCAGCAGCGCGCCCAGATCGCGGATGTCGGCCATGGGCACCACCCGCGGAGACAGGCCGCCGGTCACGTCGCTTTCCGCTTGTCCGAGCGCGCTGCGCAATTCGTGGAAACTGCGCCCGCCCGGCAGAATCGCCAGCATGAATCCATCGGGTTCAAGCGCCCGCGCACACTGGATCAGCTGGCCAACCGGGTCATCGGCCCAGTGCAGCGCCATGGCGTGGACCACGCAATCATGGGCGCCGGGCTCCAGGGCAAGAACCTCGTCATCGGGCACACATGTCGCACCCATATCTGCCCAGACCTGCGGAAAAGGCGTCACGACGGCTGGTCTGTGAAAGGTTCTGTTAACCAGACTGAGGCGATCCTGCGCCTCGTCCCGGGCCAGCCGGTGCAGGAAAGGGTCCGAGGCGCGGGCCCGGTGCCGGGCCAGGGCCTGGCGGTCAGTGAGGCGGCTGGGCGATGTCATGGCGCATGAGGTAGGTCCATGCAGGCTGCATTGCAAACGCTCACGCATCTTCTCTATCCGCCGCGCTGTCTCGCCTGCGGCGAGCAGGTGGACAGCGATTTCGGCCTCTGCCCCGCCTGCTGGCGCGACACGCCCTTCATTGGCGGTTTGATCTGCGACATCTGCAGCACGCCTCTGCCCGGGGAAGGGGATGGGCACCGCATCCTGTGCGATGCCTGCATGGCGGCCCCGCCACCCTGGAGCCAGGGTCGGGCGGCACTGCTCTATGAAGGTCAGGCCAGGCGGCTGGTATTGGCGCTCAAACACGGAGACCGTACCGATCTGGCCCGTCCGGCCGCGCAGTGGATGGCCCGGGTTGGTGCGTCGATGATCGCGCCGGACATGCTGGTTGCGCCCGTGCCGCTGCACTGGATGCGCCTGGCCCAGCGACGCTACAATCAGGCCGCGCTGCTGTCGCAGGCCCTGGCGACCCGGCTGGGACTGGCGCATTGCCCCGATCTGTTTCAGCGCCGCAAACGCACGCCCAGCCTTGACGGCCGCTCGGCCGTGGCGCGGGCTGAAATTCTGGCGGACGCGATCTGTATCCACCCAAAACGGTCGCACAGGCTTGCCGGTCGGCCGGTTTTGCTGGTCGATGATGTGCTGACCAGTGGCGCCACTCTTGCCGCAACGGCACAATCCGCGCATGCTGCGGGTGCATCGCGCGTTTGTGTGATCGCTCTGGCACGGGTGCCCAAAGAGGCATAAATCCCTCCCAGGACGGCATAAAGGATATGTGACATGACTTCGGTGGAGATCTACACCTCGCCGCTTTGCGGCTTCTGCCATGCGGCCAAACGACTGCTCAAGTCGAAGGGCGTCAGCTTTTCCGAGATCGACGTGATGGTCGAGCCGGGGCGAAAGGCCGAGATGATCCAGCGTGCGCAGGGCGGGCGCACCGTGCCCCAGATCTTTATTGACGGCACGCATGTCGGCGGCTGCGATGATCTGTACGCGCTGGAACAGGCGGGCAAGCTCGACGCGTTGTTGGCGGTCTGATGCGCGTCGCGCTGTTGCAGATCACATCAAGCGACGATCCGGTCCAAAATCTGGATATGGTTCGGGGCATGATCCGGCAGGCCGCGGACCAGGGCGCCGCGTTCGTTCTGACGCCGGAGGTCACCAACTGCCTGTCGACCTCGCGACGGCAGCAGACCGCCGTGCTGCATCTGGAAGAGGACGATCCGACCCTGGCCGCGCTGCGCCAGGAGGCCGGTGATCTGGGCCTGTGGCTGCTGCTCGGGTCGCTCGGTCTGAAAACCGGGGACCCGGACGGACGGTTTGCCAACCGCTCGTTCCTGATTGGCCCCGATGGCGGGATCCGGGCACGCTACGACAAGATCCACATGTTCGACGTGGATGTCACACCACAGGAGACCTATCGCGAATCGGAAGGCTACCGCCCGGGTGCGGCGGCAGTTGTCACCGAGGTCGCCGGCACCGCGCTTGGCCTGACGATCTGTTACGATCTGCGGTTTCCGATGCTTCACCGGGCCCTGGCCGAGGCAGGGGCGCACATCCTGACAGTGCCCGCCGCCTTTTCGCCGGTCACCGGCGCGGCGCATTGGCATGTGCTGCTGCGGGCCCGGGCCATCGAGACGGGCTGTTTCGTGCTGGCGCCGGCCCAGACCGGCACGCACCCCAGCAGCACCGGGCGCACGCGCGACACCTATGGTCATTCGCTGATTGTCGCCCCCTGGGGTGAGGTCCTGCTGGATGCCGGTACAGAGCCTGGCGTGTATCTGGCCGATCTCGATCTCGGGCAGGTCGACATCGCGCGCCACAAGGTTCCGTCGCTGAGCAATGCCCGCGCCTTTGCTGAACCTGCATGAGCGACGCGGACGACCAGAACCTGGCGGTGGCGCTTTTCAGCGAGGTGCTGATGGGCGAGCAATTGCTGCGCCACCGGCTGAGCCGGAGCCTGCCCAAGGGGATGGAGCTGTCGCATTTTTCGGTGCTCAACCATCTGGCTGTGCTGGCGCAGGAACGCACGCCTGCGCAACTGGCGGCCACCTTCCACGTCACGCGTGGCGCCATGACCAATACGCTGGGCAAGCTGGAATGGGCCGGATATGTCCACATCCGCCCTGACTGGGACGATGCGCGGCGCAAACTGGTGGCGATTTCGCCAGCCGGGCGGCGGGCGCGCGATCAGGCGATCGCCGATATCTCACCGATGATCCGGGAAATTGTCGGCGATCTGGGTCCGGACAAGGTGCGGTCGGTCTTGCCGGTGTTGCGGGATCTGCGCATGCGTCTGGAACCGCAGGACTGACATCACCAGCTCGCATGGCCGGGAGACTATTCGGGGGGCGCTGCCCCCGTCGCCCACGGGGCGACTCCCCCGGAGGTATTTTGCCCAAGAAGAAGCCTCAGGCGGGTTTGACCGACGCGGTGACATAATTCACCGAGAGGTCGCGTTCGGACAGCGACCAGGACCAGGATATCGGGTTGAAGACAAACCCCTTCCGGTCGACCGGCGTAAGCCCGGCGTCCGAAATCAGCGCGAAGAGTTCGTCAGGGGTGATGAACTTGGACCAGTCATGGGTGCCTTTGGGCAACCACCGCATGATCTGTTCCGCACCGATGATGGCCATCGCGTAGCTTTTGGGATTGCGGTTGATGGTCGAGCAGATCTGGATGCCGCCGGGGGTCAGGAGCGCGCTGCAGGCGGACAGGTAGGTCAGCGGATCCGGAACATGTTCGACGACCTCCATGTTCAGAACTGCATCGAATCGCTCGCCAGCCGCGGCCAGCGCTTCGGCCGTGGTGTGGCGATAGTCGATGTCGAGGCCGGATTGGTCCGCATGCACACGCGCAACGGGAATATTTCGCTCGGCCGCATCGGCGCCGACCACCTGCGCGCCAAGCCGGGCCATGGGTTCGGACAAGAGCCCGCCGCCACATCCGATGTCGAGGATCCGCAGGCCGTCAAACGGCTGGTTTGCGCTCAAATCGCGTTCAAACTGGGCCGCAACCTGCGTTGTGATGTAGTCGAGCCGGCATGGGTTTAACATATGAAGCGGCTTGAATTTTCCGGTCGGGTCCCACCATTCGGCTGCCATGGCTTCGAACTTGGCGATTTCCTTAGGGTCAACGGTGCTTTCGGCGGCTTGCATGCGTCACTCCGTGTGGTCTTGTCAGTTATCGGTCTATATAAGGCGAAGAATGGACAAGTCCGCCGATCAGAAGCGTGCCGTGCAATATCTTTATCCGCCGATCGATCCCTTCGATCAGCGCATGATGGATGTTGGCCAGGGACACCAGCTTTATGTTGAGCAATGCGGCAATCCGACCGGGCTTCCGGTCGTGGTTTTGCACGGCGGGCCGGGCGGCGGGTGTTCGCCAGCAATGCGCCGCTATTTCGACCCGTCGGTCTATCGCATCGTTCTTTTTGATCAGCGCGGGTGTGGTCGGTCGCGTCCACATGCGGCGGTGACCCACAACACGACGTGGCATCTGGTGGCGGATATCGAAAAGATCCGCGAGGATTTGGGCATCGATCGCTGGATCGTGTTTGGTGGCTCCTGGGGTGCAACGCTGTCGCTGATCTATGCCCAGACCCATCCCGAGGCGGCCCGCTATCTGGTGTTGCGCGGCGTCTTCCTGATGACTCAGGCGGAGCTGGATTGGTTCTATGGCGGCGGGGCCGGCCGGTTCTGGCCCGAGACCTGGGCCCGGTTTGTGTCCGGGATACCCGAGGAAGAGCACGGCGATCTGATCAAGGCCTACCACAAACGTCTGTTTTCCGGGAACCTGGTGGAGGAAACCCGCTATGGGCGCGCCTGGTCGGCCTGGGAGAATGCGCTGGCCACGATTCATTCCAGCGGGCTGTCCGGGGACAGTCCGGGGGAATACGCCCGCGCCTTCGCGCGGCTTGAGAACCATTATTTCATCAACGCGGGCTTCATGGAGTTTGACGGCCAGATCCTGGCACATATGGACCGGATCGCGCAGACGCCGGGGGTCATTGTGCAGGGACGCTATGACATGATTTGTCCGCCAGTTTCCGCCTATGCCCTGTCCGAGGCCTGGCCTGCCGGAGAGCTGCGCATGGTGCGTCAGGCCGGTCATGCGCTGAGCGAGCCCGGCATCAGCGCCGAACTGGTGCGCGTTACCGATATGATCGCGGACCTTGAGCGATGAAGCGGCTTGACCGGCGCGCGTTGTTTGCGTCCGGTGCCGCTGCGGCGCTTTTGGCGGCGTCCGGGCTGGCCGTGGATGCGCTGCCACGGCGAGGAGGCAAACTGCGGATCGCGGTTCAGGATGGGGCCGGGGCCCGCGCCGTGGCGCACGGCGCGGTGTTTGAAACATTGACCGAAGTCGGAGCGGACGGGCTCTTGCGCGGGGAAGGCGCAACCTCCTGGCATGGCAATGCCGATGCGACCGTCTGGCATTTCCATTTGCGACCCGGCACGGTGTTTCATGACGGAACTTCGCTGACGGCGAAGGATGTCATTGCGACTCTTGAACGGCCCGACAGTCCGGTTGCGCAGACCATTGCCGAGTTGCAGGAAACGGAAGACGGTCTGCGCATCGCGCTGCATGAGGGCGATCCGGGTTTCCCGTATCTGCTGGCCGATCCCAGGCTCGCGATCACGCCGGCGGGTGCGGTTGAAGACGACATGGCGCGCTGGTGCGGCAGCGGGCTGTATAAGGTTGTGACCGCGCGGAACGGGCGCCAGTGGCTGGGCCGGCGGGTGGATTCGCACTGGAAAGACGGCCAGGCCGGCTGGGCCGATGCCGTGGAGGTGATTTCCATCACCGATCCAGCGGTTCGCGAGGAAGCCCTCAGCGATGGATACGTCGATGTGGCCGAACTGGACCAGGAGGTGCGATTTGGCGATCATGTCGGACGCCCGTCAATCGTGTCTGGCCGGTCGCGCCTTGACGACGGGCGGATCGCAGAACGCTGGTGGCTGACCTGACCAGGGGCGTTGCCCCTCTTGGCCTGCGGCCAATTCACCCCGGGTATTTCCAAAAAGAAAGAAGCTGGATCTGGTGCGCTTTCGGCTGGTGAGTGCCGGTTCCGTTCGCTCCGTCGCCTGTAAGAGCGCGCATTTGGGCTTCTTTCTTTTTGAAAATACCCCGACGCGACAGCGCAGCCAGGGGCGACTTCTGGTCGGGGCGAATCGGGCTTGCAGAGCGCCTGTTCGGGGCGTATATGACCCACAACAGCGGCGCGTCGGGCTCCTGGGCCTGAAGCACCACCGGAGTAGTTCGACGGGCCGCGCGCCCGTTTTTTCGTTCTGGACCGCATGACCAATACACTGATCGCTAAAGCTGCCATTGATCGACGCCTGGCCGAAATCATCTCTCCGGTGATTGAGGACCTCGGCTTTGAGCTTGTGCGTATCCGGCTGATGTCCGGCAAGGCGACCGTTCTGCAGATCATGGCCGACAAGCCGGACGGCGGGATCGAGGTGGATGATTGTGCCGAGATCTCGAATGCCGTCAGCGCGGTTCTCGATGTCGAAGATCCAATCCTTGACGCCTACACGCTGGAAGTGTCGAGCCCCGGGATCGACCGCCCGCTCACGCGTCTCAAGGATTTCGACATGTTCGAAGGCTATGAGGCCAAGGTGGAGACCAGCGAGCTGATCGATGGACGCCGACGCTTCAAAGGTGTCCTTGCGGGGATCGAAGGCGATGAAGTGCTGATCAACCTCCCCGACGCGGGCGGTGACGATATGACCATCGGATTGCAGTTTGACTGGCTGAGCGATGCCAAGCTGGTGCTGACCGATGAGCTGATCAAAGAGATGCTGCGCCAGCGCAAGGCGGCCGGCGTTCTGAACGAAGAGACCTTTGACGAGATAGAGACCGAAGCGTCCGACGAGACTGAGGAGAAGACCTGACCATGGCGATCACATCCGCAAACCAGTTGGAACTCTTGCAAACCGCCGAAGCGGTGGCACGCGAGAAGATGATCGACCCGGCGTTGGTGGTTGAGGCGATGGAAGAGAGCCTCGCCCGGGCCGCGAAGAGCCGGTATGGCTCGGAAATGGACATTCGTGTGTCGATTGACCGCAAGACCGGCAAGGCGACCTTTACCCGCGTCCGCACTGTGGTCGAGGACGAAGAGCTTGAGAATTATCAGGCCGAGATGACCGTTGAACAGGCCAAACAATACATGGACGCCCCGGAAGTCGGGCAGCAGTTCATCGAAGAAGTGCCTCCGGTTGAACTTGGACGCATTGCCGCGCAGTCAGCCAAGCAGGTCATTCTTCAGAAGGTCCGCGAGGCGGAGCGGGACCGGCAGTTCGAAGAGTTCAAGGACCGCGCGGGCACGATCATCAACGGGCTCGTCAAGCGCGAAGAATACGGCAACGTCATCGTCGATGTCGGCGCCGGCGAAGCCATCCTGCGGCGCAATGAAAAGATCGGTCGCGAGAGCTATCGCCCCAGTGATCGCATCCGCGTCTACATCAAGGATGTTCGGCGTGAACCCCGCGGCCCGCAGATCTTTTTGAGCCGCACCGCGCCGGAATTCATGGCCGAGCTGTTCAAGATGGAAGTGCCTGAGATCTACGATGGCATCATCGACATCAAAGCCGTGGCGCGGGACCCGGGCAGCCGGGCGAAAATTGCCGTGATTTCCTATGACAGCTCGATTGACCCGGTGGGCGCCTGTGTCGGTATGCGCGGCAGCCGCGTGCAAGCTGTGGTCAACGAGTTGCAGGGCGAGAAGATTGACATCATCCCCTGGAACGAGGATCAGGCGACCTTTCTGGTCAATGCGCTGCAGCCGGCGGAAGTTTCGAAAGTCGTGTTCGACGAGGAGGCCGGCAAGATTGAAGTGGTCGTGCCGGAAGAGCAGCTGAGCCTGGCTATTGGGCGGCGCGGTCAGAACGTGCGTCTGGCGAGCCAGCTGACCAGTCTCGACATCGACATCATGACCGAAGCCGAGGAATCGGCGCGCCGTCAGAAAGAATTCGAAGAGCGCACGCAGCTCTTTGTGGAGACGCTCGATCTTGACGAATTCTTCGCGCAGCTTCTGGTGTCGGAAGGCTTCACCAATCTCGAAGAGGTCGCCTATGTCGAACTTGACGAGCTGTTGGTGATTGACGGTGTCGACGAAAGCACGGCGCAGGAACTGCAGGCCCGGGCGCGCGATTTCCTGGAAGCCCAGGCCAAGGCGGCGCTTGAAAATGCGCGCGCGCTGGGCGTGGAAGAGAGCCTGATTGACTTTGAGGGCCTGACACCCCAGATGATCGAGGCGCTCGCCAAGGACGACGTCAAAACGCTGGAAGATTTCGCAACCTGCGCGGATTGGGAACTGGCCGGCGGATGGACCACCGAAAATGGCGAGCGGATCAAGGATGACGGCATTCTCGAACCGTTTGACGTGAGCTTGGAAGAGGCGCAACATTTGGTTATGACGGCGCGTGTTCTCCTGGGCTGGGTGGATCCGGCGGATCTTGAAGTTGCCGAGGAAGAGCCCGAGGACGAAGAGGATACCTCGGACGAAGCCACGACGGAGGCTGGGGCCTGATCTCAGGCCCCTTGGGCGTCACGATGGGTCGCGGAGGCGCCTCAAAGGATCGGTCGGGCGATCCAGAGCGGAAATGCATCGCCACGGGTGATGTGAAGCCGAAACCAGTTCTGGTGCGTTTTGTTGTGGGACCAGACGGCCAGGTGGTTCCGGATGTGCTTGAAAAACTTCCCGGGCGGGGCGCCTGGGTGCTGGCAGACAGATCGGCTCTGGACAAAGCGGTCAAAAAACGGCTCTTTGCGCGGGCGTTCAAAGCGCCAGTCGAAGTGGCCGACGGGCTGACGGATCAGGTGGAACGTCTGATCCTGCGCCGATTGGTGGATCTGATCAGCCTGGCGCGCAAGTCGGGTCAGGCAGTGGCCGGGTACGAACAGGTCAAGGACTGGTTGGCCAAGGAAGAGGCCCGTGTGCTGATCCAGGCCAGTGACGGGTCGAAACGTGGAAAGACAAAGCTGAGTACGCCACACTTTGGCAGCTACATCGGCTGGTTGACAGCAGACGAATTGGGTCAGGCCTTTGGCCGGCAAACCGTGATACACGCGGCGGTCGCCTCTGGTGGACTCAGCCAACGTGTTGTAGAGGAAGCGCAACGCCTGAAAGGCCTGCGCAAGACGGACGGCGATACGCGTCGTCGGGAAGGAAAAGAAGCTTAGATGAGCGATACTGACGGCAAAAAGACCTTGGGTGTGCGTGGTGGCGGTTCCCGTCCGGGGAACGTGAA
>JBCDEC010000066.1:0-18971 GCA_039179965.1 Pseudomonadota bacterium
CGCCTCGGCATAGAGCCGGGAGAGGTAGGTCGACAAGGCACCGGTTGGCGGTGCAATGGACATCTCATTGTCGTTGAGAATCACGATCAGCCGCTTGCGCAGATGGCCCGCGTTGTTCATCGCCTCAAAGGCCATGCCCGCGCTCATCGCGCCGTCGCCGATAACGGCAATCGCGTCGCCCACACCTTCCGGGGTTACGCCACCCAGATCCCGTGCGACCGAAAAGCCCAGCGCTGCCGAAATCGAAGTCGAGGAATGCGCCGCGCCAAACGGGTCATAGGGACTTTCCGAGCGCTTGGTGAAACCCGAGAGCCCGTCCTTCTGGCGCAGGGTGCGAATGCGATCGCGCCGACCGGTCAGGATCTTGTGCGGGTAGCATTGATGGGACACATCCCAGATCAGCTTGTCGCGCGGCGTATCGAATATTGCGTGCAGCGCCACGGTCAGCTCGACCACGCCAAGCCCGGCGCCCAGATGCCCGCCGGTCTGGGAAACCGCCGATATCGTCTCGGCCCGCAGTTCCTGCGCCACCTGAGTCAGTTCCGCATCCGAAAACCGCTTCAGATCAGACGGGTTCTGGACACGATCCAGCAAGGGGGTTTTGGGTTTGTCGGTCATCGACGCCTCCCTCCGGCGCGGCAGTCACTTGTCGCGGGCAATAGCGAAGCGTGCCAGCGCTCGCAAGACCTCGGCCCGCTCACCAAAGGCGTCCAACGCTGCACAGGCCTCGTCAACCAGTGCGCCTGCCCGGGTCCGCGCGCCCTCCAGCCCGAGATGCGACACGAACGTCGCCTTTCCGGCCTCTGCGTCCTTTTGCACGCGTTTGCCGGTCTTGGCGACATCGCCTTCGATATCAAGGATATCGTCGCGGATCTGAAAGGCCAGTCCCAGCGCCTCGGCATATAGCCGCATGGGGGCGAGCGAGGCCTGGGCCAGCCGGGGTCCGGCCATGGAGGCCCAGGCAAAGAGCGCGCCCGTCTTGCCCGATTGCAGCGTTGTGATCTCTTCCAGGCTGAGCGGTGTTGCCGTGGACTCAGCGGCAATATCCAGCGCCTGGCCCAGCACCATGCCATGCGCCCCTGCGGCGCGCGCCAGCGACAGCGCCAGATCCGCGCGGACCTCGGCCGCGCCGACCAGGGGATGGGCGGCCAGTTCAAAGGCCAGGGCCTGCAATGCATCACCCGCCAGAATAGCTGTGGCCTCATCCCATTTCACGTGCACCGTGGGCCGGCCGCGACGCAGATCGTCATCATCCATCGACGGCAAATCGTCATGCACCAGAGAGTAGGCATGCATGGCTTCAATGGCGGCAGCCGGCCAGATCGCGCGGGTGGTGTCGACGTCGTAAAGCCGCGCGCCTTCCAGCACCAAGAAACCGCGCATCGCCTTTCCGCCTTGGGTGGCCCAGCGCATCGCCCGTGTCACCGGCACATCGTCGAAGGCGGCAAACAGGGTCTCGAAATGCGCCGCGATACTGCGGCCATCTTCCTCCAGTACGTCTATGACCATCAAAGACCGTCGACCGGCTTCAAATCCGTGGGTTGGCCATCGCCATCCGTTGTGATCGCCGCGACCTTCTCTTCGGCCTGGGCCAGCAATGTCTCACAGCGTTTCTTGAGCCTGGCGCCCCGGTCGTAGAGATCAATCGAGGCCTCAAGCGCCACATCGCCGCGCTCCAGCTGCTGCACCACCGCGTCCAGCTCTTTCATCGCGTCTTCAAAGCTCAGGTCTTCGACGGGGGTCTCGGTCATGGGGCGGCCTTTATCAGTTCTTCCACATGCGCCTTGGCCGAGGCCGACAGCGCGGCAAGGTCGTATCCGCCTTCCAGGGACGAGACAAGCCGCCCGTCGCAAAGGTCCCCGGCCAGCGCACAGAGCTCGGCGGTGATCCAGCGGAAATCCTCGGTCTGCCACTCAAGATTGGCCAGCGGGTCGGCGGCGTGGGCGTCAAAACCGGCTGACACCAGGATCAGTTGCGGCTGAAAGGACCGGAGGCGCGGGAAGGCCTGGGTTTCATAGGCTGCCCGCATCTCGGCGCGGCCTGTGCCGGGGGCCAGCGGCAGGTTGAGAACGTTGCCATGGGCTCCGGTCTCGGACACCCGCCCCGTGCCGGGAAAGAGCGGCATCTGGTGGGAGGAGATAAACAGCGTGCGGTGTTCATCCCAAAGCAGGTCCTGCGTGCCGTTGCCGTGATGAACGTCGAAATCGACCACGGCCACGCGATCAAGCCCGTGGTGATCCAAGGCATGTTTGGCCGCGATGGCGACGGTGCCAAAGAAACAAAAGCCCATCGCGGTAGAGGTTTCAGCATGATGGCCCGGCGGCCGCACGGCGCAAAAGGCGTTCCCGGCTTCGCCACTCATCACCAGATCGACCCCGCGCACTGCGGCGCCGACCGCGCGATAGACCGCATCGAGCGTGCCCGGCGACATGAAGGTATCGCCATCAATCGGCCTCAGGCCTTCGCTCGGGGATGCGCGTTTGATCTCGGCCACATACGAACTTGGATGACAGCGAAGAATGTCGTCATCAGCCGCCAGCGGGGCTGTGATGCGGGCCAGATCCAGCGGTTCGAGGGCCTGCAGGACATGCTCCAGGCGCGCCACCCGCTCCGGGTGGCCCTGTGGCGTGACATGGTCGAGCCCATCGGCATGGGTGAGCAAAGCGGTGGTCATGAGGTCACGCTACCAATCCGCTCCCGCCGGGGCAACCGATGCAACGGTCAAGGCGCGCTCACAGGTCCGCCATCAGGGGCGACGGGCCGGTGCGCGGGCGGAGGCGGGGTGGGCGCGTGGTACGTGAGACACCTCCGGCTGACCTCGGGCGGGTGGGAGCCTTCGCCCGCGCGCCGGCGCTCAATCGGGCGCCAGCATATAGCCCGCGCCGCGCACGGTCTGCAGATAGCGGGGCTGTTTCGGGTCGCTTTCGATCTTGCGCCGCAACCGGGTGATCTGCACGTCGACCGCCCGTTCCAGGGCCTGAACATTGTCCCGGCCCAGATCCTCGACCAGCCGGGTCCGGCTGACCGGTTCGCCGGGGTTGGCCGAAAAGATCCGCATCAACTGGCTTTCGGTCGCGGTCAACCGCACCGGCTGATCGCCCTGCCACATCTCACCCTTGTCGATGTCATAGCGTATCGGCCCCAGGTGCAGGATCTTCGGCGTGGTCACCTCGGCCGGCGTCTCCGGCATCCGGCGCAGGATCGCATTGATCCGCAACAGAAGTTCCTTTGGCTCAAATGGTTTGGGCAGGTAATCATCCGCCCCCGCCTCCAGCCCCTGGATGCGATGTTCCGTCTCGCCCTTGGCCGTCAAAAGCAGGATGGGCGTCATCATCATTTCGCGGAGCGCCTTGGTCAGCGTGATCCCGTCTTCGCCGGGCATCATCACATCCAGCACGATCATGTCGAAGTCGAGCCCCGACAGCACGCGCCGCGCATGCGCAGCGTCCCGCGCTGCCGTTACCAGAAATCCGCTGCGCATCAGGAATTTCTTGAGCAGTTCGCGGATGCGTTCGTCATCGTCCACGATCAGCAAATGAGCATCGAATTCGGCCATGGAACGGGTCGTCCTGCTTAATCTTTCAGACGTTTATAGGCGCGGCGCATTTCAACGTCCATCATCGCCTCCAACACCTTGCGAAACCCGGCCACCGCATCGGGGCCTGCATCCCGGTAGGCGGCGCGCATCCGCGCCCGCTGGGCATCGGACAATTGCTGCTCCAGATCGCCGCCCTTGTCGGTCAGGAAGAGGTGGCGTTCGCGTTTGTCCTGCGTGCCGACACGGCTTTCGACGAGCCCGTCTTCTATCAGCGTTCGCAGCACCCGGTTCAGGGATTGCTTGGTTACGCCCAGAATGCGCAACAGGTTGTTCACCGTGGTGCCCGGCGCGCGGTTGATAAAGTGGATGGCCCGGTGATGCGCCCGGCCATAGGACAGGCCGGCCAGGATCCGATCGGGATCGGCGGTAAAGCCGCGATAGGCAAAGAACATCGCTTCGATTCCCTGCCTGAGCTGTTCATCGGTCAAGTAAAGCAGATTTTCTCCGCTTAAGCCCGGAAGACCCCGTCCTTCGGCCATTTCGCATCCTCGCGCCTGTCGTTTGAGCTATATACGTCAGCCTTGTTGACATTCCAAGACTGAACAGGTAACGAATCGCGTCTTTGAAGAAAGAATGTGTCCGAGGTGGACCCATTGGACGCAATATTCGGAAAGCATGAGGAGGGGAAATCTCATGGCGGGGTATGATGATCGCGACGGCCTGATCTGGATGGACGGCAAAATGGTGAACTGGCGGGACGCGAATGTACACGTTCTGACCCATGGTCTCCACTATGCCTCCTCGGTATTCGAGGGCGAACGCTGCTATGGCGGCAAGATTTTCCGCGGCCGGGATCATTCGGTCCGCCTGCATGAATCGGCCGGATATCTGGATTTCGAGATCCCGTTTACCGTCGATGAGATCGAGGCCGCCAAATACGCGGCGCTTGAGGCGAATGGCCTCAAGGACGCCTACGTCCGCGCCGTTGCCTGGCGCAGTTCGGGCGAGGACATGGGGGTCTCGGCCGCCAAGAACCAGGTCCGGCTCGCCATCGCCTGCTGGGAATGGGGCAACTATTACGGCGACGCCAAGATGAAGGGCGCCAAGCTCGACATCTCAAAGTGGAAGCGCCCCTCGCCCGAGACCATTCCGGTCCACGCCAAAGCCGCCGGTCTCTACATGATCTGCACCACCTCGAAACACGCCGCCGAGGCCAAGGGCTGTTCGGACGCGCTGTTTATGGACTACCGCGGCTATGTGGCCGAAGCGACCGGGGCAAACATATTCTTTGTTCAGGACGGCGAAGTCCACACGCCCAAGGCCGATTGCTTCCTTGACGGGCTGACCCGACAGACCGTGATCGACATGCTCAAGGACCGCCAGATCAAGGTGCATGAGCGCCACATCGATCCTGGCGAGATGGAAGGCTTTCAGCAATGCTGGCTGACCGGCACCGCCGCCGAAGTCACGCCCGTCGGAGAGATCGGAGATTACAACTTCGAAGTCGGCGAGATGACCAAGGACATCTCAAAGTCCTACGAGGCGCTTGTGCGCGCCTGACAGGGGCCTGACAGGGGCCTGACAGGGACTGATCAGGCCAGAGAGTTTCACAATGACAACAAGGCGCGGATCGGGATCCGCGCCTTGTTTGTTTGAGCCATCAGCGGAACCGCAGCCTCAGCGGGCTGCGATCCCTGATGCGCTTCTTACACCAGAACGAAATCGTCGGTGGTCAGCATGTCCAGATCGCGGACGAGGACGGAGCCCTCTTCGCCAACGATCTTGGTGCCGCGCGAATCCGACACGGCGGCGTCCAGAACATCCTGCTCGGAGGCAAATTCGGCGAACGAGAAGGCCAGCAGGTCTTCATCCGAATAATCCTTGATCACGTTCCGGCCCTGCATGGCGGACAGATCAAAGACGTCCGAATCTGCGCCACCCGAATAGCGGTCATTGCCAGCGCCATCCGACAGGATGTCGTTGCCGCGCGCGCCGTTGATCTGGTCGTCGCCAGCACCGTCAACAACAAGGTCGTCACCGCCTGCGGCGCTGTACTTGTCGTTGCCGCCACCCAGGAAGGTCCGCTCATCGGCGCCTGTGCCCTGGCCCGACGTGTTGGTCGGGTCGAGGTCGAACGGCAGAAGAACCGAATCCACGACGTGGATCAGACCGTTGGCGGTGTCGATGTCGACGAGCGACGGGAAGACCGATGCGTCTGTCTGCGGCGACGCATCCAGGATGGAGCCGGCGTCAAACACCAGGCGGCCATTGTCGAGCAGGGTCTCAACGATGCCATCCGAGGTGAGCTCTGCGGCCGACAGGCTTTCGCCCGCGACATGATAGAGCAACACGTTGGTCACGGTCTCGGCGCCCAGCGCGTCAACCAGCGCTCCGGCAAGTCCGGCCGGGTCGAGGCCGGTGTCGTCGATGCCCAGAGCATCCGCCAGTTCGCGGAAGGCCTTGTCGGTGGGGGCAAACACGGTGAAGTCAGCATCGCGGTTGGCCACGGCATCAACCAGCCCGGTTGCGACCAAAGCCGCGGTGAGCACTTCAAAGCGAGAATCGCCGGACGCAACGTCCGCGATCGTGGGCTTGGTGGTGGCTTCTTCAACGTCGATGGGCAGAAGCACCTGGTCAACCGCATGAATGACGCCATTGGTGGCGCCCACATCGGTCAGGCCACGGATGAACTCGGCGTTTTCCACTTCGGGATCAGCGTCGATGATCGAGTCCATGGCGATCGTCAGATCGGTTCCGAAGAGCGTTTCCACGCTTCCGGCCGTCTGAAGTTCGACCAGCGAGTTGCTGCCTGCAGCGACGTGGTAGGTGAGAACTTCGGTGAGAAGGTCCACACCCAGCGCGTCAACCAGCGCGGTGGCCAGTTTGCCATCGCCAAGGCCGGTGGTGTCGATACCCAGCGTGTGCTCGGCGAGTTCGCGGAATGCGTCATCGGTCGGAGCAAAGACCGTGAAGTCTCCGCCATGATTGAATGTAGCCGTCAGGTCTGTTGCCTTGAGTGCGATCCGAAGCACGTCAAAGGCGTCGTTTTGAGCAATCTGCGCGATGGTTAACGTTGGCGCGTCAGGCGCCGGATCAAACGCGGTATTCAGCGAGTATCCAAGAGACATAAAGTTCCTCCTTGCAGGCTCCGCCTGCGAACGCGGGTTCAACCCGCACGAAAATTCAAAGGCTTGCGCCAGGTGAGAGGGTCGTCATCGCGCGATAGGCGCACCCTCGATGCGGCGAAATGGCGCGGACATACCCCGCTTCAAGTGCATTCACGTTTTCGTGATAATTTATTGCAAACACAACACAAACGCGTGATTCCGGTGATCCAATCGCGTTTTTGGCGCATGCGGTGCAGAGCCATTGATATTTCCCGAAGAACCGATAATGTATAGCTCATGTCTATACGCTCCGGCAGCGCTCCGCCTGAAACGAATGCGCCACCGTCCAACGGTTCTCTCTTGGCCGACCAGACGCCGCAATCGGCGGCGACTCTGGGCGCGGCCGGTCAATCTGGCGTTCCGGAACCGGGTTCTGCGGACATCTGCGCGGTGATGGAGCCCTTCGTGGCGCGCGCGCGCAAGGCCGCACAGACGGTGGTGTTGAGCGACGATCCGGAAGGGCCGCATCAGCTCAGGGTCGGTCTGCGCAAGGCGCGCACAGCGCTCAATATCTTCGGACGGCGCGATCCGCAGGCGATGCAACTTGCAAACGAGGCGCGCGACATCGCCACCCTTGTCGGAGGTCTGCGCGACCTGGACGTGGTGCGCCTTGAGATCCTCGGGCCGCATCTTGCGCGCCATCCTTCGGCGACGGGCTTTCAAAACCTGAACCAGGCCCTGCTGTCCGCCGCAGCGGCTGAACGCGTGCGGGTGCGCGCCGTTGTGACCAGCGGGCGGGTCGAACGGCTGCTCGCCGGGATGGACCGCTGGATGGGCGGTCAGGCCGGACGGCCCGCCGCGCCGCCCGCCGACAAGGCCCTGCGCAAACGGTTCCGCAAGGCGCAGAGTTACGGCTGGCGCTTTTCTGTCCTGCGGATCGAAACCCGCCACACCTTTCGAAAAGAGCTGAAAAAGCTGCGCTACACACTGGACAGCGGCGCCTGGCCCACCGGAGGGCAGGACCGGCAGCGTTTTGTCAAACGGTTGAGGAAAATCCAGAACAGCCTTGGCGCAATGAATGACGCCGCGGTGGCGGAAATCGTACTGGACCGGACCACGGTGCACGCAGGCCCCGCGGCACGCGCCGCGTCCGCTCAGATCCAGGCCGCCCTGGCAGCCCGCTCTGACCGGGACGTCAAACGCACGTCCCGGCTGTGGCAAAAGGTCGAGCGCGCCGCCCCGGACTGGTTTTGAGCGGGACCTGAGGCCGCCCCTGATCGGCGGGGCGCCAGATGGCGGCCGGTCGGCCGGGTATTTGGAAAAAGAAAGAAGCAGCAGGTCAGAAATCGATCCCCTTCTGCGCTTTGATCCCGGCCTCGTAGGGGTGTTTGACGGCCGCAATCTCGCTGACCAGATCGGCGTAGTCGCACAGCTCGGGCTTGGCGTCGCGGCCCGTCAGGATCACGCTGGTGCGCGGGCTGCGCGCGGCGAGCCCGTCGAGGACCTCCTGCGTGCCGAGATAGTCATAGCGCATGGCGATGTTGATCTCGTCGAGGAGCACGACGTCGTGGTCCCCGCTTGCCATCAGGGCCCTGGCCTTGTCAAAGGCCGCGCCGGCGGCGGCGATATCGCGGTCCCGGTCCTGGGTGTCCCAGGTGAAGCCTTCGCCCATCGTATGCCAGGTCACGCCGCCGAGCTTTTCGAAGAAGCGGCGTTCTCCGGTGATCCACTTTCCCTTGATAAACTGGACGACCGCCACGGATTTGCCCCAGCCCAGGGCGCGGATCAGCACACCGAAGGCAGAGGAGGATTTGCCCTTGCCCGGCCCGGTATGCACCAGAACCAGCCCGCGTTCGGGGGTCTTGGACTGGGCCACCTTGTCGCGGTGAGCCGCCTGCACCTTTTGCATTTTGCTCCTGTGATCGGTCTGATCCGTCTCGGGGTCCTGATCCGACATCGCTCTCCTCCGTTTTTGTCCTTCAGCCGTCCCGCTGGCGCACGGCCCGAGCCCGGTCGTTGATCTTTCCAAGCTGGCGTTCCCGCCACAGCACCAGCACATTGCCGGAAATGACGAGGGCCGCGCCGCCCAGCATCACCAGTGTCGGCCATTCGTCAAAGAAGAGATAGCCGATGACAATCGCAAAAATCAGCGAGGCATAATCATAGGGCGCCAGCATCGAAGCGCCGGCGAAGCGATAGGCCGAAGTGACCAGGATCTGTGCGACCCCGCCGATCAGCCCGATCAGGCACAACAGAGCCAGAATATGCGGCGCCGGCATGACCCACCCCATGGGCAGCGTGAACAGCGACAAGACGGTGGAGGTGAGTGAGAAGTAAAAGACGATCGCCGCGGTATGTTCGGTTTTCACCAGTGTGCGGATATGGATCTGCACCAAGGCGCGCAGGACCGCCGAGGCCAGCACCAGAAGCGCGCCGAGGCTGGCGCCCGCGGTGATTTCATTCGCAGGCAGGCTGAGACGCGGGGAGGCGACGATCATCACGCCGATCAGACCCAGCGTGACGGCAGAGATACGGACAAAGCGAATGCGCTCACCCAGAAAGACGGCTGCGAAGATCACGGTGAAGATCGGCGCGGCATAGCCGATGGCCGTGACCTCCGGCAGCGGGAGGAGCCCCAGACCCGCGAAATTGCAGGCCATGGCCGCTGTGCCGAACAGGCCGCGCCAGACATGACCGCCGACATTCCTGGGCACCAGAGCCTGACGCAATTCGCCCCGGTGCCAGATCCAGATGACAATCACCGGCAGCGCGAAGAACGAGCGGAAAAACACCGTTTCTCCGGGGGGCACCGTCTCGGTCACAAGTTTCACCAGCGCGGCCATGCCGGTAAACAGCCCGACGGCGGTCACTTTCAACAGGATCGCCCGCCCGGGGGCGGACCGGATCATTGGGGAGGACATGGTGCCCGTGTGCGCCTTTCGCGGCCCGAGGGCAAGAGGGAGGCAAAGGAGAACAGGACGGGGAACAGAACGGGGAACAGGACGGAGCGGCGCGCCCGCTCAGCCGATTGGTCCGCGCAGCCCTCCGGTCTGGCCGCGATCGAGAAGCAGGTGGTCCAGACAGACACAGGCGGCCATCGCTTCGCCCACCGGAACCGCCCGAATCCCAACGCAGGGGTCATGGCGGCCCTTGGTGATGATCTCGGAGGGTGCGCCGGATTTGGTGATCGTGCGCCGCGTCGTCAGGATCGAGGACGTCGGTTTCACCGCAAAGCGCACCACGATGTCCTGCCCAGTGGAGATTCCGCCGAGGATGCCACCGGCATGATTGGTGGTGTAGAAGGGACCGTCATTTCCGGGCAGGATCTCATCGGCATTCTCGACCCCGGTGAGGGCGGCGGACGCCATGCCATCGCCGATCTCGACCCCCTTGACGGCATTGATCGACATACAGGCGGCGGCGAGATCGGTGTCGAGCTTACCGTAAATCGGCGCGCCAAGACCCGCGGGGGCGCCCGAGATCGTCAGTTCGATGACCGCGCCCACCGAATTGCCCTCCTTGCGCAGACCATCGAGATAGACGGCCCAGTCTTCGGCGGCCTGCGGATCAGGGGTCCAGAACGGATTGCGCTCAATCTCGGCCCAGTCAAAGCGGCTGCGATCAATGGTCCTGGGGCCCATTTGGACCAGATAACCGGTGATCTTCAGATTGGGCACCAGCGCCTCGAGCGCCGCGCGCGCCACGCCGCCGGCAGCCACCCGCGCCGCCGTCTCGCGCGCCGAGGATCTGCCGCCGCCGCGATAGTCGCGGATGCCGTATTTCTGCCAATAGGTGATATCGGCGTGGCCGGGGCGAAACTTCTCGGCGATGTCGGAGTAGTCCTTGGAGCGCTGATCCGTGTTTTCGATCATCAACTGGATCGATGTGCCGGTGCTGCGCCCTTCAAAGACGCCGGACATAATGCGCACGCGATCAGGTTCGCGCCGCTGGGTCGTGAACTTGCTTTGACCGGGTTTGCGACGGTCCAGCCAGTGCTGCAGCATGGCCTCGTCAACCGGGACACCGGGCGGGCAGCCATCGACTGTTGCACCAAGCGCCGGGCCGTGGCTCTCGCCCCAGGTGGTCACGCGAAAGAGATGTCCGAAGGTATTCATAGACATGGGGCGGGTCTCCTTGTTCGGGACGGCGTGTTTGGCACTGCGATCACGGCGGCACTCAGCGCAGGCGGTCTATCCCAGCCTGAGGTCAGGGAAAAGCGCCGACTTGCCAAGACCCGCCCGAGAGACTATCCCGGATCGTACCTCGGGGTGCCCAAAAGGGCTGAGATGCGCAAGCGAACCCGTTGAACCTGAACCGGCTAGCACCGGCGGAGGGAAGGTTATGGTTACGCATACCCCTTGCCCTGTCGCCGCAATTGGAGGATGCCATGACCAAACCGTCACATCTCACACTTGCAGCGGGACTTCTCATTGGCGCGACGGCTTACGCCGACACGCCAGAGTTGACCGTTTACACTTATGACAGCTTTGTTTCGGACTGGGGCCCCGGCCCCGTGATCGAAGCAGAATTCGAAAAGACCTGCGGCTGCGATCTCAAACTTGTGGCCGCCGGCGATGGAGCCGCCCTGTTGGCGCGCATCAAGCTGGAGGGCGCACGCTCGGACGCGGATGTTGTTCTGGGCCTCGACAGCAACCTCGTGGCCACAGCGCGCGAAACGGGCCTTTTTGCGCCCCACAAGGTGGACGCCGCATTTGACATGCCGATCGCCTGGGATGATCCGGATTTTGTGCCCTTTGACTGGGGGTACTTCGCCTTCGTCCATGATGTCGCAACACAAGCGCCGACAAGCCTTGCCGCGCTGGCCGATAGCGATCTCAGCATCGTGATCCAGGACCCGCGCTCGTCAACGCCGGGTCTTGGCCTTCTGCTCTGGGTCAAAGACGCCTATGGCGACGGCGCGGCCGAAATCTGGGAGGGTCTGTCAGACAACATCGTCACTGTTACCAAGGGCTGGTCCGAAGCCTACGGGCTGTTTCTGGAGGGCGAGGCCGACATGGTGCTCTCTTACACAACATCGCCGGCCTACCACCTGATTGCCGAGGACGATTCCAGCAAGGCGGCGGCCGCGTTCGATGAAGGTCACTATATGCAGATCGAAGTCGCCGGAAAGCTCGCGGCCACAGATCAGCCGGAACTGGCAGATGCCTTCCTCGCCTTCATGGTCAGTGACGGATTCCAGTCGGCCATTCCGACAACCAACTGGATGTATCCGGCTGTCTTGCCGGAGGCTGGTCTGCCCGAAGGGTTTGAAACGCTGACGATCCCGGCCAAAGCCCGCCTCGTGCCCGTTGATGAGGTTCCTGCGCTGCGCGACGTGGCTCTGGACGAATGGCTCACGACGCTGCGCCAGTAAGGCGGGCGCCCGGTGCCGCGGCAGCAGCGCTGATCGTGGTGCTGGTGCTCGGCGCGCTTGGCGCGGTGATCTGGCGTGCAGGCGGCGTTGGCGCGCCGTCTGCCGGCGATTGGGCGGCGGTGCGCTTCACGCTCCTGCAGGCGCTGGCGTCCGCGGCCCTGAGCCTTGGCCTTGCCATCCCCGTGGCCCGTGCGCTGGCACGCCGCCGCTTCCCGGGCCGGCGCTTTCTTGTCACCCTTCTGGGCGCGCCCTTCCTGCTGCCGGTGATCGTCGCGGTTCTGGGCCTGCTGGCCGTGTTCGGTCGCTCGGGCTGGGTCAATCAGGTGCTGGACGCAATGGGCCTGCCGACGCTTCAGATCTACGGGTTTCATGGCGTCGTCCTCGCCCATGTCTTCTTCAATCTGCCGCTGGCGACCCGCCTGATCCTGCAGGGCTGGGCCGAAATCCCCGCCGAGCGGTTCCGGCTGGCCGCCGCGCTCGATCTGGGATCTGCCGAAATCCACCGTTTGCTGGAACGCCCGATGCTGGCCCGCATCGCGCCGGGCGCCTTTGCCGTGATCTTCGGCATCTGCCTGACGAGCTTTGCCGTCGCACTGACGCTGGGCGGCGGCCCCAGGGCGACCACGGTCGAACTGGCCATCTATCAGGCGTTCCGATTCGACTTCGACCTGGGTCGCGCCGCGCTGCTGGCCTGTATCCAGGTCGCCCTGACGCTGGCGGCGGCTTATCTGGCGCTGCGCCTCAGCACGGGCGAAAGCTTCGGCGCCGGTCTGGACCGGCCCGTTGCGCGGTGGGATGCGGATCGCTGGCCGTTGCGCGCCATGGACGCGCTGGTGATCTTCCTGGCAACGCTGTTTCTGGTGGGGCCCATGAGCGCTGTGGCCCTGGACGGCGCTCTGGCGCTTTTGTCCCTGCCGACCCCGGTGTGGGCGGCTGTGCTCACCTCACTGACCGTCGCCGGGCTGAGCCTGCTTGTCCTGGCCGCGCTGGCCCTGCCAATGACGATGTCATTGTCGGCCGGGCGGCAGCGCTGGATTGATCTGGTCGGGCTGCTGGGGCTGGCAGTGTCGCCGCTGGCCCTTGGCACCGGACTCTTCATACTGATCTATCCTGTCGCCGATCCCTCGGATCTGACCCTGGTCGTCACCGCCTCCGTCAACGCCGTCATGGCGCTGCCTTTCGTTCTGCGGATCACGGTGCCGGCGGCCCGGACGATCGTGACCGATTACGGCCGTCTGGGCGCGCATCTGGACATGGGGCGCGGGGCCTTCACCCGGTGGGTGCTCCTGCCCCGGCTGGCGCCACAACTGGGCTTTGCCGCCGGTCTCGGGCTGGCGTTGTCGCTGGGCGATCTCGGTGTCATTGCCCTGTTTGCAAACACCGATCAGGCGACCCTGCCCTTGCAGATCTACCGGCTGATGGGGGCTTACAGAATGGAGGCCGCCTCGGGCGCGGCCCTTCTGTTGATGCTCCTGGCCTTCGGTGCGTTCTGGCTTTGCGATCAGGGAGGTCGGCTCCGTGCTGTCGCTTGACCGGCTCGTCTGCGCGGCAGGCAGCTTCCAACTGTCCGCCGATTTCGGGGTTGCGACCGGGCGGAGTGTGGCCCTGATCGGACCATCGGGCGCCGGAAAGTCCACCCTTCTGAACACAATTGCCGGATTTTTGCCGGCGGTTTCAGGCCAGATGTTCTGGGATGGACAGGCGCTCGGCCCGCTGGCGCCGGGCAAGCGCCCGCTGGCCATGCTGTTTCAGGACGGCAATCTGTTTCCCCATCTGAGCGTGGAGCGCAATGTTGCCCTGGGCCTGTCGCCCCGGCGGCCCGCGTCGCCCGACCTGCAAGACCAGACCGCGCAGGCGCTGGAGCGCGTCGGACTGGCCGGGTTCGGGTCGCGCAGCCCGGCCACATTGTCGGGCGGTCAGCAAAGCCGCGTGGCGCTGGCCCGCATCCTCGTCCAGCGCCGCCCGCTGATCCTGCTGGATGAACCCTTCGCGGCCCTTGGACCAGCGCTCAAAGGCGACATGCTGGATCTGGTGGCCGATCTGACCCGAGCCCAGGGCGCGACGCTTCTGATGATCACCCATGATCCCGACGACGCGCGCCGGATCGCCGATGAGTCCATCGTCGTGGCCGAGGGTCAGGCGTCGGCGCCGCGCCCGACTCCGGAGGTTCTGGACAACCCGCCCGCGGTCTTGCAGGAATATCTTGCCGCGCCGAAGAAAGGCTAGACATGCATCCCAATCCCGCCTTTCACACCGCCGAAGCTGCGGAAAACCGGGCCTTTGCCCGGGACCGTGGCTTCGGGATTCTGGCCGTCGGCGAAGACGGCGCCGCTCCGCTGCTCAGCCATGTGCCATTCCTGCTGTCAGATGACGGAACCCAGGTCGATCTGCATCTCGTTCGCTCCAACCCGATTGCGCGGGCGCTGCGCAGCGGTCCGCGACCGGCCCGCATCGCGGTCTCCGGTCCCGACAGCTATGTCTCCCCCGACTGGTACGGGCTCGACGATCAGGTGCCGACCTGGAATTACATCGCCGTGCATATCACCGGAGCGCTCTCGCTCCTGCCGGACGATCAGCTCCACGACATGCTGACCCGCCAGTCCAGCGCCTACGAAGAACGACTGGCTCCAAAACCGCCCTGGACGCTGGACAAGATGACCCCGGAGGCGCTTGAGAAACTCAAGCGCATGATCCTGCCCGCGCGCCTGCAGATTTCGCAGGTCAATGGCACCTGGAAGCTGAACCAGAACAAACCGGAGGATGCGCGGCTGAGCGCCGCCGATCATATGGACGCCTATGGCTTTGGCACGGATCCGCAGCTCCTCGCGGCCCTGATGCGCGGCGCCTAGCGGCGACACACGCGCCAGACACCACCTGACCCCCATATGCCGACCCCCCGCGCACACCACACCACCCAAGCACACCCGGCCTCAGCCCGTCGCACCGCTCTGCAGCTTCTTTCTTTTTCAAAATACCCCGGCCGGCGGCCAGCAAGAGGGCGCCGTCCAACCGGGCAGAGCGCTTGCACGCCCGGGCAAACCGAATAGTCTCCCGGACAAAGAGGAGATCTCCGATGAAGCTCTATCACTCCCCGGCCTCGCCCTTCGTGCGCAAAGTCATGGTGGTTCTCCATGAAACCGGCCAAGTCGACGATGTGGAGGTTGTGCCCGTGGCCGTCACCGCGGTCTCGCCATCCGATCTGCTGATCGCGAAAAACCCGCTCTCCAAAATCCCGGCCCTGGAGCGGGACGCGGGCCCCACGCTCTATGACAGCCGGGTCATCTGCGCCTATCTCGACGATCGGGCCGGCGGCAGGCTCTACCAGCAGGGCAGCGGGAAATGGGATCAACTGACCCTTGAGGCGACCGCCGACGGCATCCTCGATGCCGCCGTTCTCATGGTCTACGAGGGCCGCGTGCGGCCACCGGAGAAACAATTCGATGGCTGGATCGATGCTCAGTGGCAAAAGGTGGACCGCACGCTCGGCGCGCTTGAAGCCCGCTGGATGCCCAACCTCAGTGGCCAGATCGACATTGGCCAGATCGCCGTCGGGTGCGCCTTGAGCTACCTCGACTTCCGCCACGGCGACCGCGACTGGCGCAAGGGACGCCCGGCCCTTGCCTCCTGGTACGAGGACTTTGCCGGTCGTTCCAGCATGGTGGCCACGGAACCTCAGGGCTGACGCCCGTGCGCGCGGCCCTCCTGGCGCTGGCAGTTCTGGCGGCGCTCTGGGTCGGCGCACCCGAACTTGACCGGATCGGCACTGCCGTCTTTGCCGGGATCGTGGCTCTGCCGGCGGCGCTTCTGGCCTTGCTCGGCGCCTATACCGCCGCCATGCGCCGGCAAAGACGTCTCGTGCTGCTGTCCAACGACGGATGGGCGCGCCGCGCGCTGACCGGACCCGTTTTCCGGATCGCGCTCAGCCTGATCACCGGTCTGGGGCTGGCTGTCTTTCTGCTCATGCGGCTCGCCAGTCTGGGCCAGGCCGAGTGGCTCGGCGCCGCCGGCGCCGTCGTTGCCGTTCCTGTCGGAGCCGCGCTTTGGCGCCGTCTGGGTGAGGCGCAGATTGCACCGGAGTATCAGCTTTACATGCGGCTGCGCGCGGGGCGCCTGTTCGGAGCCGCTGTTGGACTTGGGCTCTACCTGGTGCTGCGCGACGCTCCGGGAGTTTCGCCCGACGGTGCGTTCACCAGTCAGCTCCTGGCGGAAATGCTGCGCATCAGCGCTCAATGGCAGGCCTTGGAGGCCTTTGCCCTCGGTCAATTGGAAATCCTCGGCGATTGGGGACGGCGGGCCGCCGTCGTCGTCGCCGCCCTCGGCAATCTGGCGCTGGTCTGGGCTGCGTCCGGCCTCACGGCGGCGCTCCTGCTGACGCCGCAGGCCCGCCGTCAGGCCATTGCACCGCTGCGGTCCACGCCCGCAGACCCGCAACAGGCCGCGCAGGCCGACATGAGACTGGCGTGCGCATGGTCCTCGGGCGGTTTGGTCTTGGCAGGTGCGCTTTGTCTTTCTCTTATGTCCGCGCTTCTGGCTGAGACCTGGTTGCGCGCGACACCACCCAAAGCCCGTCCCGCGCAGATCTTCGTCACCCAGGTCGAGGAAATCGGCGGACAGTATTTCGAACCTGGCACCATCGCCGCGCTTACCCGCCACCAAAGGGCGGTGCAGGCCAGGGCCGCGCCGGAAACCACCGCCCGGCTGCGCCAGCAGATCGACGACGGTTTTGACGCGATGAACGACAACGTCGACCCGTTCCTTGACTGGTACTACTCCCTGCCCGCCGAATACGCACAGATCGGCCATCTGCTGATCGGCGATGCGGAGCCCTTCATGGCCGCCAAGCTTTCGGACATCCTCGGGCAGGGAAAGCCGTTCGACGGGCTGGAAGAGACCCTCGCCGCACTGGACGCAGAAGACGCGGCGCTGCGCCCGCACCTGGCTGGCGAACTCGCGGCGCTGGCAGATCAGCGCAGTCTCAGGATTGCTCCGGACCAGCCCATTGAAATTGCGGAGGCCGCGGATGCGCAGCGCCTCTTGTACCTGCAGGATGTCAGTTTGACCGGCGCAGCGGCCGAGACCCTGCGCAGGCGGCTGCGGGTCTCGGGCGGGGCAGCCGGGGCGGCGGGCGCGCTGACAGCCGTTGTGGCCGGCAAGCTCGCCACGCGGGGCATCACCGGGCTTGCCGCCCGGGCCGCGACCAAGGTTGCGACATCGCGCGGCCTCGTCGCGCCAGCCGGAGCCGGAGCAGGTGCTGCGGCAGGTGGTCTCGTGGGGTCCGTGGTGCCGGGGCTTGGCACGTTGCTCGGCGCCGCGATCGGAGGAACGATCGGCGGCCTGGCCGTGGGCGTCAGCACCGATTTTTTGCTTCTTAAGCTTGAAGAAACCTTATCGAGAGACAGATTCCGAGCCGATATCGTTGCTGCGCTTGACGCAAGCCGTGCAGAGATGCAGGGCTTGATCACGGTACAACCGTCCGGAGATTGAAGCGCCCGGGCCGCGTGCTGGCCCTGCGCGCCTATGACCGCTGGACGTATGCCTCGGGTGACAGTATGCAACCGCGATGAGACGCCGTGGCAGATGCCAGCGGCGAATTGTGATCCGCTCCAGATTGGGGCGCTGAGACTTGGAGACAAAGCCCCGTGTCCCACGCTGAAGACGACGAAGGAACCCGGAGAGATTTCCTCTACTACACGACCGCCGGTGCCGGCGCGATTGTAGCCGGTGCGGCCGTTTGGCCGCTGGTCAATCAAATGAACCCGTCCGCCGACGTGCAGGCCTTGTCGTCGATCCTGGTCGATGTGTCCGCGGTCGAACCCGGCACGCAGATCACGGTGAAATGGCTGGGCAAGCCGGTGTTCATTCGCCGCCGCGCGCAGGAAGAGATTGATGCCGCAAGGGAAACTCCGATTTCCGACCTGCCCGATCCGGATGCGCGCAACGACAATCTGTCGCTTGGCGCCGAGGCGACGGACGCCAACCGGACCCTGCCTCTGGCCGATGGCAGCAACTCCGAAGAGTGGCTGGTCATGATGGGCGTCTGCACCCACCTGGGCTGCGTGCCCCTGGGCGATGGCGCAGGTGACTTCGGCGGGTGGTTCTGCCCCTGCCACGGGTCGCACTACGACACTGCCGGGCGGATCCGCAGTGGCCCGGCACCTACCAACCTGCCGGTGCCCGTGGCTGCCTTTACTGACGATTCGACGATCAAACTCGGATAACAGGGAGACCATTCATGGCTGGAATTCCGCACGATCATTACGAGCCGAAGACCAAAGGTGAGAAGTGGGTTGAAAGCCGCCTTCCGATCATTGGTCTGATCTACGACACCTTGATGATTCCCACGCCCAAGAATCTGAACTGGATGTGGATCTGGGGCATTGTTCTGGTGTTCTGCCTGGTGCTGCAGATTGCCACAGGCATCGTCCTGGCAATGCATTACACGCCGCATGTCGATCTGGCCTTCGCCAGTGTCGAGCACATCATGCGGAACGTGAACGGCGGCTACATGCTGCGGTACCTGCATGCCAACGGCGCCTCACTCTTCTTTGTGGCGGTCTACATCCACATTTTCCGCGGTCTGTTCTACGGCTCCTACAAAGCCCCGCGAGAGATCACGTGGATCATCGGGATGCTCATCTACCTGATGATGATGGGCACCGCCTTCATGGGCTACGTGCTGCCGTGGGGACAGATGTCCTTCTGGGGCGCGACCGTGATCACCGGCCTGTTTGGCGCCATCCCGTTCATCGGTGAAGGTATCCAGACCTGGCTGCTGGGCGGACCCGCCGTGGACAACGCCACGCTCAACCGCTTCTTCTCGCTGCATTACCTGCTGCCCTTCATCCTCGCCGGCCTGACGATTGTGCATATCTGGGCGTTCCACAGCACCGGCAACAACAACCCCACCGGCGTCGAAGTACGTCGCCAGTCGAAAGCGGTCGCCGAAAAGGAC
>JBCDEC010000067.1:0-18886 GCA_039179965.1 Pseudomonadota bacterium
CCGGCAGGCCGGCCATCATCGGCTGGACCAGCCCGCCAACAGGCAAGGTGAAGGCGTAATTCCCGCCACCATGCCAAAAGCAGCGTTCATCGGTGAAAAACCCGGTTGTCATTGCACGTCTCCCGCAGGCGATTTGAGCCGGATCACGGTGTGGCAGGACTGGGCGCGGGGCAAGTCCAAAGATCGGCGCCGCGCGGCCTCGGCAGGCGCGCCAAGACGGTTGTTCGCCACAGAGCTATTTGGATCCCGGTTCCAGCGGCAGTTGATACACGCCTTCGGGCAGGTTCAGCGCGGCGGCCAGATCGCGGACCTGTTCGGGCGAGAGCGTGATGCGAAAGGTGGTCTCGGTGCGTGCGTCAAACTGCTCCACCGTGAAACACTCGGCGAAGGCATTGATGATCACATCTTCCTGAAGCGGCGCCGCGCCGTCGTCCACTAGAGTGATCACCGTGGAGTCGAATTCATGCTCGATGCTAAACATGAGGCCACGATGCGTCAGAGGACAGGGCATGGCAAGCGTTGTGACGCCCGGATGTCGGCGAGCCGCAACCTGAACGAGAATCGTCACTGGTGGCCCACGGCTGCAGGCTTTATATGCTGCGCCAAATGCTGGAAAGGATGATATGCGCGCTCTCTGGATCCTCTGTGTCGGCCTTGGGTTGGGGTTCTTGGCGGGCTGTGCGCCGCCGCCGCCTCCGGTCGTTGTGTCAGGCTCCGAAACGGGGACAAACCAGACCGTTCAGGCCGGGTCGCCCTATGCCGCCTTTCTGGAGGTCGTCGGCCGGGTTGAACCCGTGGCCGAGCGGGTCTGTCTCTCCCAGACACGCGGTGTGAACTGCAAGTTCAAGGTGGTGATCGATGAACGTCGCGACCAGATCCCCAATGCATTTCAGAGCCTGACGTCAAGCGGACAGCCTGTGCTGACCATCACCGCGACGCTGATCGAAGATATGCGCAATCAGGATGAACTGGCCTTCGTTCTCAGCCATGAGGCCGCGCATCACATCCAGGGTCATCTCGAGCGCCAGGAGCAAAACGCCGCGGCGGGCGCCGCCGTGTTTGCGGGGCTGGCCTCGCTGACGGGGGGATCCGAACAGGATGTGCAAACAGCGCTTGAACTTGGCGCCGTGGTGGGTGCGCGCAGCTACTCCAAGGACTTTGAACTGGAGGCCGATGAACTGGGCACCGTGATCGCCTTTCAAGCCGGCTACGACCCGATGCGGGGCGCGGCTTACTTTGCGCGTCTGCCCGATCCGGGCAACCGGTTCCTGGGCACGCATCCGCCCAACGCGGCCCGGGTGGAGACCGTACGCGCGACACTGGCGCGCTTGCAGTAGCGCGCAGTCGCTTTGATCTGAATCAAGGCCGCCGGCCAGGGCGACGGCTAGTCTGCCTCTCACGCGCTACATCGCCTGGGAGACAGAACATGCAATCAAATGGCCCCACTATGCATCACTGGCGCCTGGTCAACCGCATGGCCAAGGCAACGCACACCGATCTGGTGGCGGCATTCGATGAGGGCCGGTTGTCATCGCAAGCCTGGGCGGACATGGTCCAAGACTGCCGCGGATGCACCTGGGCGGATGGCTGCGTCGACTGGCTGGCCGAGCACGATACGATGGACACCGCGCCGAGGTCATGCGTCAACCGTGCCCGCTTTGCCGCGCTGAACGAAGGCGATGTGGAGCGCCTGGGCGACCGGGTGGATGTGCCAATCGAGGTTCCCATCCTGAACACACCCGACCGCCCGCGCTGAGCTATTGAATCGATAGATCCAGATTGTAGCCTACGGTCTTGCCCGTATCCCGGTCATTGCCCATCAGATAGACGCGGATCGTGTAGTCTCCGCTTTCTGGCAGATCGATCGTGGTGCTGTTGCCATCCATCGACCCGTTGTAAATCGCCATACCATCGCTGCCGGGCGGAAGAATGTTGAAATAGGCGATTCCGTTGCCATTCGTTGCCGAGACCGAAAGCTCGGCAAACATTTTCTGTCCCTGGCTGGCGCCGAGCCGGTAGTCGAAATACTCATCGCCCGTGATGGTGCCATTGACCATCGTCCCGTAATTTCCGGTGTCAAACTTTACGTCTGCCACCATTTGCGCCTGCGCGCCGCCCGCAAGCAGCATGGCACAAAGCACCGCAATCCGTCGCATGCCTGTCTCCTCCTCCGTATGTCATTGAGCCGGCAGGGTATCCCGCCAAGGTTTCAAGGCTCAAGGATTTTTGCGCATCACAGCCGCGCTCAGCCATCCGGCGCAACGCGGCGTCCCCAGAGGTCGTATTCACCGGCCTCGTCGACCTCGACTGTGACCAGATCTCCCGGAGATAGGTCTTCGAACCCGTCATCAATGTAAAGATGACCGTCGATCTCGGGCGCGTCCCCCCGGGTGCGGCACGTTGCAGCCTCCTGATCCACGCTGTCCACGATGACCTCAAGACGCTGGCCCAGTTTCTGCGCCAGCTTGGCCTCGGAAATGGCCTGCGCCTTGGCCATGAAACGCTCCCACCGGTCCTGCTTGATCTGTTCATCCACATGATCGGGCAGCGCATTGGCGCGCGCGCCTGCGACATCTTCGTATTTGAAACAGCCCACCCGGTCGAGTTGAGCGGCGTCAAGCCAGTCCAGAAGAGTTTGAAATTCGGCTTCCGTCTCGCCCGGGTAGCCGACAATGAACGTCGATCTGAGGGTGAGCTCCGGGCATATGGCGCGCCAGGCCGCGATTTCGTCCAGGGTGCGCGCCGCCGCGGCAGGACGGGCCATGCTCCGGAGCGTTTCGGGATGCGCATGCTGAAACGGAATGTCGAGATAGGGCAAAAGACCGTTGCCCGGATCGGCCATCACCGGGATCAGATCCCGCACGAACGGGTAGGGGTAGACGTAATGCAGGCGCACCCAGGCCCCCAACGTCCCCAGTTCTCGTGCCAGATCAACAATGTGATCGCGCACGTCCCGCTCTTTCCAGGTGCCGGGCGCGTGTTTGCGGTCGACGCCATAAGCGCTTGTGTCCTGACTGATGACCAGAAGCTCGCGCACGCCCGCGTCCACCAACCGCTCCGCCTCCCGGAGCACCGCGCCCGCGGGCCGCGAGACAAGCCGTCCCCGCATGTCGGGGATGATGCAGAACTTGCAGGCGTGATTGCAGCCTTCCGAAACCTTCAGATAGCTGAAATGGCGCGGCGTCAGATGCACCGCGGAGGTCGGAACAAGATCAACGAAGGGATCCGGCGCGGGTGGCACGGCCGCGTGCACCGCATCGAGCACCTGCTCATACTGGTGCGGACCCGTGACGGCGAGAACCTGAGGATGCGCCCCTGTGATATAGGCGGGCTCGGCGCCCAGACAGCCGGTAACGATCACTCTGCCGTTTTCGGCAAGCGCCTCCCCGATCGCCTCGAGACTTTCGGCCTTGGCGCTGTCGAGAAATCCGCAGGTGTTGACGATCACCGCATCCGCGCCCGCATAATCGGGCGACACGCCATACCCTTCCGCGCGCAAGCGGGTGAGGATGCGCTCGCTGTCTACCAGCGCTTTGGGGCAGCCCAGCGATACCATGCCCACGGTTGGCTGGCCCGCGCGGCGCGCCTCGGGCATTTGAAGACTGGGCGCGAGATCGGGGCGCAGCTCTGGTGGGTTCTTGCTCATAGCGGGTCACATACTGCGCCCACCCGCAGCGCGCAATCCGACTGTTGCGTTGGGGTATTTATGAAAAGAAAGAAACCAGAGCGGAGGGGAAGATCCAACTCGGGCGCATCGCCGCTCAGGGTGCGCAACACGGCTCAAACCCGCCGTCTTCCTGCTTCTTTCTTTTTCCAAATACCCCGGCGCTCCGGCGACCAGACACGCGCGGCTGGACAAGGGCCCCGAGGCCAGCCAACCGGCGGTCAGATCGTCTGATCGTAGTCCCCGACAGCCGGTTCAGAGCGGATGAACCCGTCGATCTCCTTGAAGATGGCCCGCATTTCGGCCTCGCTTTCGGAGCTTTCGCAAACGACCACAAGGTTTGGTGTGTTGGAGGACGCCCGCACCAGCCCCCAGGATCCGTTGTCCAGAATGACCCGGGCACCGTTGACGGTCACAACGGTGGCGATCTGGCGTCCTGCGAGTGCCCCACCGGCATCCGCATGCGCGACAATCCTGTCGACGATCCGGGCCAGCACATCGTACTTCTCGGTGTCCGAACAATAGGGTGACATTGTCGGCGTCGACCAGGTCTTGGGCAGTGCCTTGCGCAGGTCAGACATCTTCATATCCGGGTTGCGATCCATCAGCTTGCAGATCTCGACCGCCACGCGCATGCCATCGTCATATCCGCGCCCGAGCTCTCCGGCCAGAAAGTAATGGCCCGATTTCTCAAACCCGGCCAGCGCGCCCAGTTCGTGCACCCGCCGCTTCATGTGGGAATGCCCGGTCTTCCAGTAATCGGCCTTTGCGCCAGCCGTCTGCAGTTCGGGATCCGAGGCAAAGAGACCGGTCGATTTCACATCCGCGACGAAGGTCGCGCCGGGATATAGCTTGATCAGATCGCGCGCCATGATCACACCGACCTTGTCCGCAAAGATCTCTTCACCCTCGTCATCCACCACCCCGCAGCGGTCGCCGTCGCCGTCAAAACCCAAGGCAAAATCGGCGCCCGAGGCCGTCACGCTCTCGGCCATATCATGGAGCATTTCCATGGCTTCGGGGTTCGGATTGTAGTGCGGGAACGTGTAATCAAGCGCGGTGTGGGAGGGCACGACCTCCACGCCCATCCGTTCAAAGAGCATTGGCGCATAGGCGGCTGCCGTGCCGTTGCCGGTCGCGCAGACCACCTTGAGCTTGCGTGACATTTTGAAATCCCCGACGAGGTCATCCATATAGGCGTCCCAGACCCCGTCGACGATCGTGTAGGCACCACCGGGCGCCGGTGCGCCCTTGCCGTTCAGAACAATGTCCTTCAGCTCCGCCATTTCATCCGGCCCGTGGGTCAGCGGCATGGCAAAGCCCATCTTCACACCGGTCCAGCCATTGGGGTTATGCGAAGCCGTCACCATGGCCACGCCGGGCACGTCCAGATGAAAGGAGGAGAAATACGCCATCGGTGTAATGCAGGGCCCGATATCCCTGACTTCAATCCCGGCTTGCATCAGCCCGATGATCAGCGCGTTCTTGATCGTCAGCGAATAGTCGCGATAGTCGTTGCCCACCGCGATCACCGGTTCAAGCCCATGCCGACGCATCTGCGTGCCAATGCCAAGCCCCAGAGCCGTCATCCCCGGCAGATTGATCTCGTCTGGATATTTCCAGCGCGCATCATATTCCCGAAAGCCCGTGGGCTTGATCATTGCGTCGCGCAGGAAAGCCCAAGTGTTGGGCGACACCTCGGGGAGGGGCGTGGACATCGGAAGTTCCCTTCAACCAGGTCAGATCAGGATTGGGTTGGCCTTAGCAAGCTCATCAAAGCGCATCAATGTTTCAATCAAATCACCCATTTGGTCGAGGGGGATCATGTTCGGCCCATCCGACGGCGCGGTGTCCGGATCCTGGTGCGTTTCAATGAAAACGCCCGCAATGCCGAGGGACACGGCCGCCCGGGCCATAACCGGCGCGAATTCGCGCTGTCCGCCGGACGAACCGCCCTGCCCACCGGGCTGCTGCACCGAATGCGTGGCGTCCATGATCACCGGGTACCCGAGCCGGGCCATCTGCGGCAGGGCCCGCATGTCCGCCACGAGGGTGTTGTATCCAAAGGAAGTGCCACGCTCCGTCAAAAGAATGCGCGCGTTGCCCGTGCTTTCAATTTTCCCGGTCACGTGCGGCATGTCCCAGGGCGCCAGAAACTGCCCCTTTTTCACGTTGACCACCGCGCCGGTGTCGCCTGCGGCCACCAGAAGATCGGTCTGGCGACACAGAAACGCGGGAATTTGAAGAATGTCGGCGACCTCGGCCACCGGCGCACAATGATCCGGCGCGTGCACGTCGGTGAGGACCGGAACGCCCAGATTGTCCTTGACGCTTTGCAGCGCCTTGAGACCGGCCTCCATGCCCATGCCGCGCTGACCGGAGACAGAGGTGCGGTTGGCCTTGTCATAGGAGGCTTTGAAGACATAGCCGGCCCCCGCCGCGGCACAGATCTCTTTCATCCTGCCGGCGATCATCTGCGCATGATCTGCGCTTTCCAGCTGGCACGGACCGGCGATGACCGTCATCGGGCGGTCGTTGCCAATGCTCAGATCAGCCACAGAAATATGTTTCATGCCGTCTCCCAAGATCAAGCGTCACAGGGACCCACCGGGGTCCCACAGGGCCGCCTTGCACAGAAATCCCAAACGCCGCGCCCTGCCTTACCCCAATGGCCGCAGGCCCGCAAAGGGTCCGGCGCCGGAGTGACACTACGAGGTGACCTGTTCACGCAGGATCGATGCAGTGAGCGAGATCATCAGATAAATCCCGGAGAAAATCAGGAAGGCCAGGATCGTATCCTCAAAGGCGCGCGGATAGCTTGCCTCTTCAGACGCCACGGGCGCGACCGAGGTTGTCAGGTAGCGCACCTGTCGATAGGCCTCCATCCGGGTTTGCTCGACCTGCTGGAGCGCCGATTGCAGCATCATGTCGCGGGTGGCCAGATCAGCCTGCGCCATCTGGATCTGCGCGGTCAGGCGCGCCAGTGAATTCTCGCCGCGGTTGGCATCGGTCATCTTGGTATTGAGCGAGTTCAGCAGGAACTGCAGACGGCCAATATCGCCACGCACCCCGTCAACCTTGGCCTGATTGGGACGGGCATTGTCGAGAAGGGCGGCCAGTTCAAGCTGCTTTTCCTGCAACTGAACCTCGATATTGCTGATCTGCGAGCGCAACGAGCCAATGACGCCTTCGGGGTCAAGCAGCGCGCCTTCCTGTTGCAGTTGCACCAGTGCTTCCTGAGCGATGCGCCGATCGCCTTCCGCCTTTTCAAAGCTCTGCATTGCGTCTTTCATCTGGTCTTCGCGCTTTTTCTCGGAGAGATTGTTCACCCGGTCTTCGGCGTAAGAGATCAGGGCGCGGGAAAACTCGGCCGAAACCTCCGGATCGGCGGCCGAAACCTCCATGCGGATCACGCCCTCGGTGGGGTCATAGCCGATGCTGACGTTCTTCTTGTAGACCTTGTAGGCCTGTTCATTGGTCGGATTGGGAGTCAGCCGCTGAATGGGGTCGATGTCGGCCTGCGTGAAATGCGCCTTGAAGCCCACATCGCGGTCGAGCCGCAACATGGCATCCTTGGATTCAAGATAGGACTGAACGGCGATCGCGTCCTGGTTGGTGGCAAATTGCGTGCCCGCCAGAAGCCCGCCAATCCCGGAGCCACCGGCATTGTCGGCCTGCAGGATCAGAAACTCGGATTTGGTCGCAAACATCGGCGTCGCAACCACATAAAAATACCAGCCCGCCAGAAAGGTCGGCAACATGACGAAGAAACTCAGACGCGCGATCAGCAGCAGCAATTTGCGCCGACGGCGCAGCATGATGTCGCGCTGGATGTTTGCGATTTCGAGGCTGCGCCGCTCCATCGGGCTCATCGCGCTGGCGGGCAGGTTCTGGCCCTCGCCCTGCGGCACGGTCTGCGGCAGGTTCGGCACAGGCGCTCCGGGCGCGGCGGGGTCCGGCGCAGCGGGCTGCGCTGTCGTCTTGTTTGCCGATTTCGGAACCACCAGTTCCAGCATGTTGGAGTGTTTGAACGGATCGATCCCGGCCTGCCGCAGCAGGCGTACGGCGTCAAAATCCGATGTCGCGGGCAGATTGTGCTTTTGCGCCACGCGCCGGGCCATGCGCAATTGACGGCCCGTCAGGCCTTCGCGGCGGATCGCGTCGATGTCGGTGTCATTCTCCGCTTCGCTGGCCGAGGCCACCTGACCGGTTTGTGGCGCGCCCGCGTCCGCGGCGCTGGGCGGGAAGGGGACCGGATCGGCCGGGGGCGGGGCTGGGCGCGGCGGTACGACAACGGCGTCCTCGGCCGTGTCCGTTGCCGGATCTTCCGCCCGGGGCCCGGCCGCGCGCAGGGCCGTCGCGGCCCCCCGTCGGATGCGAAACTTTTTAGCCTTTTGTTTCATAGTCATAGAGCTGTTTCGCTTCTTCAAGGGTTTCAAACATGTAAAGTTGCCCGGCCATCAGCACGGCGGCTTGGTGCGCGAACTTTTCAAGTGTCTTGGCGTCATGGCTCACGATGATAATCGTGGTCGAATTCAGTCGTTCCTCAATGATCGAGCCCGCCTTGCGGTTGAATTCCACATCCGTGGTCGCCGGCATGCCTTCGTCGATCAGGTAAATGTCGAAGTCCAGCGCCAGCATCAGCGCGAAGCTGAGCCGGGCGCGCATCCCCGAGGAATAGGTGCCCACCGGCTGGTCAAAGTATTCGTCCAGATTGCACAGCCAGCGGCAATAGGCTTCGACATAGTCAGGATCGAGCCCGTAGAGCTGCGCAATATAGCGGCAGTTTTCCATGGCGGAGAGCCGGCTGACCAATCCGCCCATAAATCCCAGCGGAAAGGAGATGTTGCAGGATCGGATGATCTCCCCGTCGTCTGGTTTTTCCAACCCGGCCATCATGTTGATCAGCGTGGTCTTTCCGGTGCCGTTGGGGGCCAGAATGCCCAGAGATTTTCCGAGTTCCACCGTAAATGACACCTGTTCCAGGATCACCTTGCGCTGAGTCCCGGTCCAGAAGGATTTGCTAACATTGACAAATTCCAGCATGTCACTCCGGGTTTCGGCCCCGTTTTTCAGGGTTTTGGTCTTGGCGCTAGCCTGCTCGGGTGCCTGTCTCAATCCGGTGCATCTTCGACGCGGGTCAGAGCGGGCGTTTCTTTATTGTATGAAACAAATATATATGCCGTTTACGCCCGGAAATAGAGGGAATCTTGTGCAAATTGTGGTTATTGAGCGGCGCCGACACCGCAGATGGTGTCATGGCTGAGACAGGCGTCACGCCATGTCGCAGCGATCTGGCCGGCCGGATTGCGGCCTGCCAGCTGTGCGCCGCCCGCTTTGCCGCGACAGCAACAGCGCATGATCCCCGGCCGGTGGTCTGGTTCCGCCCCGGTGCACGCCTCCTGATTGCCGGTCAGGCACCGGGTGCGCGCGTTCATGCCTCCGGCCGGCCGTTCACGGATCCGTCGGGCGAACGCTTGCGCGCCTGGCTTGGTATCGGCTGCGACACCTTTTATGATCAAACCCGCGTTGCCATCGTTCCGATGGCGTTCTGCTTTCCGGGCTATGACGCACGAAAGGCGGATCTGCCGCCACCGCCGATCTGCGCCCGAACCTGGCATGGAGCGGTGATGGATGAGATTGGCGCGGTGGGCCTCAGGGTGCTGGTCGGAGCCCACGCGATCCGCTGGCATCTGGGCGACAAGGCCCCTGTCAGCGAGGTGGTGCGCCGCTGGCGCGACCATTTCCCCGCAACCATCCCCTTGCCTCATCCCTCGTGGCGCAATACCGCCTGGTTGAAACGCAATCCATGGTTTGAGGCCGAGGTGGTGCCTGCCTTGCAAACCCGGGTCTTGGAGGTGCTTTCATGACCGATCTCACACCGCTTGACGCAGCGCATCAGGCGATGGAGGCCGCGCCGCACGACGATGCCGCACGGCTGCGCTTCTTTGAACGCCTCGCTGATGCGGAGCTTTTCGTGCTGCTTGAGAGCGAAGCCGAAGGCGACCGCATCCGCCCCCGCACCTTCTCGGTTGAGGACGGCAGCTTTGTTCTGGTGTTCGACCGGGAAACCCGGCTCAGCCAGTTTGCCGACGGCCCCGCCCCCTATGCCGCGCTGTCAGGGCGCGGACTGGTGGCGCTGCTCAGCGGGCAGGGGCTGGGGCTTGCGCTGAACCCCGACGTGGCGCCGTCGGCGATCCTGCTTCCGGCAGGCGCCGTCGACTGGCTGGGCGCAACGCTGGGCCACGGGCCGCAGACCCTGGACCGCCAGATCTCGGACCTTCTGCCCCCCGACGGCGTGCCCGAAACGCTGCTGGCGGGGCTGGATGCAAAGCTCGCCACCACCGGAGGCCTCGCGCAAAGCGCCTACCTTGTCGGGGTGCGCTATGCCGGGGGCGGGCAGGGCCATCTGCTGGCGTTCATCGATGCGATTGCGCAGGCCGAGCCATCGCTGGCCGGTGCCGTCAACGAAGCCCTGACCTTTTCAGGCATTGAGGCTGGCGTTCTGGATGTGGCCTTTTTTGCGGCCAGCGACCCGATGGCCGCCCGTCTTGCCCGCACCGGATTGCGCTTTGATTTGCCCCAGAACATGGTCCAGCACCCGGCCCAGCCCGACGCACAGGCCGAAATCCTGCAGGTCGCCCCTGGATCGGACCCCGACAAGCCCCCGATCCTGCGCTGAGATCAGTCGCAGGTTTCCATCTCAGGTGTCTGTGCGCTCTGACGTGTCATCACCCAGCGGCAGCTTTCGGTGATCAGTTGACCCTCGCGACCGGGCAGGGCCTCGGTGACAAAGATCGTATCCGCCGCGAAGCTGAGCCCGCCGTCTTCTGCCAGAGCCGGCAGGATCCGCAGTGTCTCGCTGTACTCAAAGTCCGGACGACAGGTCTGGGCATACCCCGAGACCCGGCCATCCGCCACAACCGCCTTGCCGGCGTAAAGCGACGGCGTATGGCGCGCGAGCGGCTCATTCTCGGGCGTCCAGGTGGCCAGGTGCAGGTCCGTGCCATCGTGCAGAACGCGGATCGTCAGTTCCAGCTGAAACACCCCGGGTCGCCCGTCATCCGTCCTGTCGCAGGCGACAATGCCGGAATAGGTTCCCGTCAGGCTGGGGGTCTCGGCGCCCGCCGCAGTGCTTAGCGCCATCAGCGCCAAAACGATCCATCTCATAGCGAGTCCTTTCCGGTGGTGGGATGATACCGGCCAGTCTTCCAAAGCGACGCTGGCCTGGCAAGGTCGGCCTGACCCTCGGGCCTGAGGGCAGGACCGCGATCCAAAAGGGGTGGCCGGAGCGCTACAGATTGGCCAACCGCACACCGGGGCGACGCCGCACAGATCACAGCGAAGACCGGTCGGCCAGCCCCGACGTCATCGCGAAGCGGTCAGGGCGGAAGACCGGCATCAATCAACACTTGAACAAAGCGCTCGACCTGGTCGCGATCGCGACCCGGAATCCGTCTCGCGTCGCTTGCACGCACATCGGGCGCAACGTCGAGATAGGCCTGCACTGCCCGGTCTCGCTCGTCCAGACGCCCGGACAGGTGCAAGGTGGCCACCAACTGTCGACGGTAGGTTGGGTTTTCCGGTGCCAGGGCCAAGGCCCGGCGCACCGTTTTTTCCGCGCTCTCATAGTCTTTAAGACTGAAATGAGCGAAATAGACACCCATCAACCAAAGCGGAAGAAACACATCCCGCGGGCTCAGGCTCTCCGCTTTTTCGACCAGATCGAGGCCTTTCTGAGCGCTGCCGCTGATGCAGTACCCGCCTCCGCAGAACCCCAGAACCGTGGAAAAGGAGGGCGCGAGCGTGATCGCCCGGTCAAACAGGTCGACGGCTTCATCCCAGCGGCCGACAAACATCAAGGACCATCCCTTGACCGCCAATACGATCGGATCCTGATTGTCGGCACGAACGGCTGCCTCCGCCGCGGCGACCATGGCCTGTGCGGAATTCTCGCCCGGTTCGGCCCATTGGTAGAACGCCTGCAGAAAGTGGACCAGCGCAAGATCGGCGTTTCCAATCGCGCCTCCGGACAGATCCACGGCACGCTCGAAGAAGCGTCGCGCTTCGGCCGTTTCCGCCTGCCCCAGATGCATGACCAGCGGTCGCCCCCGCATCACGCATTCCCAGGCATCCAATTGCGTCGGATCCTTGGTGCGCGCCCGCCTGGCCTCGGCGCTTAGGAACTCCGGCCCGATGGCCGACACGATCGCATTCGATATTTCGTCCTGAATGTCAAAGATGTCGGTGAACACCCTGTCGTATCGGTTCGCCCAGGCGCGTGTTCCCGATGCCGCGTCAATGAACTGGGCCGTAACCCGGATACGGTCTCCGGACTTTCGCACTGACCCTTCCAGCACATAAGCAACGCCCAGATCGCGGTTCAGTTGCGCCAGGTCCAGCCCGTCGTCCTTCAGGGCAACCGTGGAGTTGCGCGAAATCACACTGAACCATGGCATCCGGCTCAGATCGGTGATGATGTCCTCGGCCATGCCATTGGCAATGAAATCATTCTCAGGGTCTGACGACTGGTTTTCGAACGGCAGGACCGCGACGGTGGGCTTGGCGACACTTGGCGCGGGGAGCGCCGCATCTGCCGGCCACTGCAGGATCTGGACCGGCTCGGGTATGTTCTTGAGGCTGCGCGATCCCGCAGACACAAACTCGGCCTCCAGCCTGCCGTTGAACTGGCGATGTGCATCCGCTGATGAGACGATCGTGGACGGCTCTGCCAGGGCTTCGAGCCGGGCCGCGATGTTCACGCCGTCTCCAAACAGATCGTCGCCATCCACTATGACGTCCCCGATATGCAAACCGATCCGATATGCAATACGCTTGTCTGGATCGATGGACTGTTCGGAGTCCGAGACGGATTGCTGGATCGCCACGCACGCGCGGGCGGCGCTGACCGCCGAGGGAAACTCAACCAGAAGCCCATCACCGGCATTCTTGAAGATCCGGCCTTGATTGCCCGCGACGACGGGTTCGAATATTTCGGCGTTCAAACGCTGCTGCCGTGCGATGGTGCCTTCTTCATCTATCCGAACGAGACGCGAAAAGCCTGCCATGTCCATGGCGACAATCGCGGCCAGACGTCTTTCCAGTTTTTGCTCCATGACACCCTAGCTACAGGCCTTGAACGGCAGGTTCTCCGGCGATCGCGGCACCGCCGAGTCACCGATGGTCCGATCTCGACTGTACACGCCGCAGGTCTCGCGCCTACCGCTGTCAGCACCCAAACCGGTCAAAATTTCCGGTTGCCTGTGCACTTTTGGCGGCAAACGCAAGTGCAGGCCCGCCGCGCCGCTCAATGTGACAGCGCGCAGGGCGGTATCCGTTTGCCGGGGGACGGGCGTCCTTGACCCGCCAGTCGCGTGCGGCAGGGGTGCGGGCGCGGCTCCTGCGCCAATGCGACTCTGCCGTTGAGATCGGGGTGTCGTTTGGGGTCTGCCCCTAGAGCCTGAAGTCCGCGACGTGGTCGGGCATGGCGACGCCGTCGAGATTGCGGGGATCCGGGATCGGTGCGCCGACACGCATCTGCACCGGGACCACACCCGCCCAGATCGGCAGGGCATAGTCCGGTTCCTCGTCGTTGGGCCCGCCGGCGCGGATCTTGGCGCTGCCTTCGGTGATCTCCATGCCAAGAACCATCGTCGCCTTCAGGTCCTGATCATGATCCGGACGCAGCCCGTCGTAGCGCCCCGGAAAGAGCCCGTTCACAAAGCGGCGCAGCTTTTCCAGCTTCTGCACCGGATCCTCGATCTGGAAAGCCTCGCCAAACAACGTGACCGAGCGCGAGTTGACCGAGTGATGCATGCCCGAGCGGGCCAGAACGAACCCGTCCAGAATAGCCACCGACAGGCACACCTGTGTCCGGCGGGACTGCCGAAGCGCCCGGCTGGCGGAGGACCCGTGCCAGTAGACGTGATTGCCTTCGCGCCATTGCAGTGTTGGCGTCACAAAGGGCCTGCCCTCAATCACATAGCCCACGCTGCACATCGGCTGGGCATCGAGGATCGCATCGATTGTGGGGCGGTCGAAATGGCCGCGCGTGTGGGATCTGCGCAGGCGGGTTCTGTCGGTGATGGCGAGGGTCTCTGTCATGGTCCTGTTCCGGGAATGAGGCTTGCTCTGCCTGTAGTGCGACGATATTTGGATTTAATATATGTCCAATATTGAAAATTTCTCTGGGTCCAATCTGGATCGTGATCTCTTCGCCGTCAGCCTCGATCCCGGGGCCTCGGGATCTTTGCAAAACCAGTTGGCCGATGCCTTGCGGCGCATGTTGGTTGCCGCGCCGGGATATGCCGGCGCACGGCTTCCGGCCAGCCGAACGCTGGCCGCCGAATTGTCCGTCTCGCGCACCACCGTTCAGGCGGTCTATGATCAGATGACCGCCGAGGGCTATGTCACCACCCGCCGGGGCAGCGGCACCTTTGTGGCGTCCGACATTCCCCATCTTGCCTCGCCAGAGCCCGCGCCGGTGGCCACGCCGGACCGCGCCGCGCCATGGATGACCTTTCAGGTCGGCCTGCCCGATCCGACGCTTTTGCCGCACCGGCTCTGGGCGCGCCACCTGGAGCGCGCCTGGCGCGCGCCCGACCCCAATCTGCTGGGCCGGGTCGATCCTTTCGGCTGGGCGCCGTTGCGCGAGGCGATCTGCAACCATCTCGCGGCCTGGCGTCATCTGACCTGCGACCCGGATCAGGTTGTGGTGACCTCCGGCGCGTCCGAGGCGCTGGACATCCTGTGCCGCGGGCTGCTTGCGGCGGGCGAGACGGTTGCCATCGAAGATCCCTGCTGGCCAAGGGTGCATGACAGCCTGACGGCGGCCGGGCTTGTCCCCCATTCCGTACGCATTGACGCCGATGGCTTTGACGCCGCGCGTATCCCCGATCAGGCGGTGGCGGCCCTCGTCACGCCGTCCCGGCACTACCCCACGGGGCGGGCTTTGCCATTGCCCCGCCGGGTTGCCCTGCTGGACTGGGCGGCGCAGCGCCAGGGTCTGATCATCGAAGACGACTACGACAGCGAGTTTCGCTACCAGGGCCATCCCCTGCCGTCCTTCGCGGGTCTCGACCGGCTACAGCACACGCTCTACCTCGGCAGTTTCTCCAAGCTTGTGAGCGCCTCCTTGCGGATCGGCTATCTGGTGATCCCGAAACGGCTGATCGGCCAGGTCCGCGCCTATCTTGCCCGCGTCGGACCGCGCGCCTCGCTGGTCCCGCAACCGGCGTTGGCGTCGTTTATGGCAGGCGGTGATTTCGCCGTGCACCTTCGGCGGATGCGGCGCATCTACGCCCGCCGCCAGGCGCATCTGCTGGCCACCCTCGCGCCCGCACACGATCTGCTGGAGATCCGGCCCGACACCTCCGGAATGCACCTCTGTCTGCCGCTGGCGCCGCCGCTCGCGGCGCGGGTCTCGGATCAGGAGATCGGCGCGCAGGCGGCCGAGGCCGGGCTGGCCGTCGGTGCGCTTTCGGCCCATTCGGTGCTGCCCGACAAGCCGCAGGCGCTGCTTTTGGGCTATGCCGGGTTCGACGAGGCGCGCCTGTCAGACGGTGCTGGACGGCTGGTGCAGATCCTCTCAGACGCCGCGGCGCGCTGAGCGCCCCCGTGCCATGCGATCCTAGCGCAAGGCGTCCAAGGCCCGCACATCCAGGGCGCAATCAAAGAACCGCTCGGCCATGGCATCGCGCAGCTGCGCGCCGCGCTTGGCCGGGGTCTTGTCGAACAGCGAATGCACCTTCACCGGGATGGACAGGCAATGCAGCGCGGCGAGACGGAAATCGTTCCAGGCCTCGTCGGCTGAATAGCCTGTCACACCGTGGCGCATCAGCTCATCATGCCAGAGCGCAACCACGTCGCGATGGCGGTGATTGCGCTCCATGATCGGCTCACTGCCGCCATAGAGCCGCGCGATGTCCAGCGCCGGAAGGTTGCGCATGATCAGTTGCCAGTCGAGCACAATCACCTGACCGGCATGTGCCCCTTCGCCAAAGAGAATATTGTCGGCGCGCAAGTCGCCATGCACGATGGACTTCGGCCGGCTGGCCACGAGGCGATCGAGATCGTCGATGTGATCGGCCAGATACGCGCCAAGGGCGCGCGCCTCCGGTCCAATCCGCAACCCGTAGGTGGACTCGAAGTCCGGCCAGGCCGCCTGAAAACTGTCGAGGGTGAAATGATCCTTCTCGGGCGCCCAGTGGAAGCCGTCTAGGCGCGGATCATTCCAGAATGCGGCGTGGACCGGGGCCACGGCGCGCACGACGTTTTTAACCTGCTCGTGGCTCAGCCCGATCACCTGATCGCCGCCCGTAAAGGCCGAGAGATCCTCCATCACCAGAGCTGCGCGATCGGCGGTGGCATCGGCGAAATAGATCTCACAAAGCCGCGCCCCGGTCTTATCCGCCACATCCGCGTAAAACCGCACCTCGCGTTCGAAACCGTTCAATACCGCCTCGGCCTGGCGCGATTCTTCCGTCTGCGGACGGATCTTGACCACAAAGCGCTCGGGCGCCGGGGTTTGCGTCGGGCGGGTGGTCTCCACCAGAATGGTCTGGCTCAGAAAGCCGCGATCATCGCCGATCTCGCGATACGACAGATCCGTGATCGGCGCATGGTCATGGTCGGGAAAGACATGCTGGTTCAGCCAGTCGGGCGTGATGTCGCCCAGAGTATTGGGGATGCGCGGAACGGTTTGACCCAAAAGGAGATCCTCTCAAGAAAGCGTAGAATTGTAACGACGGACCCGGCCGGATTGCGTCCGGATCCGAATGCGCCTTGGATATTACCCGGGACGCGCGTTGACCATCCACACGGCAGGCAGCCGGCAAAAAATGACCGACCGTCACCGGGGTGCAACCGCCCGAGAGACCGCGTTTGGGGTGATGCAGACCACCCGTTGCGGGCTGAAGCCGGGCCCAGGGCCCGGGGCCAAGGCGCTGCCCCCGGCTCAATTGCAACATTTCCCGCGGTCCACGCCTCGGGGCGGCAAAACCCGAAATCGCGCTAAGTCTATGAAAGAAAGGCATATCCGGGTACACCGGCGTGGCGGTTTGTAACATTTGCTCACCATTCCCTCACGGCATCTGAGACCGTCTCACCTCCGCGCGAGCCGGGGTTCGCAGCACTGCCCGTTTGAACCAGATTGAGCGCAGTGTTCGGCGTGACGCCGCACCATGATGGTATCTGGAGGATCCCCTATGACCCGTACCGCTCTTGTCTTCGCAGCGGCTCTATTCGCCGCGCCGGCCTTCGCCGGTGAGCAATTTGTCGACCAGACGGGCTTTGCCGTCTCCGGCTATGACGTGGTGGCCTATTTCGATCTCGATCAGGTTCCGGTCGGCCAGTCCCAGCCCGATGCCATTCCGGGCAAGGCTGATATCACCGCGGACTACAACGGCGCCACCTTCGCCTTTTCGTCCGAGGCCAACCGCGACAAGTTCCTGGCCGACCCCGCGAAATACGCACCGCAATATGACGGCCATTGCGCCTATGGCGTCTCCAAAGGCGGCAAGGTGCCCGGCAATCCGAACCTGTGGCGGGTGATCGACGACAAGCTCTACCTGAACATCACGGATGTTGTCGTCGGCTTCTGGGAAGAAGACATCCCCGGCAACATCGAACTGGCCGAAGGCAACTGGCCGTCGATCGACCCGTCGCCCGCTTCGAGCAACCCGATCCCCAAGTTCACCTCCTCCGCTCCGTTGAACTGACGCAGGGATGCGCGGGGCCGGACCGGGTGCGACCCCGGTTTGGCGCCTGCCGTCCAGGCCTCTCACACCAACAAGACAACGCCCGGTCTTTTCACAGACCGGGCGTTGTCTTGTGATGCAGCCTCAAGATCAGCGGCGGCGGTCGCGCCGCGCGCTCATCGGCTGAAAGGCAACGCCGACATGGGCGTCGCAATAGGGTTTTCCCGCCTGCGCCGGCAGACCGCAGAACCAGAAATCGTCGGTCGCAGGATCGCCCACCGGCCATTTGCAGGTGCGCTCGGTCAATTCCATCAGCGTCAGCCGTTTGGCTTTCTTCTCGATTTCGGACACCTTGGCGAGCGCTTCGGGGCTGATCTCATTGGCCGAGGGCTGCGGCGGCAACGGCTGACCGGCGGGAATGATCTGCTTGCGCGCCGGCGTGCGGGTTTCCCCCTCACCTGCCGTATCGGCTCCGGACGTTGGCGCCCGGTCCGCTTGTGGCGCGGGCTTCGCCTTGACCTCGGGTTTTGCCGCCGCCTTGGGTTTGGCTTCGGGTTTGGCCGGTGCGGCGGCGGAGGCCGGCGCAGCGCCGGTGGAGCGGTTGGACAGGCCCAGACGATGCACTTTGCCGATCACCGCGTTGCGGGTCACCCCGCCGAGTTCCTTGGCAATCTGAGAGGCCGACTGGCCCTCGCCCCACATCTTCTTGAGCAATTCAACCCGTTCGTCCGTCCACGACATCAGCGACCTTTCTGAAAAAAAGCAGGCCGCTCCGGGCGGCCGCTCTCGACATCTCTCGTTGATCCCTATTTTAGTCGCTGCGCGCGGAGTTACAAGGCGCTGGACTAACGCGGGTGTGACGCGATACCGGTTCCAGGACAGGAGGGAGCCCCGATATGAGCGATCAAGAGCTGGGTGCCCGCCGCTTTGGCCAGGTGAACTGGATTGGCGTGCAAACCCTGGTCGAACGCGAGATCCGCCGCTTCATGTCCGTCTGGACCCAGACGCTGCTGGCTCCCTTGGTGACGGCGGGACTTTTCATGATGATCTTCACCCTGGCGATCGGGCCGCAGCGGGGCGATGTCATGGGCGTGCCCTTTGTCACCTTCCTCGCGCCGGGAATCCTGACAATGACGATGATCCAGAACGCCTTCGCCAATTCCTCGTCCTCGATCATGGTGGCCAAGGCGCAGGGAAACATCGTTGATACGCTGATGCCGCCGCTGTCCGGCTCGGAACTGACGTTCGGCTATCTCATGGGCGCCGTCATGCGCGGGCTGGCGGTCGGGCTCACGATTGCGCTGGCCATGGGGCTCTTCATGGGGATCTGGCCGGCGCATCCTGTGGTCGCGCTGATCTTTGTCCTGATGGGCTCGGCACTGATGGGCGGGCTTGGCGTGATCACCGCGCTTTATGCGCAGAAGTTCGATCAGATGGCGGCGATCACCAATTTCGTCGTCACCCCGCTGGCGTTCCTGTCGGGCACGTTCTACTCGGTCCAGACCCTGCCGCCGGTGCTGGCGGC
>JBCDEC010000068.1:0-18862 GCA_039179965.1 Pseudomonadota bacterium
CAGCGCCACCGTTTCGGGCAGGGATGTCGCCGTGATTTGCGCGGGATCGTTTTCCACGCCGATCAGCCCTGTGCGGAACCCGTGTTCCGCCCAGGCGATGCTTTGCAGATCCGGATCAATCAGGGCTTCGGCCAACCGGTCGCAGGCGGGGCTCAGCGAGATCAGCGGGTGGGACGCAAAGATCGTGGGCTCTGGATAAATCACCCGGATCTTCGATTTGATCATCTCGGCGTATTCCGCGTTGGCCTGCAGGAATTCCACCAACTGGTTTTCGTAACCGACGATGATGGGGCGCGCGCCCATGCCCTGTTTCAGGAAGTTCTCAAAGATGTCTCCCGAGGACGCCTCCATATGGCCCATCGCCTCGAAGTAGGTCCGGATCTGTGGCAGCAAGACCGGCAGATCCGCTTCGGTCGGCGTGGCGCCGTCGTTGAACACCGTGGCCAGCAGACCCGACCAGATGTTGCCCGAATTGGATTTCGCCGGGTGCGTCGAGAACACCTTGAAAGGGCCATAGATCGTCAGGCCCAGATCCTCCTGCCAGCGCGCACCATCTTCGATCAAGGCGCCGATCTTGCTGACATCCGCGAGCAGGGCGCCGTCTGGGCCTTCGCGGACGGCGCCATGCGCGCCCAGAGCATCCGCCACGTCCGACCAGGCATAAAACACGATCGGCGAGTTGAAGATCGTCTCGTCCCCCAGCACAGTCCGCCCGCTTTCGCGGGCCAGCTCCACCGCGACCATGTTGGAGGGCCAAAGACAGTCGCGTCCGGTCACATCCAGCGTGGTCGACATCTCGATCGACCCGGCCTTGGTCGCCTGAAGGTCGATTTTGTAGCGGTCCTCAATGATCCGTTTGACCTGTTCATTGTTCAAGAGCGCCGATTTCTCGCCGCCAAAGTAAATGGACACGTTGACCGGATCGCGGGTTTCGATCTGGCGGGACAAGCCGCCCAGGTCAAACTGGGACACGCCCACTGCGATCCCGGCCACCACGCCCAAAATACCAAGTCCAAGGACGGTTCGGTTCATCGCAGTCTCCGGTCCAATTGTGTGGCGAGCGCATCAACCTGGGCTTCAAGCTCGGCAAAGTCATTCTCCAGGCAGGCGTGCTCAATCTGTTCAAGAAGCGGCAAATAGGTCTGGATGCGTGCCCCGAGCGACGCCAGACGCGCGCTCTGCGCGCCCCGGCTCTGGCGCGACAGCCGGGCATAGCCTTCGATGCTTTCGATGATCGTCGGCAGGTAGGCCTGCACAAAGCGCCGCGTCGACCGATAGTCCTGAGGGTCCTCATAGACATGGTCGCGGATCGCCCGGAGCAACTCGCCCATGCGCTCCAGGGTGTGGCGCTCCGAGGACGGCACGGCCTCGGCCGCATCGGTAATGCGCTCCGCCGCGTCATTCAGCGCATCGGCCGACGCCTTGATGTCGGCCCGCGAGATGCGCGTGTCCACGATTTGCTCGGCCAGAGTCGGGCGCCGCCGGATCAACAACAGGAACGCGCCATAGACAACGACCGCCAATGCCAAGGACACGCCGACATTCAGCTGCAAGCCGAAGAACAAGGAGAGAAAGGCCGCCGATGCGAGCCCTCCGGCCAGGATCTGACGCGGAACTTCCGCCAGGGTCATCAATTGTACCCCTTGGCCGATCGCAACGCTTTGGACAGGTCATTGCCCGCTGTGAACATGCGCCCGATTGTGACATCGGACAATTCTTTCAGCTGGTCTTCGTCCGCATTGCCGAAGGCGATGGAATGGATGGGCACGTCCGATGCAAATCCGGACCTGTTGGCGTATCCCAGGAAGGCCTCGCGGTTGATCGTATCAGATGCGCCATCGGTCATGGCGACAACGGCCGGCAGGTAATCGTAGAGCGTTCGATCCTCATGATAGGGGCGCAGCAGTTCAAAGGCGGTCCAGAGCGCGCGGTACAGATCGGTTCCGCCATCGGCCTGCAGGCGCTCGACCCGGTCCAGCGCCGCTGCCAAATCCTCCGGCGTCGACCCTTCGACAAGTGTCGGCGCTCCGGTCTCGTGGTTGAAGGGCAGGATCACCGTAACGTCGCGACCCGAGGGCTGCAGCAGATTGACCGCCGCCGCCTCGGGATCCAGCAACAGGCGCATTGCGGACTTGAGGTCCGCAAGCGGCTGCCCTTCCATGGACCCGGAGGTATCCAGCACCCAAATCGTCATTGAGGGTTTTCGCAGCTCGGTTTGGTAGAGCCGCAGGGCTTCCGCGATGACCTCTGGTGCCGGTGTCGGCACCGGCGCAATCTGCCGGTCCAGGTCAATGCCCCAGTCGCGGTTCCAGACCCGTGGATCCGCCTGATCCGACATCAGCCCGATCAAGCCGGCCCGCCGGCCCAGATCTGACAGAGCCTTCTGCACATCCGGCGTGGCCAGATGGGCCTGTAGCGCCAGAAAGCTCTCTTCCTTTGCCGCATCGCCCTTGTCAACATAGCCCAAAGGGCTGTCCGCGACCGACAGGCCATTGGCCGGGTAAATCACGTAAAGCGGCTCCTGGCCGGCATCGAGCAAGGCCTGGTTGGCCTCGATCATCAGCGCTTCGTAGTTGAACATCGCATCGTAGGCCTGCGGGTTTTCAACGAAACTGTCCTTGAGCCAGCCGGAGGATCCGGAGGACCGGTCCATCTGCGCAAGAAGATCCTGAACGCCATCCAGCACCTCGGGATCCTGGAGATGCGCCATGGTCAGAAGGTCCGGATCATCGGCTTGCGCGTAGAGAAAGCCGAAATAGGCCGAGGCGCCGGAATTCGACTGTGTGGCCGATGTCATTGCCAGTCGGAATGCGTTGTCGCGGGCCGCATCCTGGATCATCTGGATGGTAATGTCATTGCGCCCGATCCATCCGAGATCCTCGGCAATTGAGCGCTTCAGGCCCAGCACGACGGGCGAACGCAGCACGCTCTCACGGTGTTTGACGACCTTGCTGACATCGCCCAGCTCAATCCAGAGCGAGTTGGCCGGCCACACCGCATCGTAGGGGGAGGCGGTGCCGTCAGCGAGGGCGCGCGCTATATCGACCGAACCCAGATACGACATGTCGACATTGACCCGGTTGGCCTGAGCCCATTCCATGACAACGGGCTCCAAAGCGCGGTTCTCCGAGCCCGAAACGATGCGCAACTCGGTGCCGCCCGGGCCTCCGGCACGATCCGAGATCGCACCCACAAAAATGGCTGCTCCGGCCACCAGTACCAGGATCACCAACAACTTCTTCAACATAAGGCCCTCATTTCCGCCGTCCGCCCGTCATTTAGTCTAGCTAAAATGACGGTCACGTGAACCTGCCACGGTTTGTTGCTTTTCAACATTTGGGCGCACCGGTATGAGGTTGCAACGCAGGAGGTCTGATTATGACACTTATCCAACCCCAACCGGGCATTATGGACATCGCGCTCTACCAGGGCGGGAAAGCCCACGTGGAGGGTGTGGCCAATGTGATTAAGTTGTCATCGAACGAAAACCCCCTGGGACCCGCGCCGGCGGCTGTTGAGGCCGTCAAGGCGAGCGCGGGACACCTGACACTCTATCCCTCGGCCGATCACGCGCCGCTGCGCAGCGCGATTTCCGAAGTCTATGGCCTCGCGGCGGATCGCATCATCTGTGGTGTCGGATCGGATGAGATCATTGCATTCCTTTGCCAGGCCTATGTCGGCCCGGGCACCGAGGTGATCCATTCGGCGCATTGCTTTGGCATGTATCGGATATCCACCCTCGGCGCGGGGGGCACGCCGGTTGAGGTGCCCGAACGCGACCGTGTGACGGACGTGGATGCCATGCTCGCGGCATGTACCGAAAAAACCCGGCTGGTCTTTGTCGCCAATCCGAACAATCCAACCGGGACCATGATCTCGCAGGCCGAGATTGCCCGTCTGGCCGATGGTCTGCCAGAGCAAGCATTGCTGGTTCTGGACGGTGCCTATGTGGAATTTGTCGAGGGCTTTGACGGCCACGCCAGCCTCGTCGAGACGCGCCAGAACGTCGTCATGACCCGGACCTTTTCCAAGGTCTACGGCCTTGGCGGGTTGCGCATCGGCTGGGGCTATGGCCCGGCGCATGTCATCGACGTCCTCAACCGGCTGCGCGGGCCATTCAATCTCTCGGCGACCGCGCTGATGGCGGCCGAGGCGGCGGTGCGGGATCAAGACTGGGTGACCCATTGCCGGCGCGAAAACAGCCGATGGCGCGCTTGGCTGGCCGAAGCGCTGGCGGAGGCTGGCGTGCCGTCTGACAGTTCGTGCGGCAACTACATTCTGGCGCGTTTTTCGAGCCCCGAAGACGCGAAAGGCTGCCTTGAGCACCTGCAATCGCATGGTCTTCTGGTGCGCTACTGCGGCAGTTTCAATCTGCCGTCAGCCTTGCGCATCACCGTCGGCGATGAGGCCGCCTGCCACCGTGTCGCCGAGGCGGTGCGTGGTTTCAAAGCCGCCTGACGCCGATTGGACAGAACAAAATGGCAGTGATTTATGACCGCGTGGCACTGATTGGCTTGGGGCTGATTGCATCGTCCATGTTCTGGGCGATGAAACGGGCGGGTTGCGCGGGCCATGTTGCCGGCTACGCCCGGTCGGACGAAACCCGGTCAACGGCGCGCGATATCGGTCTTTGCGACACGGTCTGTGACACACTCGAAGAGGCGGTCGAGGGGGCCGACCTTATCGTCCTGGCCGTGCCGGTTGGCGCGATGGAACGGGTGGCCGTTGCCATAGGTCCGACACTGAAGGCAGGGGCGACCGTGACGGATGTCGGTTCGGTAAAGCGCCAGGTGATCGAGGTGGTGAATCCGCACCTGCCGGAGACAGTGCATTTCGTACCGGGCCATCCTCTGGCCGGGACCGAGCATTCCGGGCCCCGTTCTGGGTTCGCGTCCCTTTTTGACAATCGCTACACGCTGCTCACCCCGGTGGCGGGCACCGATCCCGCGGCCTGTGACCGGCTGATACGGTTTTGGGAAGCGTTGGGCGCCAATGTCGAGACCATGGATCCTGATCATCATGATTTGGTCTTGTCCGTCACATCACACACGCCGCACCTGATTGCCTACACGATGGTGGGCGTTGCCGATGACCTGCGGCGGGTCACCGATAGCCAGGTGATCAAGTATTCGGCGGCGGGTTTCCGCGACTTTACGCGGATTGCCGCCAGTGATCCGACCATGTGGCGGGACGTATTCCTGAATAACAAGGATGCAACACTGGAAATTCTCGGCCGTTTCACCGAAGAATTGTTCGCACTACAACGGGCCATCCGAACGGGGGACGGAGACTTGCTGTTTGATTATTTCACCCGCACCCGGGAAATCCGGCGCGGGATTATCGAGGCGGGGCAGGACACCTCCGCGCCGAACTTCGGGCGGGGAGCCACCGACGAATGAGAGCGGCGGCGGCGATTGGGATGGTTCTTGCCACCTGGTCCGTCTGCGCCGCGCAGGGCAGGGCGGACGCACCGGGGCAATCCCTACATCCGGCCCTCAGACCTGTTGCTCAGGTGACACGCGCGGCGACGGCGACGGATCTTTTGGTGGTGGCCAAGGTGCCACTGCCGCAGTCAACACCCTCCCAGTGGCCTGACATCCGGCCCGAGGCGCGCCCGCTGTCCGAACAGGTGTTTGCGGTGGCCGCGCGGGTCAACACCGATCCGGTGTTCAGTCCGGCCAACTCACTGCGCCCGATCTTCCGTCCCGATAGCGTCGTGCAACAGGCGCTCTTTGGGAAACGCAAAAAGCGCAAGGGCTCGGTGTGCGGCGACATCGACATTCAGGGCAAGGTCGTGGGCGACTATGGCAAGGGGGGCGGTTGCTTTATCCCCGAGGCAGTCCGGGTGACCTCGGTGTCTGATGTGCGCCTGAGCCAGTCGGCGCTGATGACCTGTGACACCGCCAAGGCGCTGAAACGTTGGATCGACAAGGGCGTCCAGCCGGCGTTCAACAAGAGAGTGGTCGAGCTGAAGGTGGCAGCCCATTATGCTTGCCGGACGCGCAACAACAAGGCCGGCGCAAAACTGTCGGAACACGCCAAGGGCCGGGCGATCGACATCTCAGCCTTTGTGCTGCGCAGCGGGGATCAGGCGTCGGTGCTGCACGATTGGGGCCGGGGCAAGCATGGCAAGTCCCTGTCCAAAGCGCACGCCGCGGCCTGCGGGCCGTTTGGCACGGTGCTTGGCCCAAAGGCGGACGCCTATCACCGCGATCATTTCCATATGGACACCGCGCGGTATCGCAGCGGAACCTACTGTCGCTAGCGGGACCTAGCGCAGGATCAACCGTGGAGCGGGGCCAAGCGGCAATGGTCCTAGCGCCACGATGCCGTCGGTGACATTGAGCTGCACATCCAGCGTGTCGGCCCGCCCGCCCAACCGGGCCACAAAGCCCAGGGCGCGTTCGGCCGACTGGACGGCCGCCGGTGGCAGGGCGCCGGCCATTTCGGCCATCTGCAGCATGTCCCGCCAGTTTTCGGCCCTAATCGAGATAACGCCATCCGGCTGACCCGTCGCGTCGACGTCGAACCCGCCGGTTGCCGAAATCCTGAGTGGACCCCAGGCCACTTCGGCCAGTTTGAGATCCAGCCGGCGCGGTTGCGGGCGCCGCTCATCCAGCGCGCGCCGGTCCCATGGACGATCGAAGGTCACAACCATGTCCATTTGCAAGGAGTCGAACCGGTCCGGCAGACTGTCTGCGGCCATGACCCGCCGCAGCGTGGGGCCCGGGGTAAAGTCCGGGCTGTCGAATTGGATGGTATAGGTCTCATGAACCGACGCGTCCTGCACCATCACCATTGTCAGACCGGAGGCCTCCGCCAGAGGGGTTTCGTCCTGCACCAGGCTCCAGGCATTGGCGCTCAGACCCATGCCTTCGAGTTGCAGGGATGGTCCGACAGCCAGATCCAGCACCGCCACCATGTCAGCGGCCGTCAGAACATGGGTGTCGTCGAAATAGGAGATGTACTGCGGCGTTGGCGCAAACCGCAGGTCCTGACGCCCGGGCCAGGCGGCCGGGCTTTCAAAACTGATCTGATCGGCGCTCCAGGCCAGCCCGCTGCCGGGGTCTGCCAGCGCCGGCTCAATCAGGGTGGTGATGTGATGCAACGGGAAACCGCCGGTTTCGACCCCCGCGTATTCTGCCTGCCAGCCATCCTGCGCGCGCGCTTCGAACCAGCCAGTGATGCTGGATCGCAGCATCCAGGCCGCACCGCCCCACAGAAGCGCCCAAAACACGATCAGCGCGACTAAAACCTTGATCACCCGCATTGAGACGGCCCTTTCCTTCGGCGGATCTTTCCGATTTATAGACGCGGATTTCCTCGGAGGTGCAAGATGACGATGTGGGTGTTTGGTTATGCCTCACTGCTTTGGGATCCGGGATTTCCCGTTGCCCGTCAGGCTCTGGCGACATTGCCGGGCTGGCATCGGTCCTTTTGCATGTATTCCATCCATCACCGCGGCACCGAGGCGCATCCCGGACTGGTTCTGGCGCTGGACGCCGCCGATGACGGCGCCTGCAGCGGCCAGGCGCTGATGGTCGAACCCGGCGTCGAGGAGGCCACCCTGGCCTATTTGCGTGACCGCGAACTGGTGTCTTCGGCCTATCTGGAAAAGACGCTTGAGGTGCAGCTCGACAGCGGCGAGACGGTCACTGCCGTGACCTATGTGATCGATCGCGCCCATCGTCAGTATTGCGGGCATCTGACCCTGGAAGAGCAAGCCCGGATCATTTCCAGGGCCATTGGCGGACGCGGCCCCAATACAGAGTACCTCTACAATACCGCCCGGCATTTGGCCGAATTGGGATTGCCGGATGCGGATCTCGATTGGTTAACGCACCGCGTTCGCTGCCTTGCGGCATAATCTCTTGGCTCTAAGCAATAAAATTCTGTAAGTTCCCTGCAGTTTAACGACGTTCAGGAGCAGCGCATGGCGCAGCCGGGCCGCCAGGCCAGACCTCATTTTTCTCAACCTATTCGTCAGATCTTTCTGATGCTCATGGTCATTCTCCTGTCCGGCGCCGGCGCCTTTCTTGCGCTGCCTCGGGTGCTGCCGGTGTTTGAAGCCAATCCGTGGCTGAACGGTTTCATCCTGTTGGTCTTTTTCATTGGTGTTGTCGCCTGTTTCTGGCAGGTGCTCCAACTGATTGGCTCGGTGCGCTGGATTGAGCATTTCGCGTCCGGAGAAACCACGGATTCCCTGCGGGTGCCCCGGATCCTGGCGCCGCTGGCCAGCATGCTGCGCTCGCGCGAGGCCCGGATGCAGCTCGGGTCTTCATCGACGCGCTCGATTCTCGATTCCGTGGCCACGCGGATTGACGAGCTGCGCGAAATCACGCGCTACATCGTCAACCTTTTGATTTTCCTGGGTCTTTTGGGTACGTTCTACGGTTTGGCCACGACGGTTCCGGCGGTGGTCGACACGATACGCTCGCTGGCGCCGCAAGAAGGCGAAGCCAGCGTTGATATCTTCAACCGGCTTATGTCGGGCCTTGAAAGCCAACTGGGTGGTATGGGCGTGGCCTTTGCCTCTTCGCTTCTTGGTCTGGCGGGCTCGCTGGTCGTCGGGCTTCTGGAGCTCTTTGCCGGTCATGGACAGAACCGGTTTTACCGCGAACTTGAGGAATGGCTCAGCTCGATCACCCGTGTCGGCTTTGCGGCAGACGGGGAAACCTCGGCTGAGGTCGGCGCCGTGGGCGCCATGCTCGATCAGATGAACCAGAACATGACCGCCCTGCAGGAAATGTTCGCCGAGTCCGACGCCAGCCGGGCCTTGGTGGACGACAAACTTGGCAATCTGGCGGATGCGGTGTCGCAGATGACCGAGCGTCTCGACCAGCGCGACCAGTCGGCTGAAGCCCTCAACCGGGTGGCCGATGGCCAGAACCAGCTTGTCGAGCTTCTGTCACAGCAGGGCGCCGTTGCCGGCGAGGGGATCGATGCGGAGAGCCGGATGCGGCTGCGCTCCATCGATGTCCAGATGCTGCGCATCCTCGAAGAGATGTCTGCGGGACGACAGGAAAGCATGGCCGAACTCCGCAAGGACATCGATATTCTCGCCCGCGCTCTGGCGCCGCAGGGTCGCGGTGACGCGGCACCCGCGCCGGGCCCCCGCCCGCTGCGTGCGGGACGAGCGCAGCGCGCGGAAGGAGACGGGTAAGCCATGGCGCTCTCCCGCCGCACCGGGCACCGGTTCCAGGCTTCGATCTGGCCCGGCTTTGTGGATGCGATGACCGGCCTGTTGCTGGTCTTGATGTTCGTGCTGACGATTTTCATGATCGTTCAATTTGTTCTTCGCGAAACCATCACGGGTCAAGAGAACGAGCTTGACGAATTGTCCTCGGAGGTGAGCGCATTGGCCCGGGCCCTTGGGCTGGAGGAACGGGAGTCCACCCAGCTGGAGGCCCGGATGGGGGCGCTCAACGCCACCTTGATCGATACCCAATCCAATCTGGCGGACACCCAGGCCGCCTTGCAAACCGCGCAGGCCTCAATCTCGGCTCTGACGGCGGAGCGCGACGCAAAGACGGTTGAATTGGAGGCGGCGCGTACGGAAATTTCGTCCTTCGAAGCGCAGGTCGCAACGCTTCTGGCCAGCCAGACGCAGGACCGGGATCAGATTGCCGTTTTGCAGGACACCCAGACCGCCTTGGAAGCCGAACGCGCCGCACTTGCGGACCAGCAGGCAGAGCTCCTCTCCGAACAGGATGCGCTCAATCTTGCTTTGGCCCAATCCCGCTCGGAGATCGACTCGCAGGTCGAAGCCGCGCGGCTCGCGGCGGCGCGCCGTGAGGCCCTGGAAGCTCTGATTGCCGATCTTGAAAGCCAGGCCGATACGCAGGCGAACCGTGCCGCGGAACTCGAAGATCAACTCACCCGTGAAGAAGCGGCCCGGCTTGCGGAGGCGGAAGCCGCGAAAGCGCTGCGAGCACGCCTGGAAGACGCCGATGCAGAGCTGACGGCCATGACCATGGCGCTTGAAGCGCAGCGGCAGGAGGCGGAAGACACCCTGACCCTGCTGGCCGCCGCAGAAGCGGCCAAATTGGATCTCGACACGCGACTTGCCGATGCGCTCGGAGCACTGGATACCGCGTCGACCCGTGCGCAGGAACGCGATGAATTGGCGGAGCGGCTGACCGAGGTTCTGGCCCAGATGGAGGTCACGCAGTCCGAAAACACCAGCACGTTGGATGCCTTGCAGGCCGACCTGTCCCGCATTCGCCAGGAAAGCGCGACCACAAGGGCCACCCTGACGGCTGAATTGTCCGCCGCCCAGGCTGAAGCGGACGCGATCCGACTGGCGCTGGAGGCAGAACTTGCCCGGCTCCAATCCGAACGCGCCGCCGAACAGGCCGCCTTTGCGTCTGAGCGGGCCGCCCTGGAAACTGCAGCGGGTGAAACGGAAACCGCTCTGCTGGCCCGGTTGGCGGCGCTGGAATCCGAACGGGATGCCCAGAGCGATACAATTGAGGCCGGTCTGACGGCGGCGGAAGAACAAGCCGCCGCCCGCGCTGCGGTGGAAGCGGCCCTGACCCGGTTGCGCGATGAACTGACGGCCGCGCAGCAGGCCTTTGCCGAAGAGCGTTCGACCTTGCTGGGCGAAGCCGAACGCACCCGGGCGGCCTTGCTGGCTCAGATTGCGTCTCTGACCGCAGAACGCGATGAAACCCAGGCAACGCTCGTCTCCGAAGTGGCGCGCCTGGAGGCGCAGAACGCAGAGGCCCGCAGTGCCTCGGACGCACGCCTGGCGGCGTTGCAGGTGCAACTGACCGAAGCCCGCGCGTCGGTTGCCGAAACCGCGGAAAGCCAGTCCACGGTGGAAGAACGTCTGCTCATGGCGCTGGAATCGCTGGAACGTGCACAGGCGGCCGCCTCGGACCGTGAGGTTTTGCAATCGCGCCTGATGGCGGCTCTGGCGGCGCAGGCCAAGGCGGAGGCGGATGCCGAGGCGCAATTGTCACTGGCAGAGCAGCGCGCGGTTCTGTTGGCCACGGCGCGGGACTCCTTGTCGGCGCAGGAAAATATCTCGGGTGAGGCGCAGCGCCAGACCGAGCTGTTGAACCAGCAGGTTGCCGCGTTGCGCACCCAGTTGAACCAGCTGCAGGGCCTATTGGACGCGGCGAACGTGCGCGACGCGGAAGCGCAAGTGCAACTGCAATCGCTTGGGTCCGATCTCAATACCGCGCTGGCCCGCGCCGCCTCCGAAGAACGGCGCCGGCGTCAGCTGGAAGAGGAGGCGCGGCGGGTCGCCGAGGCCGAGGCCGCTCGATTGGCCGAAGAGACGCAACGACTGGAAGAAGAAACCACCGATCTGGAGCGCTACCGGTCGGACTTTTTCGGCCGGTTGCGCGACGTTCTGGGGTCGCAGGACGGAGTCCAGATCGTCGGCGACCGTTTTGTGTTTTCCTCCGAGGTTCTCTTTCCGTCCGGTGGGGCAGACCTGACCGCCGAGGGCCGCTTTGAGATCGCCAAGATCGCGCGGATCCTGCGTGAGGTCGCCGATGACATTCCGGACGGGATCAACTGGATCATCCGGGTGGACGGTCACACCGACAATGTCCCAATCACCGGCTTTGCCGCATTTAGCGACAATTGGGAACTGAGCCAGGCGCGCGCGCTTTCCGTTGTGCGCTACATGGTCGATTTTCTCGACATTCCGCCCGAACGCCTGTCGGCCAACGGTTTTGGGGAGTATCAGCCGATCAATCCCGAGGATACCGCAGAGGCACGGGCGCAAAACCGGCGAATCGAGCTGAAGTTTACTGAAAAGTAGGGTGCTCTAGCGCACCTCGGTCGTGACCTGCTGACGGGCCAATATCTCTTCGCCCCGGAGCATCGTGACAACGCCCGTGTAGTGTCCGGGCGACCAGTTTGCCTCCGTCAGGCGGCGTCCGGCTGCGCGGAACAGCTGGGCCTGCGGTTTTGGCAGGACAATGTCTTTTTCCAGAAACGGACCGTTCGGGCCGGTGATCTCCAGACGCAGGATATCGCCGGTCTGACTGCCGTAGGTAAAGCCGAAAAGGACAAGGGCAGGCACATCGCGCATCAGCCCGGATGCGTCGGCCGTTCCGGCCTTGATGGCCTCAAACTCCGGCAGACCCGGCGCAAAGCCTGCATAGATCAGGCCGCCCGGTGAGACCTGCGGCGTGGTGGCCCAGAGATCCGCGCCGGACGTGCCACATGCGGCGTCGGAGGGCAGAAACGGGTCGATTGTGGTCCCGTTCTTGCGCACCGACAAATGCATATGCGGGAATTGCGTTTTGCCGGACAGGCCAATCTGGCCCAAAGCCTCTCCGGTGGTGACACGGTCCCCCGGCTGAACGGCGACAGATCCCAGTTTGAGATGGCAATACTGGGTCTGCCAGCCATCCTCATGATCAATCAGGACGCCGTTTCCGCAGTCCCGGCCACTGATCTGGGCATCGTGATCCGGCGTGTAAAGCTGATCTGGCATCTCGTCGCGGATCCCTTTGACCACCCCATCCGCTGCGGCCAGCACATCCACGCCGGCGGCCATCGCTTTGTAGGTGGGAAGTGCGAAGTCCGTGCCGCCGTGACCGTCATATGTCAGTCCACCGCAGAGGAAATCCCGGGTCTCGGGGCCGGGGTCGCGATCCGGCAAGTGCTGGATGTAGCAGCTCTCACCCAGCGTGCAGTCCACCGGCATCTGCAAACCGCCGTCGCCCGCCGCAGGATATGCGGCGCGCGACAGAATCACGGCCAGACCCGTGCGATACATTACTCTGCTGTCAGCAGCGGCGGCTTGTCCCCGGAGATCTGGGGCTTGCCGGGGCCTTCGATTCTCAGATCGATGGCGCCGTCCTTGACGCCGACCTTGACCACGCCACCTTTGGCAAGCTTGCCAAAAAGCAGTTCTTCGGCCAGTGGCTTCTTGATGTTCTCCTGGATCACACGTCCAAGCGGGCGCGCGCCCATCTTGTCGTCATAACCCTTGTCGCCCAGCCATTTCGCAGCCTCTGGAAGCAATTCGATCGTCACGTTGCGGTCCATCAACTGAGCTTCAAGCTGAAGCACGAACTTCTCGACCACCTGCTGAATCACCTCTTTGGGCAGCGGTGCGAAGGAGATCACGGCGTCCAGGCGGTTGCGGAATTCCGGCGTAAACGTCCGTTCAATCGCCGCAGTATCCTCGCCTTCGCGGCGGTCACGCCCAAAGCCGATGGCTTCCTTGGCCTGCTCCGAAGCGCCGGCGTTGGAGGTCATGATCAGCACCACGTTGCGGAAGTCCACCGTCCGGCCGTTGTGGTCGGTAAGTTTGCCGTGGTCCATCACCTGCAAAAGGATGTTGTAGACATCCGGATGCGCCTTCTCGATCTCGTCAAGAAGGAGGATACAATGGGGATGCTGATCGACGCCGTCGGTCAAAAGACCGCCCTGATCGAACCCGACATATCCCGGAGGCGCCCCGATCAGGCGCGAAACGGCGTGTTTCTCCATGTATTCGGACATGTCGAAGCGCAGAAGTTCCACGCCCAGGCTATCCGCCAGTTGCTTGGCCACCTCGGTTTTACCCACGCCCGTGGGACCGGCGAACAGATAGTTGCCGATGGGCTTTTCGGGTTCGCGCAGACCCGCGCGCGACAGTTTGATGGCCGAGGCCAGCGCTTCGATCGCCTTGTCCTGCCCGAAGACCACCCGCTTGAGGGTCTGGTCGAGATCCTTCAGCACCTCGGCATCGTCCTTGGAGACCGTCTTGGGCGGGACGCGGGCGATTTTGGCAACAACGGCCTCGATCTCCTTCACACCAATCGTTTTGCGCCGCTTGTTTTCGGTCAGCAGATGCTGTGCCGCACCCGCTTCGTCGATCACGTCGATGGCCTTGTCCGGCAATTTGCGGTCATGGATGTAGCGCGCCGAAAGTTCCACCGCGGTCTTGATCGCGTCGGAGGTATATTTGAGCGCGTGATGTTCCTCAAAATAAGGCTTCAGCCCTTTGAGGATTTTAACGGTGTCGTCCACCGAAGGCTCGTTGACGTCAATCTTCTGGAACCGGCGGGACAACGCCCGGTCCTTTTCGAAGTGCTGGCGGAACTCCTTGTACGTGGTGGAGCCCATGGTGCGCAGCTTGCCGCCCTGCAAGGCGGGCTTGAGCAGGTTGGAGGCATCCATTGCCCCGCCCGAGGTCGCGCCCGCGCCGATCACCGTGTGGATTTCGTCGATGAAGAGCACCGCATCGGGGTGTTCTTCAAGTTCGCTCACCACGGCTTTGAGGCGCTCTTCGAAATCGCCGCGATACCGGGTGCCGGCAAGAAGCGCGCCCATATCCAGCGAATAGATTGTCGTGTTTGACAACACCTCGGGCGTTTCGCCGGCAACGATCTTGCGCGCCAGACCTTCGGCGATGGCGGTCTTGCCAACGCCCGGATCACCCACCAGCAGCGGGTTGTTCTTGCGGCGGCGGCACAGCACCTGAATGCAGCGTTCAACTTCGCCGTCGCGTCCGATCAGCGGGTCAACATTGCCCTCACGCGACTTGGCGTTGAGATCCACGCAATACTTGGCGAGTGCGCTTTCCTTGCCGTCATCTTCGGGTTGGCTGGCTTGCGAGGTCTCTTCCTGCTGCGAGTCGGCGCCCTGCACGGGACGGGCTTCGCCAAACGCGGGGTTCTTGGCCACGCCGTGCGCGATAAAGTTGACCGCATCATAGCGCGTCATTTCCTGCTCTTGCAGGAAGTAGGCGGCATTGCTTTCCCGTTCGGCAAAGATCGCGACCAGCACATTCGCGCCGGTGACTTCGGTACGCCCGGAGCTTTGGACGTGAATCGCCGCCCGCTGAATGACCCGTTGGAACGCCGCAGTGGGCACCGCTTCGGAGCCATCGACGTCCGTGACCAGATTGGCCAGTTCTTCGTCGATGAATTCCAGCAGTGTCGAGCGCAGCTCGTCGAGTTCGACATTGCAAGCTTTCATCACCCGCACAGCGTCGGGTTCGTCGAGCAATGCAAGAAGAAGATGTTCCAGCGTTGCAAATTCGTGCCGGCGTTCATTCGCGAATGCCAGCGCTGCATGAATGGCCTGCTCGAGGGAGTTCGAAAATGATGGCACCTGGCGTGCTCCTCTAATCTGGGCCGGTTTCGGGGACGGTACGGGCGTTCTTCCCCGAGTCCAACCATGTGCTCATTGAGTTAGAGTTTGGTTGATCGGCGATGGGCTTCAAGTTTTTTCTGCGCTTGCGCGATCACATTTGGCGCTCAGTCTGCACGGAAGAACAGAATTGGGGCGGATCTGCTTCTGCGCTGTTTCGGCTCTAACCAGCCCGAACCAACGCGCATTTCCTGGGTTAAAGGGTCACGGGCTGCTTTATATAGTGTCTCACTGCGGGTTTTCAGGCCCCATGCGAAATTGTTTCGATCCGATGCGCGGCGCGCGCGTGAGGTCGGGACTTGCCCGGCTTCGGAAACCAATGGGTGCGACGTCGCGTCGCCCGACCGCCGAATCCGGTGCCACAGGCTGACCACGGCCTAAAACCTGTCCTTGCGGCGCCGGATCTCTGCAAACACGTCCTCGGGCGCTGCGTCTGTCAGGCCAAGGCTGTCTGCCAGCTCTGTCGCGCGCAGGAACGGGTTGGTGGCTCTTTCCTGCTCCAATGTCGAAGGCACGGTCGGCTGGCCCTGCGCCCGCGCGGCGGCAATCTGCGCCACCCGTTCTTTCAGCGCGGGGTTGTCTGGATCGACCGAGAGCGCGAAGCGCCCGTTGGCCTGAGTATATTCATGTCCCGAATAAATCACGGTGTCCTGTGGCAGCGCCGCCAGCTTGGACAGCGAGGCCCACATCATCGGCATGGTGCCCTCGAACACCCGGCCACAGCCCAGGGCCATCAGGCTGTCGGCGGTAAAGGCGGCCGAACTTTGCGGAAAATGGTAGGCGATATGACCGATCGTGTGGCCGGAGACGTCGATCACGACGCCCGTGTCACCGCCCACCGTCAGTGTATCGCCCGCGCTTACGGCCTGATCGAGCTTTGGCAGGCGCTTTGCGTCGGCGCTGTTGCCGACCACTTGTGCTTTGGGATGGGCGGCCAGAACGTCGGCCAGTCCCTGGACGTGATCGTCATGATGGTGGGTAATCAGAACATGACTCAGATCCCAGTCGCGCGCGGTCAGGGCGGCGAGGATCGGCGCGGCGTCCGGCACGTCGATCAACGCCGTCTGACCGCTTGCCGCATCATGGGCCAAAAACGCATAGTTATCGCTCAGGCACGGGATGGTTACGATCTCAAGAGGCATGGTCTTTCCTTCCCGCGCTGCTAAGGTCTGCTCCAAGACTGACCGATCGCTGAGCCGCCCGCAATGCATCTCGACGTGCAAGACCTGCGCAACTTTTATTACCGGAGCACTCTGGGCCGGACGGCGCAGGTGTCGCTGCGCGCCCGGCTGGAGGAATTCTGGCCGGATGCAAAGGGAATGACGGTCGCAGGCTTTGGCTTTGCGGTGCCGCTCCTGCGCCCGTTTCTGAAGGACGCCCGGCGGGTCATCGCGCCAATGCCCGGTCCGCAAGGCGTGATGCCCTGGCCCGCCGGGCAGCCCAATGTCTCGGTTCTGATCGAAGAGACAGCCTGGCCCTTTGAAACAGGTCACATCGACCGGCTGGTCGTTTTGCACGGATTGGAGACATCCGAACATCCGTCAGAACTGCTCGAAGAATGCTGGCGGGTCCTGGGTCCGGGGGGCAAGGCCGTGTTTATCGTGCCCAACCGGGCGGGCCTGTGGTCGCGATCGGATCAGACGCCGTTCGGGTATGGGCGGCCCTACACGCTGGGTCAGTTCGAAGCGCAGTTGAAAAAGCATGCGTTTCTGCCCGAACGCCATGCCGCGGCGCTTTACCAGCCCCCGACCAACCGGCGGTTCTGGCAAAAGTCCGGACGTCTGATCGAGCGCATGGGCAGCAGCATGCCAACGCGGCTCGCGGGCGGTGTTTTTATGGTCGAGGCGTCCAAGCGCGTCCATCCGCCGCGCGGGACGATCGAGCGGCGCAGCGAACGCGCGCCGCTGCATATTCTCGACGGAATTGCCGATCCGGTGCCGAAACCGGTCTGAGCGCTGCTGCGCTGTAACAATGCGCTTCGGGGAATCACCAAGATGCGCCTAAATCCTAGGCGTTTCGTGCTTTGCTGCGGGTGCAAACGTCGCAGTCTGTCTAATCGCCTCATATCAGCGTAATTTTGGCGTGCAGGTAATGCATAAATGCGTGTTGCGGGGTTGGGGAGCCTCTGCTAGACCCACGCTGATTTTGCCGCCCCAGGGTCATCGGGGTCAATCAACATGCCTGCGCCTGCGCTTCAGTATGGGCCGGGCCAGAAAGATCGGAAGGGTGGACGTGTCCGAACCAGCTTCGATTTCCGCCGGTATTGCTGCTCGCTATGCCGCTGCGATTTTCGAGATTGCGAATGAAGAAAGCAACCTCGACAGTCTTGAAACCAGCGTCGATGATCTGGCGACGGCCCTCACGGACAGTGAAGATCTCCGCACTTTGATTTCCTCTCCGCTTGTATCGCGCTCCGACCAGGAAGCGGCAATTGCGGCGATTGCAGACAAGATGGGTCTGGCAGACGTGATGCACAAGGGCCTGGCCCTGATGGCGCAGAAACGCCGCCTGTTTGTCTTGCCGCAACTCCTGGACTCCTTGCGCCTCAAGATCGCGGATCACCGCGGCCTTGTCACGGCAGAGGTCAGCAGTGCGGTGGCGTTGTCCGATGTTCAGGCCGACAAGCTGATCGCTCTGCTGCGCGAGCGTGCCGGCAAGGACATTTCTCTAAAGACCAGCGTCGATGAAACACTCATCGGCGGAATGATCGTCAAGCTGGGCTCGACCATGATCGACACCTCGATCCGTTCGAAGCTCGCCTCCCTCCAGAATGCAATGAAAGAGGTCGGATAAATGGGTATCCAAGCTGCAGAGATATCTGCGATCCTTAAGGACCAGATCAAGAACTTCGGTCAGGAAGCCGAAGTTTCCGAAGTTGGGCGCGTGCTCAGCGTCGGTGACGGGATCGCCCGGGTGTTCGGCCTCGACAACGTGCAGGCCGGTGAAATGGTCGAATTCCCCGGTGGTATCCGCGGCATGGCGCTGAACCTGGAAAGCGACAACGTCGGCGTCGTGATCTTCGGATCCGACCGTGACATCAAAGAAGGCGACGTGGTCAAGCGGACCAACGCCATTGTGGACGTTCCCGTCGGTGACCAGCTTCTGGGCCGTGTCGTCGACGCGCTTGGCAATCCGCTTGACGGCAAGGGCCCGATCGAAACCGCGACGCGCAGCGTGGCGGACGTCAAGGCGCCCGGCATCATCCCGCGCAAGTCGGTGCATGAGCCCATGGCGACTGGCCTGAAATCCGTGGACGCGATGATCCCGATTGGCCGCGGCCAGCGCGAATTGATCATTGGCGACCGTCAGACCGGCAAAACCGCCATCGCGCTGGACACGATCCTGAACCAGAAAGTCTACAACGAGGCCGCTGGCGACGACGAAAGCAAAAAGCTCTACTGCGTTTACGTAGCTGTCGGTCAGAAGCGTTCGACCGTGGCCCAGTTGGTGAAGAAGCTCGAAGAGAGCGGCGCGATCGAGTATTCGATCGTTGTGGCCGCAACCGCGTCGGAACCTGCCCCGATGCAGTACCTCGCGCCCTATACCGCAACGGCCATGGCGGAATTCTTCCGCGACAATGGCCGTCATGCGCTGATCATTTATGATGACCTGTCCAAACAGGCCGTGGCCTATCGTCAGATGTCCCTGTTGCTGCGCCGTCCGCCCGGACGGGAAGCTTACCCGGGCGACGTCTTCTACCTGCATTCCCGCCTTTTGGAACGCTCGGCCAAGCTCAACGAAGACAATGGCGCCG
>JBCDEC010000069.1:0-18672 GCA_039179965.1 Pseudomonadota bacterium
CCTCCAGCTCGTTGGTGAGCGACTCCACGGAGGAGGAACCGCCGAGCGGATCGATCACGTCGCAGAGATGCGCCTCTTCGCGCAGGATGTTCTGGGTCGCGACGGCGATTCGCGCGGAGTCCTCCGTCGGGCAGGCCAGCGCCTCGTCGAACCCGTCGGTCAGAAACCCGATCGCAAGGAACTTGCTGATCGGGATCAACACCGAAGCGATGAGGATGACCCCGGCGACCGCAATGTCTCCGTGCTGGGCGAGTTCGATCGCGCCGCCGATGATCGTGCTGTCCTGGGTTTTGCCCAATGTCCGGGTGATCAGCATCGGGTTCAGGTTGGCCGGGATGTAGCAGACCAGCCCGGCGGCCAGCAAAGCCAGAACCCGCTGGAGGCTCATGTCGTCGCGTGATTGCAGGCGGCTGCCGCAACGCGCGCAGCGCGCGCGCCCCTGCGGCCAGACGCTCGCACAGGTCCGGCACGCGACAAGCCCGGCATCGCGCGCGGTCATCATGCCTTGTCCTCCAGGCTTTTCCAGACCGACCACGTGCACATGTAGACGTCGTTGATGACCACGATCACGGCCACCACGACAAACATGTAAAAGGCCGGTCCCAGGCTCAGCGTCGCCAGGGCTGAGATCTTGACCAGGGCCACAGCGCAGCCGATGGCGAAGATTTCGGTCATGGCCCAGGGTTTGATCTCTTGCGCGATGCGAAAGGCGGCCTTGGCATGGCGCGCCGGCGGGCGGTCATAGACCAGCGGGACCAGAACGTAGAGCAACAGAATCGTGCGCAGAAGCGGGATCAGAACGATCATGCTGACGGTGGCCACAGAGACCAGGATCAGAATGCCCGACCGGAAAGACGTGGCGACGTTGATCAGCGAGGTTTGGTTGCCCAGCCCCGAGGCGTAGATTTCCAGAAACGGGAAGAACACGGCCGACGACACCAGGATGGTGATCGCAAGGGTCAGCGCAATGATCCGCAGCCCGGCTTTCGCCCGCGGGCGGATCAGCACATCTCCACAGCGCGCACAGACAGCGCGCCCGCCCTTGGGCGGGACCTGCACGCGATACAGCGCGTCGCAGGAGGGGCACGCGATCAAATCCGCGATGTCCGAGTCCTGCGCCGGTTCTGCGCCTGGGGAGGAGTGTGGTGACAGCATATTGGTTCTAGCAGCTTCTTGACCCCATGTTATTGTGTGTCCGCTCCAGAATCTATGGGCTCAGCCGCAGGTCTCATCCCGAATGGCACTTTTGCGACACGCCCGGTTCAAGAATGGGCCATCTGAGGAATGTCTCTATGTCTGATGATCAATCTGAGGTGATCGCCTTCCTGACTGATCCCGCGCGGTTTGATGGCGAAACCCCGGCACATATTGAAACCCATGGCGCGCATGTTTTCCTGATCGGGCGTGACGCGCTCAAGCTCAAGCGGTCGATCCGGCTGGATTATCTGGACTTTTCGACGCCAGCACTGCGCGAACAGATGTTGCGTCGGGAATTGTCGCTCAACCATCCGACCGCCCCGCAGATCTACCGCGATGTGATCCCGATCACGCGCCAGAACGGGACGCTGGCGCTGGACGGACCGGGAGAGGTGGTCGACTGGGTTCTTCGCATGTGGCGTTTTCCGCCGGAAAACGAGTTGTCCGCGATCGCAGACCGGGGCGATCTGAGCGATGCGCTGGCCGAAGATCTGGGGCACGAGGTGGCCCGCTACCACGCGCAAGCGCCCCGACGAGACGGGGATGGCGCGGTGCTGATCAGCGATGTTCTGGATCTCTTTGACCGCGTGTTCGAAGGTATGAGCGAAGAACTGGGGGCCGAAGCCCTCGCCATTTTCTCACAGCGCACGCGCGCAGCTCTCGCGTCGGTCTCACCGCAATTGACGGCGCGCGCGCGGGCAGGTCATCTCAGGCGCTGTCACGGAGATCTCCACCTGCGCAACCTCGTTCTCATCGATGGCCGCCCGGTGCCGTTCGACGCGCTCGAATTCGACGAAGCTCTGGGCACCTGTGATGTTCTCTATGACATGGCCTTTCTGGTGATGGACCTGCTGCATCGCGGCCTTGACCGGGTGGCCACGCTGACGCTGAATGCCTGGCTCTTTGACGATGGAGGCACGGAAGATTCCGGCCTGTCGGCTTTGCCGCTCTTTCTGGCGATCCGGGCGGCGGTGCGGGCGATGGTCGACGTCCAGATCGGGCGCGCCGCACATACCGAAGCGGCCATGCAAGGGGATGCGCGGGCCTATCTGGCTCAGGCGATTGCCTATCTCGACCCGCGCCCGCCGGGGTTGGTGGCCGTGGGTGGGCCTTCAGGAACGGGCAAAACCTCTCTGGCGCGCCAGTTGGCGCCGGGCCTCGGTGCTGCCCCGGGCGCGGTGCATCTGCGCAGCGACCTCGAACGCAAGGCCCTGGCCGGGGTCGATCCGCTCACGCCGTTGCCGGCTCAGGCCTACACGGCAGGCGCAAGCGCCGCTGTCTATGACCGGCTGCTGTCACGGGCGGAAACACTTTTGAAAGCCGGGCAAACGGTGATTGTGGACGCCACCTTCCTCAACGCGGCGGACCGCAGCAGGGTAAAGGATCACGCCGGCCGGCTTGGGGTTCCGTTTGCGGGGATCTGGCTGACCGCCGATGCCGGGCTCTTGCAGCGCCGCGTGGCCGCGCGGACAGGGGATGCGTCTGATGCGACCCCCGAGGTGGTCGCGGTTCAGATGGAAACGGTCTCGGTACCTGCGGATTGGGCGCAGGTCGATGCCAGCGCCACGTTGGCAGAGATGGAGGCGGCAGCGCGCGCGTATCTTACCGGGCCTTGAATTTCCCGGTCTTGAGTTCGCCAGTCTTGAGTTTCCCGGCCTTGAAGTCCCGGGCCATGATCATGTGAGCCCGGGTCAGATCCACTGACCACAAGGACCGGGCCCACGTGCTACCGGTCGCGGCCCGGATCAAACATGGCATTGACCGATCCATGCTCTGCGCTGCGGACCCTGCCTTTGCGCCGACGCCTTCGAACCGGCACGGACGGAAGACTCACACCCGGCAGGACGGGTGCATCGGCATCCCGCCGGGGTCAGGTCTTGCGGAAGACCATCACCAGACCACGGTCATCCGCGTGCGGGTGATCTTTGTTGGAGTAGATCTCGATTTCGACAAAGCGCAGCGGTGAGATCTGACCGCGTGCCTGCATCGTGGCCAGCGCCGAGCCAAAACCCATCCCGTCCAGCACGGGCGGTATTGTGCCGCAGACAAAGAGCGCGCCGGGACGGGTGATCCGCAGAAGCTCCGGGAAACACGCCGGTCCGACGTGACCATGGGTGAAGGTGCCGCAAGAAATCACGCCGCCATAGCTGTCGTCGGGCAGATCGATGGGTTCCAGCAGATTGCCGAGGATCAAGTCGCGATAAATGCCTTTGGGGCGCGCGACCTCAAGCATCTGCGGCGTGATATCGAAGGCATCGACGACCTGACCTTTCAGGTGTTCCGTAACCAGCCCGGTGCCGGCGCCAATATCCAGGATCGGCGCGTCGCCGTCGCTTTCCGCCAGATATGTCTCGGCAATGCGCTGCGGCGCCACAAAGCCCCAGTCATCCGCGAAACTGTCCTCATAAGTGGACGCCCACTTGCCATAAAGATCCTTGGCGCTGTCCGGGCCGTCGATCTCATAGGCTCGGTCCAAATCATAGTCGGGCATGGTCAGCCTTTCGTTACATCCAATGTGCCGCGTTCAAACTGCGGGATGCGTGATTTGCGGTCTGGATCCAGCGACGGAATCGCGGCCAGTAGAGCCTTGGTATAGTCGTGTTGCGGGTTGGAGAACAACGCTCGGGTGGGGCCACGTTCGACGATTTCGCCGAGATAGATCACGGCCACGAAATCGCAGACGTGAGCGACGACCGAGAGGTCATGGCTGATGAACAGGATCGTAAGGTCGAGATCGCGTTGCAGCGATTTCAGCAGATTGAGGATATCGGCCTGGATCGAAACGTCCAGAGCCGCAACGCATTCATCAGCCACAACAAAACTGGGCCGCGCGGCAAGGGTGCGGGCAATCGAGATCCGCTGGCGCTGCCCGCCCGAGAAGGCGTGCGGGTAGCGTCGCAGATGTTCGAGGTTGAGCCGGCATTTCGCCGCAATATCGCGGACCATCTCGTCGGTCTCGGCGCGGGATTTGGTGAGACCGAGAAGCTCGATGGGTTCGGCAATGATGTCGCGCACCGTCATGCGAGGCGAGAGCGCTGCGTAGGGGTCCTGAAAGATCAGCTGGGCATGGCGGCGATAGACCTTTTCCTCGCGGCTTGTCATGGCGCCGACGTCGAACTGATCGACACCATTGTCATAGATGATCTGACCCGAATAGATCGGGGCGGCTTTCAGGATGGCTCTGCCCAGCGTGGTTTTGCCTGAGCCGCTTTCCCCGACGAGCCCGACAAACCCGCCCTTCGGTATCTCGAGCGAGACGTTCTTGACCGCCTTAATCACGGGGGCTTCGCCGAGAAAACGCCGGCCCAGCGGGAAGGCGACGGTCAGATCTTCGATGCTCACGAGGGGACGGGTCATGCGCGGCGCTCCGGCACATCTTCGGGGAAGAGGGCGGCGTAGTGGCCGGGGCTCACCTCGCTCAGGGGCGGGACTTCGGTTTCATAGCGCGAGCCCGGTTTCAGCGAAGTGTTGCGCGGATGAAAGACGCAACCCGCGGGGCGCTCCAGCGGTGATGGAATGTCCCCCGGGATCGGCACAAGCGGCGCGTCTAGATCGTCGAGCTGGGGCAGGGCGTTCAGCAGGCCCTGGGTATAGGCATGGGCCGGGTGGCGGATCACATCCCGGACCGGCCCCATCTCCATGATCCGGCCCAGATACATCACCGCCACACGGTCTGCGACCTGGGCGATCACGCCAAGGTCATGGGTGATGAAGAGGATGCCCATGCCAAATTCAGCCACCAGTTCCGACATCAGATCCAGAACCTGCGCCTGAATGGTCACATCAAGCGCCGTGGTCGGTTCATCGGCGATCAGGAGTTTCGGTTTGGTGGACAGGGCCATGGCAACCATGGCCCGCTGCCGCATGCCACCCGAATACTCAAAGACATATTGATCGATCCGCCGGGCCGGCTCGGTTATGCCAACCCGGTCCAGCATGTGGATCGAGTAGTCCCGCGCCTCCTGTTTGCCCATGTCCGTGTGGATCCGCAATTGCTCGATCATCTGCGCGCCCACGGTGATGGCAGGCGCAAAACTGGCCATCGGTTCCTGGAAAATCATCGAAATCGCGCCGCCCCGGATGGGCCGCATGTCGCGTTCGCGCCTGAGCGCGAGCACATCGATGACCTTGTCCTCCGCTTCCAGGGTTATCTCGCTCTCCTGGCCATAGACCGTATTGCGGCCATTGAGCTGCATGAGCGACTTCGCCGTCACCGATTTGCCCGACCCGCTTTCGCCGACCAGGCCCAGCACCTCGCCCGGGGCGATATCAAACGAGACACCGTCCACCGCGGTCACCAGTCCCTCATCGGTTTTAAACCGGATCTCCAGATCCTTGACCGAAAGCAGCGTCATTTGTTGGACTCCGCATAGGGATCGGCGGCGTCGCGCAACCCGTCTCCGACAAAGACGAACGCCATGACCAGGGTGACGAAAAAGATGACCGGGATAAAGTACCACTGGTAGTTCAACAGCACATCCGCGCTGGTGGTGTTCTGCAAGAGCACACCCAGCGAGGTCACCGGGTCCTTGAGCCCGAGCCCGATGAAGCTGAGCGCGGTTTCGGAAAGCACCATGTAGGGAAACGAGATCACCAGATCGACGATGATATACGAAGTGAAGCTCGGCAACAGATGGCGCGCAATGATATGGCCCGGCGAGGCTCCGCAGAGTTTGGCGGCCAGAACATATTCCTGATTGCGCTCGACCAGCAGGTGGGTGCGCACGCGGCGCGCCAGTGTGGGCCAGCCAATAAAGCCCAATATGATTGATATGAAGAAGAACCTTTGCTCGGCGGACCAGGTGTCGGGCACGAAGGCGGCCAAAGCCATGAAGAGCGGAATCGCCGGCACGGTTCGGATCGCATCGGTGATCATCTGCAGCACACCGTCGAGCACGCCGCCGAAATAGCCCGCCACCCCGCCGATGATCAGCGCCATGACAAAGGAAATCAGGACACCCAGGGTCCCCACCGCCATCGAGGTGTTGATGGCATGCAGCGTCCGGCTGAAGATATCCTTGCCCAGATCGTCGGTGCCAAAGAGATGCACAAAGCCATCCTCGACCCCGAAGAGGTGCAGCGATCCGGGAATGCCGAACATCCGGTAGGAATCGCCCTTGACGAAGAACTGGATGTACTTGCGATCCTCCGTGTCGATAGCGGTCACCCAGCGAAAGTTGGTTTCGATGGACCGTTCGCGTTTGACACCGTAGATGAACGGCCGCATCGAACAGCCGTTGTGATCACAAAACTGCGGGATTTGCGGCGCGCCATTTGTGTAGTCCTTGTCCGCGCCGGCGAGCGTCGGATCATAGGGCGCAATGAAATCGGAAAAGAGCCCCAGGAAGATCATGAAGACCAGAATGCCCGCGGCGATCATGGCCGAGGTGTTGCGACGGAACCTGGCCCAGATGAGCTGGCGCTGCGAGGCGGTGTAGTAGGCCTCTTTGCGTTTCTGATCGATCTCTGTGTTGGCCATCTCTTACCCCATCACCGATTTGCGGACCCGCGGGTCAATGACGGCAAGCGCCAGGTCAGTTACGAAATTCAGCGCCACGATGGTGGCCGTCAGAAGGAAAATGATGGCCCCCGCGAGTTGCTGATCGTTTGAGCGGGCCAGCGCTTCCAAAAGCAGGGCACCGGCTTCTGTGAGTGTCAGGATCACCGCGACGATGGGCAGTTCGTTGAAGATCCGGTTCAGGTCGAAACCCAGCGAGTTCACAATTGGCCCCAGCGCATGGCGTGCGGGATACCGCCACCGCAGTTGTCGGCCATAAAGGCCGCGCGCTCTTGCCGCGGTCACGTAAAGCTTGTCGTTCTCATCGAGCATCAGCGCCCGCACCGTCTGCAGCGCAAAGGCTGTGGCCGACCAGCCCAGGATGAACACCGGCAGCCATGCGCGGGACAGAAAATCCATCAGTTTGTCCCAGGACCACGGCGCGTCCCGGAATTCCTTGGAGAATAGGCCGGACATGCTGTCACCGAAATAGACTGTCGAGATCAGCATGATGATCAGCGCCAAAAGGAAGTTGGGCATGGCGAGACCCAGATAAGAGACGAAGCGCAGCAGGTTGTTGATTACCGGACTGCGTGAGGAAGCGGCATAGATTCCCACCGGGATAGCGATCAGATAGGCCAGGAAAAGGGCGGCAAAACATATGGCCGCCGAGATCAGGAACTTGCTGCCCAGAAGCTGGCTGATCGAGACGCGCAAAATGCAGCTTTCGCCGAATTCTCCAACAAAGGCGCCCGCCACCCACGATCCCCAGCGGACCATGAACGGCTCGTTCAGGCCAAGGCGCGTGCGCTCGGCCTCGATATCCTCGCGGGTCAGGTTCTGGCCTTGCGTGTTCTTGTAGGCGAGATAGCGTTCAGCGCAATCGCCGGGCACCAGTTCCATCAGCGTGAAAACGATTAACGAGACCAGCAGCAGCGTCGTGATCGCAAGCGCCGCACGGATGGCGACGAAACGAATGAAATTGGCCATGGCGCCTGTCCCCACGCGGATCTTTTGTCGGAGAGTCTGTCAAACCGCTCTCCTTGAAGGCAAGGACCGGGTGCACTTTGCCCCCGGTCCCTCCATCATTTGCCCAAATTACCGGCTCAGTTGTCCTCGGCGAGGAACCACTGGGTCGGCCGGTAGGGGTAGGCGCGATAGTATTCGTAGCTCCAGGTCTGGAATTCGGGCACGTTTTTCAAGCCGTTGCGGACATAGATCGGGGCCGGGGCGTTCACGGTCCCGATGATCAGCGTATTGTCGGCCCAGTTCTTGGCGATGCGCTTGCCGATTGCAGCCGCGTCGTCCGATCCCGGAACCGCCTGCTGGAAGGCTGCAATATCTGCGACCATGTCCTTGGCGTATTGTGGCGGTTCGATCCCGGCCGTGCCGTTGCTGTCGATCCACTCGGCCCAGCCCATGCCGACCCGGTGCTCGAAGTAGGAGCCATAGGGCGGCACAAAGCGCTCGGACGACCCAAGGGCAATTGCCACGGGCGTGCCCTGCTGCCAGGCCATCACGTCAAGCTCGTTGGCGGATTGGGCGGCGCGGTACTCGTCCGGGGTCACTTCCTTGACGGTCGTTTGCACGCCGATGTCGGACCAGTTCTGCGCAACAAGTTCCACCACATCGCCCGAAATGCCCTGTGTGGCAAACTGCAGGTTCAAAGCGACCTTTTCGCCATTTGGCAGTTCGCGGAACCCATCCCCGTCGGTATCGACCATGCCCAGGGCATCCAAGGCGGCCTTGGCGCCGTCAGGGTCGAATTCGATGCCCGCCTTGGCGAATTCGGCGGCAAACTCTGGCACCGGCGAGAAGCCGATATAGGCCATCGGTTCGCCCTGACCAAAGAAGACCACCTCGTTCATTTCATCGCGGTTGATCGCTGCGGACATCGCTTTGCGGAAGTCGACGTTGTTGAACAGCGCGCGCTTTGTCTCGTCGGGACTTGTGACGTTGAACGAGAACGCCGGAATTGCGATCGTCGGTTTCAGCTGGATCGAATATCCGCCGTTTTCCTGGTTTTCCAGAAGGATCGGCGCGGAGGGAAGCTGCACCGACTGCGATTTGTAGTCGACCTCGCCGTTGACCAGCGCGAGGATGCGCACTTCGTTGTCGTTCTTGTAGACTTCGTCCTGCTGGCTGATGTAGGGCAGCTGCTGCCCGGTGGTATCGACCTGGTGGAAGTAGGGGTTGGCAACAAGCTTGCGGCCTTCGGTCGTGTCGGCGATGTAGATGTGGCTCTCCAGCGTTGGCTGGGTCGCATAAGGCAAGGTCGCCGCTTTTTCCGGGTCGCGCAGCATCGGGCTGGGCGTGTCGGTCCAGTCGGAGGCGCCGAAATAGTAGTTCACGGCCTCGTAGCCGCTTTCAAACCCGTACTCTGCGGCCAGCGCATCTGCGTTTTCGTTCAGGGCGGGGTGGAACTGGCCCAGGAAATGCGCAGGCTGGAAGGGCTGGGCATAAGAGGTCGCGAAGTGGACCAGTAGGCCGGGTTTGGGTGCGGCCAGCTTGAATTTGAAGGTGGTGTCGTCGATGATCTCGATCTCGATTGGCTCACCGCCGGCCAGCACGTAGTCGGCGGCCTTTTCCCGGATGTTTGTGTCGAGCGAGAGATTTTCCAACCAGAAACGGACGTCTTCCGAAGTGAACGGCGCGCCATCCGACCACTTGTGGCCCTCGCGCAGCATCATGGTCAGTTCGGTGAAATCGTCGTTCCATTCCCAGGCCTTGGCGACGTTGGGCACGATCGAGGTGAGATCGTCGGTGTAGCGCACGAGATTGACGTGGCGCGTCGACAGGAAGTCTGATGTCCCGGCCTCGGTCGCGTTGGACAGGGCGTCAAAGGTTCCGCCGTAGGTACCGACCATGTCATAGGGTACAACCACCAGAGGCTCGGAGGGCAGACGCTCTGCCAGCGGCGGCAGGTCCGGGTTGCCCTGGATGTCGCCGTTCAGCGTTTCGATCTCTGGATTGGTGGAAAACTCCATCTCACAACCGGCAGCGGCCTGATACTCCGCCAATTCATACTGCTGCGGAAACGCCCCGGGCGCTATGCCCTGATCGTCGGCCAAAGTCATGGCCGGACAGTTGGCGTGCGCGGCTGTGGCAAGCAACGCCATAGCCGTTGTGGTCAGAAAATGACGAGTCATAGTGTCCCCCTGAGGATCAAGTCATGGAATGCGTTAGCGACCGCATATGACAGTTTTGTGACAATTGCGCCGAATGCATTCGGCCAACGCTACTGGCGCAAGGATGGCGCCAACTTGCGCCCGAGTTGGTGCGGCGCCGAGCGCAGCATTTTTTACAACCCGCAGTCGATTTGCCCCAAAGTTGCCACGGTCGCGCCCTTGGTGCGCCGAACATGTTTCCGACAAAGCACAGGTAAAGAAACGGTTAACGGCCCTTAAAACAAACAGTTGCTCGGTGACAAATGTTGCCTTTACCTCAACCCTTAACAAAAGGCGCTCGCAAAAGAACGCCGTACACGAGGCAGGAAATGGTTAAGATCAGTGTCTTCGGCATTGGCTATGTCGGTGCAGTTTCGTCGGCGTGTTTGGCGCATAGTGGACATGACGTCGTCGCAGTCGACGTCGATCCCGGTAAGGTCGATGCGATCAACGCGGGCCGCTCTCCTATTGTCGAAAATGGGATTGATGACCTGACCCGGGACATGGTGGCCTCGGGCCGCCTGCGGGCCACCACTGACGCCAGGGCCGCGATTGCCGAAACGGATTTGAGCATCGTCTGCGTGGGCACGCCGTCAGCCGACGATGGGTCGGTCGGCCTGGCCTATGTCGAAAGCGTCTGTGAAACCATCGGCGTTGCCCTGGCTGAAAAGGACGGCTTTCACTCCGTCGTAATCCGTTCGACCATTGTGCCCGGTTCGACCGAACGCGCCTGCATTCCGGCGCTCGAGCGGACGTCGGGCAAGACGATTGGCGATCAGATCGGTCTGGGATACTACCCGGAGTTCCTGCGGGAAAGCACGGCGATTGCCGACTACCACGACCCCGGTCTGATCGTGTTTGGCAGCCTTGATGCGAAGACCGAGGCGCTGCTGGAAGAGCTGAACACGGACCTACCCTGCGATATCCACAAGGTTGATATCCGCACGGCGGAAATGGTGAAATACACCTCCAACACCTGGCGCGCGGTCAAGGTCACCTTTGCCAACGAGATTGGCAATATCGCCAAGGCCAACGGGATCGATGGTCAAACGGTGATGGAGATCCTTTGCTCTGACGAGAAAGTCGCACTCTCGAAGTATTTCATGCGCCCCGGATTTGCCTTTGGCGGCTCTTGCCTGCCCAAGGACGTGCGCGCGCTGCGCCACCTGGCCGCGAGCCAGGAGACGCCCGCGCATCTTTTGAATGCGGTGCTTGACGCCAACGCGGCCCAGATCGCGCGCGCCGAAGACATGGTGATGGAAAGCGGTGCCAAGAAGGTCGGCTTTGTCGGCATCTCTTTCAAGCCGGGAACCGACGATCTGCGGGAAAGCCCGCTCATCTCGCTGGCCGCCCGTCTGATCGACAAGGGTATCGAGGTCGATATCTACGACCCCTTCGTCAAGGAAGCCTACGACCTTGGCACGCCCGGAGCCGGGCGGGGCAACGATGGTGTCCCTGATCTGGAAGCCCGTCTCGTCGGCGATCTCGATGAGCTGATCAACGATGCCGGCGCCGTGCTGGTCGGCAATTACTACAACGACACCGTCACGCGCCTGAAAGAGGCGGCCAAGACCCGCAAGGTGCTCGACCTGACACGTCTGCACCGGGATCTGGTGTCAGACGGCAGCTATCAGGGGATCTGCTGGTAAGCCATGACGCGCGCCATGACCCATATCGCCTACTTTGGCATGATCGCGATCTTGTTCGCGACCGTGCCCACGGGCTATTTGGGCGATCTCAACGACATGACTAAGACGCTCTTCATCCTGGGTGTCCTGGGCATGTGGCGCTACAGCTGGGCGATGATCAACTTCACCCGGGCGTTCTTTTATCGCTTCTGGGTCTATCCGCGCCGCAAGACTGCCTATCAGCGCGGCTTTGAAGAGATCGGCGCACCCTCGCATATGTATGTGATGATCACCTCTTATATGGTCGAGCCGGAGGTGACGCTCATGGTCTACCGCCGCCTTCTGGCGGCCTGCGCCAATGCGCGCGACGGAGCGACCATTGTGGCCTCGGTGGTGGATGGGGCCGACGAGCGGCTGATCCGCCAGATCTTCGCCAGCTCGGGTGAGGACCTGTCCAACACCCGTCTGGTGATCGACCGCATCAAGGCCAACGGCAAGCGCGACGCGATGATGCAAGCGCTGCGCATTCTGGCGCGGTTCCACCCGACGCCGCATGACATCATGGTCTTTATCGACGGCGACACTGCGCCGCCCGACGATCTCTGGGCGCAGGCGGCGCCGGTCTTTTCCGACCCGCAGGTCGGGGCCTTGACCACAGATGAGGCCGCACTGATCGACGAACCGGGCCTGTTCCGCGATTGGTTCGATCTGCGGTTTCACCAGCGCAATGTGATGATGAGCTCCATGGGGCTCTCGAAACGCGTTCTGACCCTGACCGGTCGCCTGTCGGTGTTTCGCGCGTCGCTGGCCACCGACCCGGGCTTTATCCGCGGGGTCGGGCAGGATTACCTCGACCATTGGCGGCTCGGCCGCATCGACTTCCTGACCGGAGACGACAAGTCGACGTGGTTCTGGCTGCTCTCGCACGGGTACGAAACGATTTACCTGCCTGACGTGCAGTCTGAATCGGTGGAAACGCAGCCCAAGCCCACCTTCTTTGACAGCGCCAAGACGCTGATGATCCGCTGGTTTGGCAACATGATGCGTACCAATGGCCGGGCTCTGCGCCTGCCGCCGGGCCGCATCGGCTATTTCACGTGGTGGTCGATTCTCGATCAGAAGGTTTCGATGTGGACGACGCTGGTGGGGCCGCTATCGGTTCTGTTCACCGCGCTTTTCCACTCGGCCTGGGTGATCCCGCTGTACATCGGCTGGGTGATGCTGACGCGGTACATCTTCTGCGTGATCATCGCGCTCTTCAATGGCGCCTGGTTCCCGGTGACCCACCCGTTCGTCCTCTATTTCGGTCAGGTCTTTGGGGCCATGACCAAGACGTATGTGTTCTTCCGGCTCGACCGGCAGAAATGGACCCGCCAAGCCAGTTCGTCCGGAGGCGCCACCACGTCTCTGTTCGATCGGATAAAACAACTGGAGTCCGTTGCACATCACGCGGTCGCGCTGTCGTTCCTGACGCTCGCGATCCTCTTTCTGAACACGGTCGAGTAGGGCTGGGCGAGCAGTGGCAGGACAGAGAATCATATACCGATCCAGGCCGAAGAGGGCGGATGACCCTCAGGCTCAGGATCAATCGGTGGCAACTCCGATGCTGAACATGGACAATGTCGGCCGTGCTGGCCGGCGTCGGGCGATGGCCGAGCCGTCGTTGTCCGAAACTGTCGCGCATCGGGTCACGAAACCACAGCCAGTTTATCCACCCGCGTCGCCCTATCGCCCCCCCGCCAGCCAGATGGTGCCCCCGCCTCGGCATGACGAGGCAGAGTTCGCGCGCCGCAACGCGCTGGTGCGCGAGGCCGTGGATGCGCGGATGAGCCAGCCCGACCCCATCGAGGTCGCCTGGATGGATCCCGACCCGGGCGACGCGCCGGACGATGCGCCGTTCCACATGGACATTCCGGCCGAGACCCTGTCCGAACCCGCAGGAGCCGAGCGCGCGCGCCATGGCCTGCACAGGCAGGACCAGGCGCCGGCCTTTGAGCCTGAGCAGCGCGCCGCGCCCGTCGGCACCGCGACTTCGGGCGGCGCCGTTCCTTCCGATTTCGTGATCGAGAAAGAGCATCCGGTTTTTCCGATCCCGTTCAGCGTGTCGATACAGGGCCAACGGTTCGAAGGCGAAAGCCTGTCGGTGACGCAGATGATCCTGAAGCCCGACGCCGCGGTCGCACTGGAAACGGGCGCGCGCCATCTCGCGACCATCCATGTGCGCTATGAGAACTTTGCCATTTCGCTGGAGGCCGAGGTCATCGTGCTGACCAGTGCGCTGGGCAAAGCGGTCACGCTGCAATTCGAAGATCCGACCGGCGATCACCTGCCGCAGCTTCGGTACCTGATCAACAGCTATATTGCCGGCGATGTCGTCTCGCTCAACGGGATGCTGTCCTATACCGGGCCCAACAAACCCAAGACACCAAAGGCCGCGGCAACTCCAGAGCAGGGCCGCAAGGAACGGATCCGCTCGATCTCGGTTCTCGCGCTATCCGCTGTCGTGGCGTTGGTGGCCATCGTGGTGGTGTTCACCCGCTACACGACCGGCCACGAGATGCACCCCGTCTTTGTTGACCGCGCAGGCCAGCAGTTGCGCGCCACGGTTGGTGGACAACTGGCGTTCCTCAATCCGGAGGCCACGCAAGGCGAAGTGCTCTTTGCCGTCAATTCCAACTCGGGTGACGTCCTGAATTTCCAGATGCCCTGCGACTGCGCGGTGGATTTCCAGCCCGGCATGGTCGCCGGCAGCACCGTGCTGCCCACCGATGTGATCGCAACGGTTTACACCGGAGACGCCGGGCCGCGCGTCAACACCATGATCAGCGTGGCGGGGTTGTCGCGTGCGATGCGCGGCGATCAGCTCTGGCTGGACTTCAACAATGGCCGCTCGGTTGAAGTGGAGGCCATGCCGTCCGCCGCGACCCGCGCAGCCACTCTGGCGGGCGACATGTTCCTTCCCGTGACCCTGCGCGCCACCGATCCGGCGACGCTTTCGACGGCCGATATCGGCTCTTCCGCGCGACTGCGCATCACCCCTGATCTGCTCGATCGTTTTGGGATCAACTAAAAGGCTGCCCCCCTCATGTCCCCCATTTCATCCCCCCCTACGGCTCCTCCAACGAAGATCCATCCGCTGATCATCTGTGGCGGCACCGGGACGCGGCTCTGGCCGCTGTCGCGGACTGCAAGTCCGAAGCAGTTCCAGCGGGTCTCTGGGCCGGATTCGCTGACCTTCTTCCAGGCAGCCGTGCAGCGGCACCGGGGCGCGCAGTATCACGCACCTTGTATCGTGACGGGCGAGCAGCATCGCGGGACGGTCGCGCAGCAACTGCGCGAGATCCAGTCGGGCGGGCAAATCATCTGCGAACCCATGGGCCGCAACACCGGACCGGCCGTTCTGGCCGCCGCGCGCGCTCTGATGGAGCAGGACCCGGAAGCCGTGGTTGTCGTGATCCCGGCCGATCATGTCATTGAAGGACCGTTGAACCAGACGATCATGTCCTGCCTTGCGGGGGCAGAAGCGGGACATATCATCACGTTCGGCATCCCGCCGCGCTATGCGGAAAGCGGCTTTGGATACATTCTCGACGCGGGGGCACTCGAGGGATCCAGCACGCTGCGCCGTGTCGGCAGTTTTGTCGAAAAGCCGCCTGTTGAGACCGCCGAGGCCCTGATCGCCAAGGGGGGCGCCTATTGGGCCTCTGGCCTGTCGATGTTTGCCGCGGCCACAATCGACATGGAATACGCCAGGTTTGATCCGGAGAGCCACGCCCATGTCAGCGCGGCGCTGGACAAGGCCAAGCGCAGCAAACAGGGCATCTTCCTGGATGCGGACCACTTCCGCATGGCGGCCAAGAAACCCACCGAGCAGGCGGTCTTTGAGCAGACGGACCGGATCGCCCTGGCGCCGCTGAACGTGGCATGGGATGATGTCGGCTCCTGGCGGGCGATGTATGATATCTCGCCCCGCGACCGCGATGGCAATGTGCTGCAAGGCGATGTCATCACACACAATTCGGCCAAAACCATGGTGCGGGCTGACAACAAGCTCGTCAGCGTCGTGGGCCTGTCGGACGTGGTGGTGATCGACACGCCGGATGCGCTTTTGGTGGCGCATATGGACGCAACGCAGAACGTCAAGAATGTGGTCGAGACACTGAAGACCCGTGCCCGGCCGGAGACAGAATTCCATGCCCCCATCGCCCCGCCCATGGCTGCGGTGACGGTTGACCCCAACGCGGATGCTCTGAAGTCGGACCGATTCAACCTCGGGACCGGCGAAATCGCCGTGGGCAAGACCCTCGATCTGCCGCCCGGACCGGCAACGCGCCAGGTCATCATCGTGCATGGCACGGTCCACGCCATGGGCGCGGGCTGGTGCAAGACGGTCTCTGAAGGCGGCCGGATCTATGGCGATGTCAACGGACCGATCCGTGTGGAAAACGCGGGCGACCGGCCGGTGGAATTGCTTTACATCAATGTCGAGCCGCAGGCCGCCGTTTCGGCGTCGGATCCTGCGGCGCCCATGGTCAGCCATGGCTAGGTACGGTTGGGCCCGGATACTTGGTGGAGCGATCCTGACCGCTCTGTCCCTGACCGCGGCCCATCCGTTGGCGGCGGCGAGCGGTGCACAGACCGCCGCCCAGTTGAATGATCTGCGCATCCGTTTGGCCGATCTCGACGAGGCGCTTGAAACAGACCCCCGCAACCGGGAAGTGCCGCTGGCGGAGCTTTTGCACCGCCACGGGCTGGACCGAGTGGCCTCGCGTCTGGCTGCAGAGGAACGCGCCTCCGAGATCGGGCGCGCGCTGCGGGTGAGCATCCCTGACACGCCCGCCATTGCCGAAAAGACCGACCTGCGTCTCGTGCTCACGTTGCTGTCGCAAAGCTATACCACCAACGACAATCGGGACGTGCTCTTTGCGGCCGGACCCGACGACACGATGGTGCAGGCCTTTCGCGGCGGAGAGGTCACGCTGGGTGATCTTGAACGCGCCGGTGTCCTGCGACCTGCCGAAGGCGCGGTTCCGGCAGAGTTGATCCGCCCCATCGTGCTTTGGGAAGACACACGCCTGCGCCTGTCCGCGGGAGAGACCCTGGCGCTGAGCCGCCCGGGCGGAGCGTTCATCATCAGCCTCGGGTATGTCGAGATCCACGGTGCCGAGCTTGTCGTGGCAGGCGGCGAAAATCGCCACAGCGCGGATTTTGTACCCTTCCTGACCATTGGCGGCGGCGGGGCGCTGTCGATGATCGACAGCACCGTGCGCGGGTTGGGCTTTGGCTGGACCCAGAAGTTTTCCGGCGTGTCCATTCTTGCCCATCCGTTCATGCCGCCTATCGGCGGGAGCCAGATCATCCGCAGCCATTTTGACGAGATCGTCACGCTCGTTCTGGCAGGGACACCGGATGTTCGCGTCATGGACAATCGTTTTCACGACGTTCGCGACAACGCGTTGCGGCTGGCCCGGTCTCCCCGGGCGCGGGTTCAGGGCAATCTCTTCTTTGGCGACGGGCCGACCAACGCCATTCGTCTGCTCGATGGCACAAGCGATGCTGTGATGTCGGGTAATCTGCTGCTGGGCGGTGACCGTGCCGGTATTCTGATCGGGCGCGGCAGCAATCGGGTGCGTGTCGTGGGCAATGTGATCTGGCGCCGTGATGGGGCGGCGATCAAGTTTGACCGCACCGATTGCGGGTATGCGTCGCTCAACATCGCGCTCGATGGGCGCCAAAAGGGGATCGAGCTGCGGCAAAGCCCCGGCATGGTGTTGCACCGCAACCTGATCAGTGGCGCCCATAGCTCGGCCATCTGGATCTCGGCGCAGCCCCATGGGGCCGTGACCCGCGTGACCGACAATATCCTGTCGGGCAATGGCGAAGGCTTTGCGACCGCAACGGCCCGGCGTCTGGCGCTGGTGGGAAATGACCTGACCGCGCAGATGCCGCGTCTGGTCAGCGGTGATCTTGTGCCGCAAAACGCCGCCATTGCGATGGACCTCAAAGGCCGCAAACCGATGCTGCTGAGCGCTGGCGGTCCGGAACATCCTCCGCAATTGCCGCAGGTCTGCGGAAGTGCGGGGCGGCCATGAGACGCCTGACCATCCTCGCAGCCCTTCTGGCCCCTGTGATGCTGCCTGCGCAGACCATTCCGATCCCGCTGTCAGACAGCGCGGAGACACGACAGATTTCGGTTGCCGTGGCACCCGGTGTTCGTTCCATGCGCCAGGTGCCAAGCGCGCGGCTGAGGGTCCTGCGCGCGCGCATGCATCGCGGTGAGGACCTGCCCAGCACAGCGCTGAAGGAACTGGCCAATCTGGGCGATGGTCTGGCGGCGCAACGCTACGTTCGCCGGCTTTTGGACTCACCGGACGCCTCGCCCTCTGACATTGCCTATTACGCCGCCATCGCCGTGGGTGCCGGGCGGGTCTGGACGCTGCCGGACATGATCGACGCGATGCGCCTGCTTGATCCCCAGAGTGAACCATGGTTCCGCATCCGCACGTACATCTCGGTTCTTTACGGCCACGCCTGGCGCGGCAACACGCTGGCGCTTGATGCCGTCGAGGAGTTCAACGGTGCAGGCAAGCTCTTCGGCCCGCTCACCGAGCGCACGCGCGCCCGGATGATCGCACAGGCCGAAAAGAACGGCGACGGTCGTTTGGAATTGCGTATGGCGCTTGCGCTTCTGGAACAGGGCGCAGCGCAGAACGAATTGCCCGAAGCGGATGTGGCGCAGCTGCGCGGTCTGCTGTCGCAGGCCGCAGCGGCCGACAGTCTGTCGGCGCGGGCCATGGCAGAAAACCTCCTGACGCTGACGGAGGCAAAGTACGGCGTGAAGTAAGTGATCCAGCCGAGCGGTGCAAAAGATACCGCCGGCGTTTGTGAAGGTAGGCAGAGCATGGAACGACAGGTCAGCAGTGCACGCGCGACGGGGCGCCGGGACCAGACCGCAGGCGGATGGCGTGCGGCGCTATTGGCGTCCGCCGTCGGTTTGATTGGTTTGGCAGGCGCAACACAGGCTGCCGCAGACACCGCCTACGGGTGCCGGGACCTGTTGACCTCGACTCTTGTGGCGTCGCTGGAAGGCGCGGACGGCACGTTTTACCGGATCAGACCGGATCTGGAGATGCATCACTGGATCGGCGCGCAAAGCGTCGATCTGCTGGCCCGCTTTTCCGAC
>JBCDEC010000070.1:0-18628 GCA_039179965.1 Pseudomonadota bacterium
ATGTAAAGCAGTTGCTCTTTCAGCGTCAGCTTGCTTTCCCCGCGCACCCGGTCAGAGAAATGGATCGGCACCTCGCCCACATTCTCAAACCCGCATTTGACGATCAGTTCGAGCCCCACCTTGTAGCCAATCGGGTTCAGGTCTCTGGCCCTTGCGAAATCCGCCGCCCGAAGCGCGAAGTAACCCGACATTGGATCGTGGACTTGGGTCAGGGGCCTCGCCAGAAGGGTGGCAGCGCGGCTGATCAGCCAGCGGCCAAAGCCCCATTCGTCGTCGGTTGACCCGCCCGGCACATAGCGCGAGCCGATCACCATCTGCTGACCGGAGTGCAGGCCAAGGATCATCCGGGGAATGACTTCGGGCGGGTGGCTGAGGTCACAGTCCATACAGACCAAGATATCACCACCGGCCTGGTTGAACCCGTCGATCACCGACGGGCTGAGGCCCCTGTCTTCCGTGCGAACGAGGATGCGCGCCCAGTCCTGACCGAAGGCTTCGACGGCTTCAACCGAGCCATCCTGACTGTCGTCGTCGACAAAGAGGACTTCGAGATCGAGTTCGTAGTCTTTTCGCAGATCTTCCAGACGCCGCAGAATCAGGGGGATATTTTCTACCTCGCGATAGGTAGGAACAATCACACTGACTTTGGTGGTGTAGCGAACGTCAACCAGTCGCTCTGAAGCCGCCAATTTCATAACCCATAGCCCTACACTAGCGTGAGAAATCTGCCACAGCGCCAAACCGTCAGGCAAGCCTACTGCACTCCAGTACCTGCCGACTGTTTCCAAAAGGTCCCGGACACCCGACACTTACTGGCGACTAGTCGTGAAATTGATGATAGCTGGCTTTGGTGCGCAGAACGGTGCGGATAGAGAATCGTGATTGGGAAGTTCAGGCGACCGGGTCGTGACACTCTGAGCGCGCGCGCCCTGCGTGGTTCCGCACTTGTTTTGGTCAGTCAGGGCGGTTCGCAGGTCCTGCGGCTGTTGTCGAACCTTGTTCTCACGCGGCTCTTGTTTCCAGAAGCATTCGGGCTCATGGCGCTTGTGCAGGTGGTTTTGGTGGGCCTGGAGATGCTCTCGGCCGTTGGTGTCCGCGTAACGATCATTCAACACCCGCGCGGCAGGGATCCGCTATTTCTGAACACCGCCTGGGTCGTTCAAATCGGGCGTGGGGTTCTGATCTGGCTGGTTGTTCTGGCAGCCGCCGGGCCTGTCAGCGCGTTCTACGGCCACGAGGAACTACAGTTTCTTCTGATCGTAGCGGGCATCTCCGTGGTCATTTCGGGTTTTCAGTCCACCAACATGGCAAGCGCAAACCGAGAGCTGGTCCTTGGTCGACTGACCATCGTGGAACTTGGCGCGCAGACTTTGGCCATCCTGATGATGATTTTGCTGGCCTGGTTGACCGGATCGGTCTGGGCGCTGATATTTGGCCGCATTACCATGGCGATATCGCTGGTAACGCTTTCCCACACGATCCTGCCCGGTATCCGCAATCGCCCCGCCTGGGACCCGAAAGCCTTCTGGGACATCTTTCACTTTGGCAAATACATTCTCTTTGGGTCGGCTGCGGCTTTCGTGATCTCTAACGGAGACCGCGCCGTACTGGGTAAATTCGTCTCGCTCGCCGAACTCGGCGTCTACAACATTGGCTTTGTCATGGCGACACTGCCTATTGTCGTTGCCCGACGGTTGTCTTCTCAGATCCTGCTTCCGTATTTCGTGCACGCACGAGAAGGCGACACCGGCTTACAGAGGCAACGGATACGCCGGGCCCGCAGTGCCGTTGCCCTTGGCTTTATATCGGTTAGCCTGTTCCTTGCGTTGATTGGCGACTGGCTGATCGGGGTGCTCTATTCCGATGCCTATCGTCTGGCAGGACCTCTCACTGTCCTGATCGCCCTCGCGTTCATACCGTCGATCATTCTGGAGGCCTATAGTCAGTACCTTCTGGCAAGCGGCCGGTCTGCCCATCAATCGATCCTGGTGACGATGCAGGCGTCCCTCCAGCTAGCTCTGATGATCTTTTTCGTTGGCCAGTATGGTCTGATCGGTGCGGTCATGGCCCCGCCCCTCGCCATTGCCGCCATCTATGCGCCGACAGCCTTTATCATGCGCAAACAGGGCATCTGGGATCCGAAGCTTGATATTGCGCTCCTGCTTTATGCCATTGCTGGTGCGGTTTTCGTGCTTTGGGTCAACGATACGGCGATTGCCCAGGTGATCAGCGGTATTCCCGACGACGGGTGAGTTTCATTTGTACTCGATCAACCGGTCTTCGGCACCAGACAGGCGGCGCCAGACATATGTCAGGACGCCTGCCGCTTCGGGGAATTTTGCCAGGGTGATGAAGACGGCGGCGCGCGGGGTGTCGCCGCGCATCAGGCGGCGCAGGATCTGCGCGGGCCAGAGCAGGGCCAGGGCCAAAGACCATGGCGAGACAAAAAGCCCGGCCAAAATCACAACTGGCAGGATGAGACCCCAGACAAGAATGTGCCGCAACTCACGGACGCAGTGGCGTTCGGGCGGCGCGCCATGGAGCGCGGCGCCTTGCGCATAGGCAAACCCGCCGCGGCGGGCGCGTTGCCACCATTGCCCGAAGCGCGTGAGCGCCGCGTCGTGGAGCGTCATCTCGGCATCGATGCGCCAAATCTTCCAGCCTGCGGCGCGCAACCGGACGCATAGCTCGGGTTCCTCTCCCGCGATCAGCCCGGGATTATATCCGTTGACATCGACCACGGCTTGCAGGCGCATCATCGCGTCGCCACCACAGGACTTGGCTGCACCGACCGGCGTGTCCCACTCGTCGTCGGCCAGACGATTGTAGACAGAGGCTTCGGGGTGTCTTTCGCGCCTGCGGCCGCACACGACCGCAACGTCGGGGTGCGCGGCCAGAAAGCTCTGCGCCTTGGAAATCCAGTCGTCCCGCAGAACGCAATCCCCGTCGATGAATTGCACAAACTCCGGGGACGTTTCGGGCGTTGCCGCGCCCAGGGCTTCAAGACCGGCATTTCTCGCGCGGGCTGCGGTGAACGGCGTCGACAGGTCAAGCTCCAGAACGGTCGCTCCCATCGCCCGCGCGGCCTCTTGGCTGCCATCTGTGGACCCGCTGTCGACATAGACGATGCGGTCGACCTTATCTTTCAGCGACGCCAGACAGGCCGTAAGGCGCGCCCCTTCATTGCGTCCGATCGCGATGGCGGCGGTATTTGGCGGGCCGGTCACGACCGTTCAAACGGATAGCACAGAGAAAGGGCAGGATGTCCGGAAAAGACCGCTTCAAGCTGTACGCGGTCATCGAGAAACCGCGCCTCGTATTCCGCCCGCCTGGCCTTTGGGAAACTGGGCCGTTCGGACATGGTGCGGCTTTCGCGGATTTTGTTGCGGAGACTCTTTGGCACCAAGAGGTGCCGCGCCGTCCGCGCGACCGGATTATCGACGAGGAGACCCTGCAGTGGCAACCGGCGTACCCGGTCGGACGAGGCGTTCTGGACCGGCAGGTCCACAATCCAACGCGCTGATGCGGGAAGCTCTGCAAATTCTGCGATGGCCCTGAAGGCACCGACGGGGTCCTGCTGGATCTCTTCGAGACTTGTCAGATGTACCGCATCTGAACCGTAGGCCTCGATAAAGGGGGCGATCTGGCGACCGTAGCACCCGTACTCGACCAGTTCAGGCATCTCTTCCAGTGCCTCGTCCATAGAGAGGGGCATGTGCCCCTCGCTCCAGTCGTGGATGAAATGCGATACCGCGCGCGCGATGGGATTACGGATGACGTAGATCAGCTTGGGTGCAGGTAAGAGGGCCTGCATCCGGGCCAGCGTATTGGGGTATGTCGGCAGTTTCGTGTAGTGCGTGCTGGCTTCACAAAGGCGGTCACCGGGCGCTGCGTCCACAAAAAGCGCCTCGTACCAGGCTTCACCATTCTGGTAGACGGCGTCGTCGGAGAAAAAGTTGGGCTCTTTCGGGGTCGTCACGAAAACGCCCTCTTGTGCAGCGAGCTGGGCAGCCAGCGTCGATGTCCCGCATTTCATTGCGCCGATGATCAAAAAGTCAGGAAGCGGCAAAGCAAAAGTCTCTTCTTCAGTCCTAACCGTCTCCATAGGAGCGACGGCGAAGGGGCGCTAGCGCATTTGTCCAGATGTCGCGGGCTTCATGTTCGATTGCCGGCGGGACAGGTTTTCCGAAGAGCCTGCGGAACTGGGCAACCGTGCGACCGACATGCCAAAGGCCATTGGCCCACCAAAGCCCAAGAGCGCCATGGGCCTGGAAGAAAAAGCGGCTCCGCGAAGCGTAGTAGTATTCCGGCAACCGCCGTCGCGCCTTTTCCAGGGTTTTCACCGGGCCGCTCCCGCCGCGATAGTGCACGGCGACGGCGGCTGTGTCCTGAATGATGCGCCATCCCTTGCGCCTTGCGCGCAGGCAATACTCTGCGTCCTCGAAGTAAAGGAAGTAGCCTTCGTCCATTGGACCGATGTCTTTGACCATCTCGCCGCGCGCCAGGATGCAGGCAAAGCTCGCCCACTCGATGCTGTCCGAAGACACCGGCGGCCCCAACGGAACCGTCCGTCCCTTAAAGAGGCGCGAGACGGGCCCCGACGCGGCCCCGCGCATCAGTTCGCTGAGGGGGCCGTGAAAGCGGAAACAGCTGACCTGGATATCGCCGTCGTCGGTTTCGATCTGCGGAGCGATCAACCCGGCTTCGGGATTGGCCCCCGCACAGTCGAGGATGGCCCGGCAGAAGCCCGGCCGGAGGATCGCATCGGAGTTGAGGATCAGATAGTACTCTGCTGCAGCGCTGGCGATGCCCTGATTGTGGCCGCCTGAAAAGCCGGAGTTCGTAGCTGACCGAATGAGCGCCACGGGTGTTCCCGGCGGCTGCTTCTGGATCCAGTCTTCGATAATCTCCACGGAGCCGTCGCCCGAGGCGTTGTCCACGATGGCGATAGTGCCGTCGATGCCGTCCAGATCGGCCAGAACCGACGCGACGCACTTCAGGGTCAGCTCTGCCGTACGGTAGTTGATAATTGAGACAAGGAGCTTTTTCGGCATGTTCGGGTCCGGCTCGGATCAGCTTTGGCGGGTGAAGACCTGAGTCTGGCGTGTGTACCCGGGCCGCGGTCTTGCCGTTTCGGTGGTCCGAACCGGTTCGTCACTCTCCGTGTCCTCGTCGCTGTCCCTGGCCAGCACACGCGTCGGTCTGGGTTCAAACCGTGTTGTCTGCCGGTTTGCGAGGCCCTCTTCGACCGGAGGTGTCACCGTGGCACGGCCATACTCCAGCCTGCCCCAAAGAGCCCCCGCGACAATCCAGGTTATTGGCGTAATTGAAGAATTCGGGATGCCGTCCACAAGAGTGGCTGCAAGGATCAGGTTCAAGGCCGCGGTTTCGGGTCCAAGCGAATAGGCCCGACATCGTATGAAGCTGAGAAGCATCGGCACCGCAATCAGCCCAAAGTAAGCAATGTAACGAGTCCACCCGCCCAGGCCGAGCTGGATGACCCATGTGCCATCCGCCGTCGAGACATCATTGCCGTTCTCGTCGTAAATCCTTGAGCGCCCCCAACCGCCCCATCCGAACAGGGGCCGCTCTTGCGCGCGTTCCAGCATCGCCTGTTCGTTCTGGAGACGCGTTTCAAGTGACTGGGCGCGGCGAGGGTCAATCTGCTCTGCGAAGGCCACGATACGGTCTACGGGGACGATTTCCGCTGACCGCAGCACCGGATAGCTGAGAAACACAAGCGCTATGCAGGCCGCCACGGCCATCTGCAACCGGACCCCGAAAAGAACCGCTGCGGGTAGCAGGGCCACCGTGATCAAAAGCGCGCCCAGGTTTCTCGAAAACACCAGTGTAATAAACAGCCAGAGTGCCCCCAGAACACCCAGAAGCAGGTATTTGCCACCCACCCTGAAAAGACCAAGGGCGGCAAAAAGTGCCGTTGTGAGGAATATCCCCACCAGCAGCCCGTGGCTGAGAAAGACCACCGGACGGAAGTCGGACCCGCGGACGTGTTGTGCCCAGCTGTGCGGGAAAAACCCGTATGTCCAATTGTGTAGCTGCGGGGACATGCGGACTTCGAAGAAAACCAGGAGCGAGTACACTAGCCCTGCCACCGCCAGAAACACCAGAAGCAGTGTGTGCTGGCCGGGTGTGGCGAAGAATTTGCGTCCGAGAATGATCGGCAGCACCAGGATGAAGAGCGTCATCGCATTGGAGACAGCGTCGTACGGTCTTACGGCAGGCAAGAAGGTTTCGCCGATCACAACGGCGTCACGGTTGGTCATCGCGGTCATGATGGCCCCGCCCAGCAATGCCACCAGAAGCGCCTTGTAGAGTACCGACTTTGGCAGGAAACCTGGCAACATCTGCTTCGGATCGACGCGCGACACCAGCATGAAGGACAGCACAACCGCCATAATTGCCGGAAGGCTTTCCTTGTGAAGCGACGGCAGCAGCGGAAGGTTGAGTTCAGTGCGCTCTGGAAGAAAGAGGTATCCTCCGATCACCGTTAGCAGAATGGCCAGCGGAACACGGCTCCCCACAAAAAACAATGCAGAGAAAATTGGCCAGGCAAGTACTGCGGCGACCGGCGGCATCGGTGAAACCTACTCATACGCGTCCGAGGATCCGGACCTGGGGGGATTATCACACCTTCGCGGATTCTCAAATAATTGGCTACCGCTCCCATTCGATCGTTCGCGCCTGTTGCACAATGGTAAATCGCCCGCGCGCACACTTCAGCACAGCTTGACAGAATTCACAGAGAGTCCGGCGTGAAGCCTGGGGCATTCGCTTGGAGCGTCGCCGTTTTGGCGCGAATGCTGCTTTACCTAGTCTCGAGACAAAGGACACCACGATGACGGACGCATTTGACACCTTCACAAGCGGCCTTGAAAGCCCCGCCACCCATGTCGTTGGAGCGGTCCCTTCGGATTCAACGGATCTTCCCGTTGCGAGCCGCGGGATCAACGTGGCCGGTTCTGGCACGGTGCGGGTGACCACCGTCGGCGGGACCACGGAAACAATCTACGTGGTGGCAGGCGCAGCCTTTCCCATTCGCGCCTCGCGGATCTGGCAAACCGGGACCACCGCAACCGATATTGTGGTGATGTACTGATGTTCCAGCTCGCCGTTGGCATCGGCCTTGCCGAAAGCGCCCTTTCAGAGGGCGGTGGCGGTTCGAGTGAGCCGCTGGCGCTGCAAGTTACGGACTCCGGCGCCGACATTGAGATCACCGCCGTCGCTGCGGGTCTGGAACTGACCATTTCAGGAACGACGGTCTTTGACGGCACGTACCTTGTGGATCCGGCGGCCGTCGCGGCGGCGCCAGTCAACCTGGTGCCGCCCAGGGTGGTTGGGACGGTCTCCGTGGGACAAACCTTGACTGTCGAGGGCGGCCTTTGGGTCTACGATTCCACAGAACCTGCGCCTGTGTTCGCGCTGGAGTGGCTGCGGGATGGAAGCCCTATCCCTGGGGCGAGCCTGCCAAATTACACCGTGGCCGCTGCCGATGACGGTGCGGTGCTGTCCGTGCGCGAGATCGCCGCCGGTCAGCAGGCAGAAAGCACCGGTCGCGCGGTTGGCGGGGGAGCGGGCTTGTTTGTCGCGCGTGTCGGCGGTTTCCAGACCTACACAAGCAACACCTCCACACCGTCGTTCCCGGTCGATCTGAGCGGCTTTGATGCCGGCGACACTGTGATCTTCCTCTATGGCAGCGATCTATTTGCGGCTTCGGCCACGGTGGGCGGTGCGGCGGCGGCGAAGATCAGTGTGGATCAGAACCCGCCAGGCGCAGGACGTGTGTCTGCGTTCAGCCACGTACTGACAGGGCCAGGTGGCCCAGACACGATCACGTTGAACACCGGGTCTGCCCGGGCAAAGCACATGCTCAGCGTCCACATCGTACAAAATGGCAGTGTCTCCGACGTCGTCGGCGCATACCGGGGCAACAACGGAAATGTCATCTCTGCTGTGGCCACAGTTCCAAACGGTGCGAATGCGATCATTGCGGCCGCCATGGGCGCAGGGACACCCGGAACGGTCCTTTGGGGCGGCGTGGGCGAGGTCGAGACAACCGCTTTTGCGTCTATCGGCCGATACACATCGCTGGCGGCGAGCACAGATGCGCCCGGGGGACCGTTGGATCTCAGCGCTGATATCGAGAACAGCGGGCATGCCGGGATAGTGGCCGTTATCGTCGCGGAACAAGTCTGATGAAGTTTCGGCTTGCATCCTCGGCTCTCCTTGGCAAGACCTTGACCCTGACGGCGCGGCAAGGTGCGGACGTTGCCGGTCCCGCAACGGTTGGGTCCTGGGGAGGACATCACATGAGCGGCCCGAGCGGCGGCAACATAGAGATTGTGGTCAGCAGGTCTAATCTGTGGGCTGCGCCGGACAGCGCCCGCTTCTCGGTGAATTTGTCAAACAGCCTGTTTGACACCCCCGCGCCGGCCCCTGGTGAGTTCTATGACGCCCGTCTCCACGATCTGGTGTTCCTCTGGGACTTCGGAGAAGACCGGAGCTGGACGGCGCCGGAAAAGGTCTTGCCGGAGTGGCGCAATGCGCGCACCGCACGCGGCCCCTGGGTCAGCCATGTCTACAAAAACCCGGGGCAATACACGGTTCGGCTGACGGTTATCGAGCCGTCCTCGGGGAAGGTGGCTCAGGCACCTGACGCGACGGTGACGGTGGGCGATCCCGGGGTGATCTATTCGGGCGGAAACACGATCTGCATCAATCCCGCCGGCGATGGTGATTTTTCCGATGCGCCCGCCGGGGCGGTTCATCTCTCGCAGGATGCGCTCTACTCCACCGATAGCGTCTGGACATCCATGCAGGGCGGGGCGCCGAAGCGCTGGCTGTTCAAGCGCGGGGGAAGTTACACCGTCGGACTGGGTTTTGACTCGGGCGAAAGTGCGCACCCTTACTTCGGGGCCTATGGCACCGGTGACGCACCGGTCCTTTCCCCGCCCACGGATGGCACCAATGATAACCGCGCCTTTCAGCTGTCCCCGAAATATCAGGGGCGCGGCGGTGCGCTTGTGCCTGACTTTCGTCTCTCGGGTCTGCGCTTTCAGGGCAATTTCGATCCGCGGTCCGAAACGCCGGCGACGGCGGAGAACAAGACGGCCAACGTATTGCGCACAGACAAGTATCTGGATCTTGTCATTCACGACTGTGAGATGCGCGGCATGAGGTTTTCAACCGTGGGCGTCTATTCCGACACCAATGCACCGGTCCCGATGAATGCCCACAGCCACATCGACGATTGCGTGATTTCGGACATGGGCGGTCAGTACCCCGCTTACTGGGGGCCCGCCCGCGGGTCTGAGGCCAGCGTGTCCATCACAGGCACACGCATTGCCCAGAATCCGGACGCCGCGGATTTCGGTGCAGAAACACGGGCGCCGGTCCGAATTAACCATGTGGCCCGAACCCATATTCGCGGTTCAGATTTCTTTGGTTACGACAGCAGCAACGCCGGTCTGAAACTGCTCAATACACCGGTGGTCGACGGGGCTTTGGTGAATGCGCACAGCTTCAGCGTGGAAGGCACATTGTTCGCGCTTCAGATACAAGGAAACGTTTCTGAGGGAATTGGCCGCAGTTCCGTCCAAAATGTCATTATCGATGGGGCCGTTGTTGTTGGGTACTATAGCACCCGGATTCTGGCGCAGAGTTATGCCAGCGGCGTGACCCTGCGTAATCTGCTCTTGCTGCAGCCAAACACGCCAAAATCCGGCAATGCCCTTGTCGCGGGGATTACTTTCTCCGCACACGGCACGCTGACCGATGCCGTGCAAACGGCCCCTTGCCGTGCCTACAACTGCACGCTTGTGATGGACCGACCCCTGTCCGACAACAACAACATCGCGCCGCTGGCCTATGAGATCGCGCCAGAGCTTAACTTCGCGCAGCACAATAACGTGCTTGTAGGTGGCTGGGCCGAACTGACGGGGGACCTGTCGCCGGATGGACCCCTCGCACAGGACGTCCTCTGGGCCCCCCGCAACATCGGGCGTTCCGAACCGCCGGAATTCATCCGGGACACCGCCGCCGCCACACCTGCCGATGCGGTCCGGTCCTACGGACCGACCGAAACGTCCGGGGCCCTTGGCGATGCGCTGACCGATCCTTCGGCGCATACCGATATCACGGGCGCCGATCGGCCTGCGTATCCCTCAAGGGGCGCATGGGAGATGCCGGACACCTAGCGCCGAACCGGGAAGTGGGCGCTTTACTCGGTTCGCGCCCTCGGACATAACCACGGCGTATCGTTAAGAAATGGCCGCTGCCCCGTGTCTGATCTGCCGCGCCTTACCTATCTGACAGCGCTTTACCCGGCCGCATCGCATACATTCATCCTGCGAGAGGTGACCGCGTTGCGGGACCTGGGGTTCGAGGTGCAGACGGCGTCGCTGAGGGCGCCCGACGCCAATCACCTGATCGGCCCGGAAGAAGAGGCCGCTTTCGCCACAACCTTCTACGCGATTGATCACGGCAAGAACCCTTTTCGCTTTCTCAAAGCACTGCTGGCGGTGCTGACCGCCCCCGGACGTTTCTTCCGAACCCTCTGGCTGGCGTTGAAAACCGCGCCGCCGGGCGCTGTCGGTGCGGTAAAGCAGATGTTCTACCTTGCCGAGGCCATCGTTCTGGCGCAGCAGCTGCGCGACAAGAAAACCGACCATTTGCACAATCACTTTGCGGATCCGTCCGCCAATGTGGCGATGCTGGCGTCGGAGCTGTCGGGGGTTCCTTTCAGCTATACCCTGCACGGTCCGGCGGAGCTTTACGAGCCCGAGAAATGGCAGCTGAGGGAAAAGACCGCGCGTGCCGCATTCGTGGCCTGCATCAGCAACTTTGCCAGATCGCAGGCGATGTATTTTTCGCATCCCGAGCACTGGCAGAAACTGTCCATCATCCACTGCGGAGTTGAGCCAGAGCGCTACCGGACATCGCCGAAGGCCCGCGGCACCAGTACGGACTTTCTCTTTGTGGGCCGGCTGACGCCGATCAAGGGAGTGCGTGTGCTGTTCGAGGCATTTTCGGAGCTTCACCGGATGAACAGCGATGTCACGCTGACCCTTGTCGGGGATGGCGACGACCGAGCGGCGCTTGAGGCTCTGGCAAGACCCATGGGGGATGCTGTGCGGTTTCTTGGCTTCCAGTCGCAAAGCGGCGTGGCGCAAGCGCTGTCGCGCGCCGACGCTCTGGTCTTGCCGAGTTTTGCCGAAGGCTTGCCCGTGGTCTTGATGGAGGCACTGGCGGCGGAGAAACCCGTCATCTGCACTCAGGTCGGCGGGGTCAGCGAGCTGGTCGAAGACGGGGCGTCCGGTCTCATAGTGCCCGCAGGCAATGCACCGTCGCTGGCCGCTGCGATGGCGCGGGTGGCGGACGACCCGGACCTTCGCGCGGCCATGGGCGCCCGGGGGCGCGCGATGGTCGAACGCGAATTCGCGTCCCGAACCGAAGCCGCCCGCCTCGCCACGCTCTTTGTCGGCGCAGGCAGCGAAGACCTGCGACCAGAGCCGTTCCGAGGCGCAGACTGATGTGCGGCATTACGGGTTTTTGGCAGCCAAGTCTTTTGACTGGTGGCGCGCCCGCGATGGACGCGATGGTGCAGAACATGATGGCGGCGATAGCCCACCGGGGTCCGGACAGCCAGGGGCACTGGAGCGACCCTGAGACAGGCCTGGCGCTTGGCCATTTGCGCCTGGCCATCGTTGACCTCAGCCCGGCGGGCCATCAACCGATGGTGTCGCATTCGGGCCGTTTCGTTCTGGTTTATAACGGCGAGATATACAATCACCACGATCTCCGGACTGAGCTGGCAGCGCAGGGGCAAGCCCCCCAATGGCGTGGGACATCCGACACCGAAACGCTTCTGGCCGGGATTGATGCCTGGGGCCTGGAGCCGACGTTAAGACGCTCCGTGGGAATGTTTGCCCTGGCGCTCTGGGACCGCCAGGACCGGGTGCTTCATCTCGCGCGCGACCGGATGGGCGAAAAACCTCTGTATTTCGGATGGCAGGGTGCAGGCGAGGGCCGGAGTTTTCTCTTCGGCTCTGAACTCAAGGCGCTGAGGTGCCATCCCGCTTTTGAAGGACGCGTCAAGCGCAGTGGTGTGCTGGAAGTCCTGCGCCACGGGAACGTGGGCGAAGACCGGGCAATTTACGAAGGCCTTGCCAAGGTTCGACCAGGTCAAATTGTGACGATCTCAGACTCCAAAAGGGATCACATCGGCACGTCTTTTTACTGGAATGCGGCCGTCGTCTCGGCGGCACCAAAGCCGGCTGCTCCCTCGGACACGGAGGCTGTGGACGGGCTTGAGGCCGTTCTTGAGCGCGCGGTCTCAGAGCAGATGATGGCCGATGTCCCGCTTGGGGCTTTCCTGTCCGGTGGCATCGATAGCTCCACGGTCGTTGCCCTGATGCAGAAGCTCTCTTCCCGGCCGGTCCACACCTTTTCGATCGGGTTCAATGAGGCGCGCTACAACGAGGCCGAGCACGCCCGGGCGGTCGCAAAACACCTTGGAACAGATCACACGGACCTTTATGTTTCCGGGGCTGACCTCTTGGCCGTCGTGCCCCGGCTCCCGATCATATATGACGAGCCCCACGCCGACAGCTCGCAAATCCCCACCTTTCTCGTGTCTGAGCTTGCACGGCGCCATGTGACGGTGTCGCTGTCCGGCGACGGGGGTGACGAACTCTTTGGCGGCTACGGGCGCTATGGCCATGCCGCCAAGCTGCGGCAAAAGCTTGCTTCGGCGCCTCTCGCGGCCCGGCGCGCGGTGGCGCGTGGCGTGCGCGGGCTGCCGGCGGCGGCGCTGACGCGTGCGCTTTCGCCGCTTGTACCTACGCCCGTCGGCAAAGAACCCATTGGCCAGCGCGCGCACCGGCTGGCCAACTACGCAAGGCAGGGAACACTGGAAGAGCTGCACCGGACCATGGTCTCTGTCTGGCGCTTCCCCGAAACCGCCGTCCCCGGGGCAGAGGATGTTGGTGGTTTACTGTCGGACGCCCTGCCGCCGCGCGGCGCGCTTGGCGATATCGAGCGGCTGATGCAGCTCGACATGATGACCTATATGGTCGACGACATTCTGGCCAAGGTCGACCGCGCGACCATGGCGGTGGCACTGGAAAGCCGTGCGCCCCTTTTGGATCACCGCGTCGCGGAATACGCCTGGTCCTTGCCGGAAGACATGAAGTGGCGGGGCGACACCGGCAAATGGGTTTTGCGCCAGGTCCTGTTCCGCTACGTCCCAAAGGCCATGGTTGAACGGCCCAAAATGGGCTTCGAGGTGCCGATCGGCCCCTGGTTGCGCGGGCCGCTGAAGGATTGGGCCGCGGCACTTATTGATCCACAGCGACTGCGCTCGGAAGGTATTTTCGACGCGACGGTCATCGACACCGTCTGGACGCAGCATCAGTCGGGCCAGTTCAACTGGGGCGCGCAGCTATGGTGCGTTTTGATGGTTCAAGCCTGGCTGGAAAGCACCGGCCATACGGCATAAGGGACCCTAGGCGGGGTTCGCTGCCAGATTTGAGTGCGGGAAGGGCGTCGACGGCTCGGGCTTGCCGAGAAAGGGGCAAATGCTGTCCCAACCGTGGCCCGCGGTGATATCAATCCTGAGGAACCTGTCGGATCCCTCAAAGTACTTCAGAACCGCCGCTTCGTGGGCATCATAGACTGTATTGAACACGGCTTCGTCATAAAGGTCTGATCCGAACGTGCCGCGCACGAGGTCGAGGATCCACTCATTCCCCTGTGCCTTGCGCCGTTCAACAAGGGCCGGAACGAAGTGGCGTTCACAGGACCTGAGCCATTTCGCCCGTTCCCGCTCGGTATAGATGAACCGCGCATTTGGGAACGTTTGCGCAAGTTCTTCAAAAAAGACCGCGACAGACAAATCGGTCCAGGCGTCGAACTTCCAGGTCCACCATTCGGGGCGAAAGCGCAGTTCGCCATCTTCAAGCACGGCAACGGGCGGCAAATGGTAGGCCTTGTAGCCCAGGTCGATAAGCGCGTCGTTGAGAGATGTTGTGCCGGTCTTGGCAAGCCCGATGCCAAACACCATGGGCCGCGACTTGGGCATGGTGCCCAAGACACGGTAAATCTGCGCTTCGAGGTTCAGCCGGTTCATGGCGTCGCGCCCGCCGGGCAAGGGTTTGTGCCCTGAGCAAGGCCAGCACGCGGGACCCCGGTGCAGGCGCGCTGGTGACTGCTTCCAGCGGGTTGAGCGGGGGTCCGCAGGGGGGCGTGACTGTTCAAAGCGTCCATAGGCGGTCAGACCAGCGAAGAAGAGGCGTTAAGCTGAAGACATCTGCTTCTAGCGCTTTGTCCTTTCGGCGCAAGTGAGACAGCCCGCATTTGGGCGTCGGCGCAACAGTGCGCTCAAAAACACACGGTTGTTCGAACGCCCTCATGTTGACGCAATGCTCGTTTTTGAGTTTCTGTGCCATGCTTGTCGATATGGCGCTGCATGGGCCGCTCCATGCCGGTTGAAACATAATGATATCACTGTCTCAGGCCAGACCATGACGATGCCACCGGCGGAAGATCAGCGCTTTGCGTCCTATGTCGGGACAAGGCGTTTTGGCAGCCTCGATGGTCTGCGGTGTCTTTGCATACTTCCTGTTCTTTGGCACCACTGGCCGGCCTGGCGTGAGCTGGTCGATGGGGGCCCCATCATTTTCTCACGCGGACATGTGGGTGTTGATTTTTTCTTCGTGCTTTCGGGCTTTCTGATCACCACGCTTCTTCTGCGCGAAGAGGCGCGCACGGGATCGATCAGCCTAGTTGGGTTCTACTGGCGCCGTGCCCTCCGTATCCTGCCGATTTACTTTCTCGTGGTCACCGTGGCGGCTATCTATTCGATCGGTATTAAGGGCCGCACAGAAGATCTGGAGATTCTGCCCTATTACTATCTTTTTCTGTCGAATTTCATCGATGGACGCGAGATCACCTTTCTTGGGCCGACATGGTCCTTGGCCGTGGAGGAACAGTACTATCTGATCTGGCCCGCGATCCTCATTTTCCTGCCGCGCCGCTGGCTTGGTCCGGTGCTTTGCGCGCTGATCGCGGTGAATGTTCTGGCGGTCTTTGGGTTCTGGGGGCTCTTTGGGATCACAGGTTTTGCCATCGGTCCGCTTTACTTTGGTCTGAAGGGGGCGACCTATGCACCGATCCTGATCGGGTCGCTTCTTGCTCTGGTCCTCAGTAACCCCAGGGGGTTCTCAACGTTGTGGCCGGCAACGGGGTTCCGGCTGGCGCCGCTGCTCTGGTTGGGCCTTATTTTGGTGGTGCTTGGTGGTACCGACGGAAAGCTGGAGGGCCTGCCGAACCTGTTTTTGCATAGCTTCATGGCGCTGATGCTGTGCAGCCTTGTGGTGCGCGAGGACAACGCTCTTGCCCCGGTTCTGCGGCTGCGGCCCATCGCCCGGGTTGGGGAGGTGAGCTATGGCATCTACCTCTATCACCTCTTTGCGCTGGCTGTCGTCGGGGCCGTTTTTGAAGCACTTGGACTGCGACTGGGTGCGTCCGCCCTGGTTCTATATGCCGCCCTGTCTTTTCTGATAGCAGAGATCAGCTTCCGCACGTTCGAGCGTTTTTTCAGGGAAATGCGACCGCTCTACCGCTCCAAACCGGCGGCAAGGTCCGGTCCCCCGGCCGAATAATCGCCCTCTGGTGTCGCGAAAAAGCTGTCAGGTGGACGCCTGTGGTTCCCAGACGGCAGCGCGTTCTTCTTCGATGCGGGCCACGGTGCGTTTCTTACCCATGAGCAGGACATCCCGCTGGTACTTGCGGACAAAGGCGCGCAATTCGGCGTCACCGTGCTGCGCATCCTTGCGCCACCAAGCTGCCATGTACCCCTGCAAGGTCGCCAAACCACCCAGAACATAGGGCGGGTGGGCCATCTTCTTGATAGCGGTTGCGGTAAAATAAACCGGATCCGAGCCCATATAGTACTGGCCGTACCCATGCCGACGGCGGCCCGCGAAAATGTTTGTTTGGGTCGAGCCCATCGGGCGCAGGTGCTCAAACGCAAGTTCTTCATCGCGCCAGCTGACCGCTTTCCAGCCAAGCATGCGAGCCTTGTGGCAATCGATCCCGTCCCACATCACCTCGCGCACGAAACCGCCGATTTGCTTGAAGCAATCGACGCGCATGAACTTGGACGCGCCAATCGACATCTCATCTGAGATCTTTTCCGAGATACGGCGTCCCGCATCGTTGATGAAATAGGTCTTGCCGGAGCATGTGCCGACACGGGGGTCGGCCTCCATCCGATCCATGAGACCTGCGAAGTACGACGGGGGAAGATCGAGATCGAGATCGAGTTTGCAGAGGTAGTTAAAATCATCGATGCGGACTGTGTCGAGGCCCGCATAGAAGGCTTCGATCACGCCAGGGCCCACGGCGCGATGGCCGCGGTCGTCCCGTCGCACGACCTTGATCCAGTCATGGGCGGCGGCATATTCGGCAAGGATGCGGGGGCTGTCGTCAGTCGATCCGTCATCGACGATAACCCAGCACCTCGGACGCTCGGTCTGGGCGACCACGCTGTCGAGCGTGCGCCGCATGTAGTCGGCCTCGTTCCGGCCGGGCGATATGATCAGGTAGTCGCGCCCGCGCGCCGGTTCCGTGCCGTTTGGATCTGCCATTGATCGTTGGCCTCGCGTTTCCCCAACCTGTCCCCCCGATGGTCCCGGTCCGGAACCTGCGCGGCAACACTGGCATCACTGCCGGTCTTGTTGGCGCATGACAAGAGCTATAGCAAAGCGGTCACACTGCGAAAGACAATGTCCCCTGCAATTCCGTTCCTGTGTCCCAGACGAAGCCAATCGGAAAGACACGGAGATGTGGGGCGCGGTTTGAGAGTGGGTATGGAACACGCGAACCAGTCAGAAGTATACGGACCGTTGCGCATCGCGCCCCCGGCCGAAGATCAGGTCCCGGTGGTCGTGATTGGCCTACCAAGAAGCGGTACGTCCTTTCTGAGCCATGCCCTTTCCCAGCTTCCCGACTACTATGTGTTCGATGATCTCTACCTGATCAGCCAGAGAGAGGCGAAAGAGGCGGGCACGTCCACACTGGACGATGCCAGCCTTTCGGCGCTTCTGGGATTTCTCGGCTGGCAGATTCGCGCGCGCCACAAATGGGGCATTTATTCAATCCCGGCGGTGCCGTTCGAACGGGTTGAGGAGATGAATACCGCGATGACCGAAGCCTTCACCCAGCGTCGGGGAACTGTGCTGGAGTTGCAGGCGGAATGGCTTTACCGCCTGGCGCGCGCTGCGGGGAAAGGGCAGTGGGGATTCAAGATGCCCAAAGCCCTGCTCTACGCCGATGCGCTTTTTAAAGGCTACCCCAATGTGCAGGTCATCTGCCTGATGCGGCAGCCCGAAGAGGTTCTGGCGTCGTATAAGCACATGCCGCGCGAACGCGGTGGCGACGGGGACCCGCGCCGCTATCATCCCTTGGTCTACGCACCCTACTGGCGGTTTGCGGCGCGGCGTTTTCGGCAGCTTTCGGAGACCTACCCCGACCGGGTGCATCTGGTGCGCTTCCATGAGTTTGTCGCCGATCCTTTGAAGACGACCAATGAGATTGCCAGTATTCTCGGGACGGCGCCTGCCGCTCAGATCACGCGCCCGGAGCGTCAGAACAGCTCCTTTAAGGGAGATCCGAAGAAAAGTTCAAAAAAGACCGGGCTGACGGGCCTGGAGGCACGGCTGGTCCGGTGGATGTGTGCCCAAGATATCCAGGAACTCGGCTTTGAGCGCAGGTCCTGCCCGCCCGTAAGGCTTGCGGATTTCTGGGATTTTTTCCGCGTGAGCGCCGTGGCGACCACTTTTCAGATTGGACAAGTATTCGCGAGGATGGGAAAGCGATTCAGGTCCCGGTGACAGTTTGCGGCCATTGTCGCTCTTTGCGGAACAGATATGGCCTGAGCGTGGGGTTGTGCAGTGTGCAACTCTTCACGAAAATCTCAGTTAGTCCTGTGGCAACTTCGTGGTAGGGAAGGTCGCTTTGTGGCACAATGTACATCTCATAACGATTGAACCGGGTAGCTATGGCTTCGACAACAACAGATCACCAGTATCAGTCCGCGGCGCGTCGTAGCTACGGCTTCGGCCTTATCGTTCTTGCGCTTGCCACTGTCAGCGCGTGTTTCTTCTTTCGCGACGGGATCGCAGCGTTGCTTGAGGCGTGGCAAACGCCGGAGTACAGCCATGGCCCGCTGATCCCGGTTCTGTCGGCTATCCTTTTTCTGCGGCAGTTGAAGGAGTACCCCGTCAGCCCAGGGCCCAAGTCGGACCGCTGGCCAGGTGTTTTGCTGATTGCGGTTGCCCTTCTCATGGGGATTTTGGGAACACTGTCAAAGATCCCGGATTTCAGTGCCTATGGCCTGATCGTCTGGGTTGGCGGCGTTCTTCTGATCAGCTTCGGCTGGCAGACGGGCAAGCATTTCTGGCCGCCTGTGGTTCACCTGGCCTTCATGCTGCCTCTACCGGGGATGATCTACTACAAGGTCTCCACCTCGCTTCAGTTCATCTCGTCCGAACTGGGGGTTTGGTTCCTGCGTTTGCTGGATGTGCCGGTTTTTCTGGACGGCAATATC
>JBCDEC010000071.1:0-18456 GCA_039179965.1 Pseudomonadota bacterium
GATCGCCAGAGCAACCGGCAAAAATCCAGAGATCTGCCTGTGTTCGAATGGGAACTCCAAAGGTCAGTTTGGCCCGACCTTGTCCCCTGCCTATTGTCCTGGCTGCGCGACATATGCGGCCGCATCCAATGCGACTGCGGAAATTGCCACACCGGCTCGGATCTTTTAGGTTGCGTTCCGCTTTGCATCGCGTTGAACATTCCGTTCGGGTCCATGCGGAGGTCATCGTGAGTATCGTCTTTGAGGCCAGTCAAACGGTACAACAGAACAATTGCGGGCAGCCCGGAACGCTCCGCGCCGGCAGGTCGCGGGCATGACCAAGTATTCGGCATGGCGTCTCTTTCGCGAGGGAATTTCAGGCCATAAATCCTGGGGTCCAGCCTGGCGATCCCCAGCGCCAAAGTCGCAATATGACGTTGTGATCATCGGGGGCGGGGGGCATGGCCTTGCCACCGCCTATTATCTGGCGCGCAATCACGGCATATCCCGCGTTGCAGTCTTGGAAAAAGGCTGGCTTGGAGGGGGCAACACGGGGCGCAACACCACCGCGATCCGCTCGAACTACTTCTATCCCGAAAGTGCGGCGCTCTATGATCTGTCGGTGCGGCTTTACGAGGGGCTGTCACAAGAGCTGAACTACAACGTCATGTTCTCGCAGCGCGGCATGATGGTGACGGCGCATTCCGAGCCAGAGATGGAAATGGCCGCCCGGCAGGCCAATGCGATGCGCTTGAACGGGATTGATGCCGAACTGCTGGATGCCAAACAGGTGCGCAAGCAGGAGCCGGCCCTGAATTTCGGCCCCGAGATGCGCCACCCGATCCACGGCGGGGTCCTGCAAAGGCGTGGCGGCACCGGGCGCCACGATGCCGTGGCCTGGGGCTATGCGCGCGGCGCAGACGCGCAGGGCGTCGACATCATTCAGGGGTGCGAGGTTCAGGATCTGATCGTGGAGGCGGGGCGTTGCGTCGGCGTCGCCACCTCTCAAGGCGAGATCCGCGCCGGCGTCGTCGGCGCGGCCGTGGCTGGACATTCCTCAGTGCTTGCGGAGATGGCCGGGATCAGGTTGCCAATCCATTCCTATGCGCTTCAGGCGTTTGTGTCGGAGCCTCTGAAGCCCGTTCTGAACGGCGTTGTGCTCTGTCCACCTTTTGGCACCTATGTCAGCCAATCCGACAAGGGCGGGCTTGTCATCGGCGGCGGGCTCGACAGCGTGCCATCCTATGGGCAACGCGGGAACATGCCGATGCAGGAAGCGGTGCTTGGCGGGCTGGCCGAAATGATGCCCGCTTTGGCCAAGGTCAAGCTTTTGCGGCACTGGGGTGGGATTGTGGATGTGACACCTGACAGCTCTCCGATCATCGGCCCGTCCGGCATGGACGGTCTGGCGCTGAATTGCGGCTGGGGCACGGGCGGGTTCAAGGCGATCCCGGCCGGAGGGTATCTCTTCGCGCATTACCTGGCCACCGGCACCCACCACGAGATCAGCCGGCCGTTTGATCTCGACCGGTTTGTCTCGGGACATCTGGTCGACGAAGGCGCGGCTTCGGGCATTGCGCATTGAGAGGGCTCTGAAAAATGCAACGCTTTCGCTGTCCCTTCTGTGGCCTGCGCGATGAGCGCGAGTTTCGCTTCATGGCCGAGGCGGGCAAGACCCGGCCGGACACGACGGCCGATGTCAGCCCCGAGGACTGGGCGACCTATCTGCATGCGCAACGCAACGAAAAGGGGTTGGTGCGCGAGGTCTGGATGCATCTGACCTGTGCCGAACTGTTCCTTCTGGAACGTGACAGCGTGACGATGGAGGTGCCGGGCAGTACGCCGCTGCGCAAAGGGGCCGACGCATGACAAGCCTGCGTATGCCGCAAGGCGGATTGGTCGATCGCGCCAAACCTCTGACCTTCAAGTTCGACGATCACTACTTCAAGGGTGCTGAAGGCGACACGCTGGCCTCGGCACTTCTGGCCAACGGCGTGCGCCTGATGGGGCGCAGCTTCAAGTATCACCGCCCGCGCGGGCCATGGGGCGCCTGGGTTGACGATCCCAATGCCATCATGACCGTCTCGCGCGACGGCCGCACGCTGCCCAATTGTCCCGCCACCACGACCTATCTCGAAGAGGGGATGGTCGCACATGCCGTGAACGCCTTTCCGTCGGCGCGGTTTGATATCAAGGGCGGGCTGGATCTGTTTCACCGCTGGCTTGGGGCCGGGTTCTACTACAAGACCTTCATGTGGCCGGACTGGCATCTCTTTGAGCCGATGATCCGCCGCATGGCCGGTCTTGGAGCGGTCAGCGAGGATGTCCTCGAGGATTTCGTCTCGGATCAGTGCCATGAAACCTGCGATCTGCTCATTGTCGGGGGCGGTCCCGCCGGATTGGCGGCGGCGCGGGCGGCGGCAGACGCCGGGGTGTCCGTCTGGCTGGTGGACGATCAAAGGGATCTGGGTGGTTCCGGCCATGTCCTGAGCGACATCGAAGGCCAAACGCCGTTGGAATGGATCACCGATCAGAGCGTGGCGATCCATGCCGCTGGTGGTCGGATCCTGCGCAACACCACCGCCTTTGGCGTCTATGATCACAAGCTTGTCGCTCTGGCGACCCAACAGGGTTTTGGCAAAGCCCCGCGCCTGACACGGATGCGCGCCGCGCGCATCATGATTGCGACCGGTGCGCTCGACCGGCCGATCACCTTTGCCAACAACGACCGGCCGGGGATCATGTCCGTCTCTGCCGGCGCGACCTATCTGGCGCGCTACGGCGTGCGCGTGGGCGAGCGGATCGCATTGGTGTCCAACGCCACCTGGACCGACCCAGTGGCAGAACGGCTGGCAGCGGCGGGTGCGGAGATCGTGGAGATCGATCCCACCGGGAAGGCTTTGACGGCGCTGGGCGGCAAACGTCTCAGAGGCCTGCGGCAAGGTCGCCAGTACCACCAGGTGGATACGATCCTCGCTTCCGGAGGTCTGACCCCGCTTGTGCATCTGTGGCGTCATGCTGGCGGCAAGCTCGATTGGTGCGCCCGTCGTCAGGCCTTTGTCCCCGGAGATGGGCCCGAGGGATTCACGGCCGTTGGGGCCGCCAACGGCACCTTTGAACTGGATCCTGCGCTGGACGAGGCGCGCCGCGTGGCAACCGGCGACGCGGCCCCTGTGGCGCGGGACCACGCCCAACTCACCCCGCTTTGGCCCAAACCAAACGAGCGCGGGCGGCAATGGATCGACTTTCAGCATGACGTGACGCTGAAGGATATTCAGGTGGCGGCGCAGGAAAACTACGTCTCCGTCGAGCACCTGAAACGCTACACGACACTTGGCATGGCCACCGACCAGGGCAAAACCTCCAACATGTCCGGGCTGGCCGCCATGGCGCAGTTGCAGGACAAACCGATTCCAGAGGTCGGGACGACCACGTTCCGCCCGCCCTTCGTTCCGGTGCCCATTGCCCTGTACCAAGGGCCGCATAGCAAACAGCTCTGGCACCCCGCCAAACGGTTGCCGCTAGAAGATATGCATCGCGCGGCCGATGCTGCGTTGGGTGAATACGGCGGGTGGCTGCGCCCCGCATGGTACGGGCCGTCGAAGGCGTCCATTGCCGCCGAAGTCCTCACCGCGCGCAAGACTGCCGGGATCTTTGATGCCTCGACCCTAGGCAAGATTGAGGTGATGGGCCCGGATGCCGAGCGCTTTGTCAATTTTGTCTACTACAACACGATAGCGACTCTGAAGCCCGGGCGCATCCGCTACGGGTTCATGCTGACCGAAAGCGGCAGTGTCTACGATGATGGTGTCATCGCGCGCCTCGCACCAGATCGATTTGTGGTCTCGTGTTCGTCAAGTCATGTCGACGGTGTGCGCATGCATCTGGAGGCCTGGCGACAGGACGGCAATGACCCGGACAAGATTTTCGTTCATGATACGACACCCCAATGGGCGACGGTCACGGTTACGGGTCCCCGGGCGCGGGAGGTGCTCGCGGCCCTGGATCTCGATCTCGATCTGAGCGCGGAGGCCTTTCCTCATATGCATCTGCGCGAAACTCTCTGGGCCGATCAGCCCCTGCGGCTTGCGCGGGTCAGCTTCACGGGCGATTTGAGCTTTGAGATCTCCATCGGCCGGCGCCACGTCGAGGCGCTGTGGACCCGCCTTGTCGATGCCGGGTCGACAGTCGAGGCAGCGCCGATCGGGCTTGAGGCGATGTCGATCATGCGGGCGGAGAAGGGCTACATCATTATTGGCAAGGATACGGACGGCGAGACGATGCCGCAGGACCTGGGCTTTGGTCGGCCGCGCATCCGCAAGAAGACGGCCTTTGTCGGCGACCGGGGCCTGCACAGCGCCAAGGCCAATGCTCCGTTCCGCAAGGAACTCGTGGGTCTGGCGGTCGTTGAAGGGGACGCGCCGCTGGCCACCGGGGCGCATGTGATCGCCGGGACAAAACCCAGACAGTCGGCGGGCTATGTAACGTCAAGCTACATGAGCCCGACGCTGGGGCATCCGATTGCGCTCGGGCTGGTCGAAGAAGGCCATGCCCGGATCGGCGCGCAGGTCGAGGTTTGGCATCTCGGCGTCGTGCGCTGGGCGACCATCTGCGACCCCTGTGTCTTCGATCCGGAAGGGGAGCGGCTTCATGCGTGACGATCGCCACAGATGGGACGCGCCACAGCGCCTTGATGCGCCGCTTGAGTCGCGCGGACTGCGCCTGTCCAGCCTGCCGCTTGAACGTCAAGTCTTTGTGTCCGGACCGTCGGTTCTGACGCAGATGCCGGTCCCTGTGGTGGCCTGGCCTGATCCGGTTTTCGAGGACAGCTATGCGCTGGCTCTGCGGCGCGACCGTGTTCTGTGGGTCAATGGACCCGAAATCGCGGACGGCTGGGATCCGAGTTCGGGCCAGGCCGTGTCGAACATGTCGGATGGCTTTGAGGCCTACGAACTCAGCGGAGAAGCGGCGTTTGAATTGCTCAAACGCGGCACCGAGATCACGCTCGGGGAACCGTCCGGCTCCGTTATCCGATTGCTCTTCGGGCTGGAGGTCTTCGTCTACCGGTATCGTGACGAGGCCACCTATCGTCTGCATGTGAATGCCGCCCAATCCGATGCGCTGATCAAGCATTTGCGCGCCGCATGCGCGCAGCTCTGAGACTGCCGATGTTGCACGTTCTTGCCGCTGTTGGGATCTGGGCATGAGCCTCTTGATCACCGAGATCGCCCACGGTTGGGTCGGCGATGCGGAGGGGACACGTCTGGCCGGGGCCATCCGCATTGAAGACGGGCGGATTGCCGAGATCGGTGATCTCACGCCGCGCCCCGGGGAGGATACCTTGGAGGCCCGTGGCTGTGTGGTGACACCGGGTCTGGTGAATACACATCACCATCTGTTTCAATCGGTGTTGAAAGGGCGCGCTCTGGACATGGCGCTGGACGCCTGGCTTGGCGCCGTGCCCTACCGGTTCTGGCCTCAGATCGACGAAGCCACTCTGCGGATCTCGGCCCGGATCGGTCTGGCGGAACTGCTGCTGAGTGGCGCGACCACGGTTTGTGATCACCACTACGTCTTTTCCGACCGCTACGACTATGACCCGGCAGAGGTGCTCTTTGACGAAGCGCAACGCCTTGGTCTGCGCTTTGTTCTGGCGCGCGGCGGGATGGCCCGGGGACGTGACTTTGGCGCAGGTGGTCCGCCGCCGCCGGTGGAGACCGTTGCCGGATTTCTGGATGGCGTCGGTGCGGCAGCCGCGCGCTGGCATGACCCCTCACCGGCACCCATGACGCGGGTGGCTTGTGCGCCGACGACGCCCAATTTCAACTACGCGCCCGAGGCCCTGCCCGAGATCGCAGCCGAAGCACGACGCCTGGGGCTGCGCCTGCATGCCCATCTGTCCGAAAACCAGAGCTACGCCGCACAGACACAGCGTGACTTCGGGCAACGGCCGGTGCCCTGGCTGGCGTCCAAGGACTGGCTCGGGCCGGATGTCTGGTTCGCGCATTTGGTTGACGTGACCGAAGATGAGGTGGCGCTTCTGGCGGACACCGGAACGGCCATGGCGCATTGCCCGCAGGCCAATGCCCGCCTGGGGTCCGGGATCGCCCCGGCACCGGCGCTCCATGCGGCGGGCGGGATCGTGTCGCTTGCGGTGGATGGCGCGGCCGCAAACGAGGCGGCAGACATGGGCGCGGCGCTGTACAGCACCTTCGCGCTGCATCGCGCGCGTTCCGGGGTCGGCGCTGTCGATCCGGGCCTGATCCTACACTGGGCCACGATGGGCGGGGCCAAAGCGCTCGACCTGCCGGGGCTTGGCAGTCTGAGACCGGGGCTTGCGGCGGACATCGTGCTGTTCGATCTCTCCGCTCCTCGCAATTTCGGGCTGAAGGATCCCGCCGATGCCCCAATTATCACCGGCGCCGCCCGTGTTCGCCACGCTTTGGTCAATGGCCGCTTCGTCGTCCGGGATGGACAGATCCCCGGACTTGATCTTGCAGCGCTCAGCGCCGACGCTGCTCAGGTGACCGAGCGCCTGAACGCCCACAGGAGAGCATAGTATGACCCCGACCGAATATGATCTTGGTGAGTTGAAAAAGGAAGCCGAACTGGGCGGCTACGGCGAAGAGATTTCCCGCGAAATCCCGCAGGTCGACCTGTCGAACTACTTCGAACGCAAGGATGAGATCGCACAGGCGCTCTGGGACGCGGCCACCAGCATCGGGTTCTTCCAGGTCATCAATCATGGCATTCCCGAAGCGCTTACAGACGACGCCTTTGAACTCTCCGCCCGGTTCTTCGATTTGCCCGAGTCGACCAAGGCGCAGTTTCCCCTGCGCCCGGGCACCAACGCAGGGTGGGAGTACAAGGCCCAGGTGCGGCCTTCGACCGGAACCCCGGATCAGAAGGAAAGCTATCAGATCACCCTGCCGCGGATGGCGCAGCTTTGGCCAAGTGGTGAACAGCTCTTCGGCTTCAAAGAGACCATGATGACCTTTGAGCGGCACAATTGGCTGGTCGCCATGAAGATCCTGGACTGCTTTGCGGACCGTCTGTCTTTTCCGCCGGGGTTTTTCACCCAAGGCCACGATCCCGATACCGATCAATACCAGTCGACGCTCCGGCTGCTGCACTACCTGGGCATGGAGGAGGCCAAACCCGAAGACTTCACGTTCTGGCGCGCCGGAGCGCATACGGATTTCGATTGCCTGACGCTTCTGCATCAGAAACAGGGTCAGGGTGGCCTGCAGGTCTGCCCCGGCAAGGATGCGCAGGGCCGGGCCACGCAATGGACCGATGTTCCGCCGGTCGGACATGTGATCACCTGCAATATCGGCGATATGCTGATGCGCTGGTCCGACGACAAGCTGGTGTCCAATCTCCACCGGGTGCGGATGCCGAAACCGGAAGAAGGCCTCGGCCCGCGCTATTCGATCGCATACTTTGCGCAGGCCAATATGGATACGCTCCTGGCTGGGCCCGAAGAGAAATACCCGCCGATGACAGGGCACGACTACATCCAGATGCGCATTGGCGCGAATTTTACCAAACCCTGACGAATGGCTGATCCCAGCTACCGGTCTTACATGATCTGCACGGCGCCACGAAGCGGCAGCACGTTGCTGTGCGAACTGCTTGGCGCAACCGGGCAGGCGGGGCGTCCGAACTCTCACTTTCATCGCCCATCCCTGTCGGATTGGCTTGAAACCTATGAACTGGGCGGCGGGTTTGCGACTGACCAGGCGGCGTTTCGCGCGGTTTTGGCGGCCGCCCTCGCCAAGGGGCGGGGCGGCACGGAAGTCTTTGGCCTGCGCATGCAGCGCGGTAGTTTCACATACTTCATGGATCAGCTTTGCGCTCTCTTTCCGGAACAGGCCAGCGATACCGGGCGGATCGAAGCGGCCTTCGGACCCACGCTTTTCATTCATCTGACCCGCCCGGACCGTCTTGGTCAGGCGATTTCGCGGCTGCGCGCAGAACAGACCGGGCTGTGGCACCGCCGGGCGGACGGGTCCGAACTTGAGCGTCTCGCGCCGCCCAAGCCTGCGGTCTATGACGCCGCGGCGCTGGCGGGTTACATCGCGGAGGCGACGGGCCTCGATGCCGACTGGGCCGCATGGTTTGAAGCGGAGGGTCTGCACCCGCACAGGATCCATTACGACGACCTGGCAGAGGATCCGCAGGGTGTGCTGGCGGGATGTCTGGCCGCACTCGGCCGCGATCCCGCACTGGCCCGGGCGGTCGACACCCCCACGGCCAAACTGGCCGATGCGATCAATGAGAACTGGCGTGCCCGCTTTGAGGCCGAACAGGCGCGTTAATGCGCCGCGTCCAACTCCGCCTGGGTCGCAACCGCCAGACGGCGCGCACCCTCGGCCAGGGCCTCTTCCGGGTTCAGGGTAAAGTTCAGCCGCACCGACCTGCAATCGAGACCTTCGGGGTCGAAAACCGAGCTGGGCGAAATGCACACCCCATGATCCAGTCCGCGCTGCATCAGGTCATTGGTGTCGAGACGGGCGTCTTTGGCGGTCGCCCAGACAAACATCCCGCCCCGTGGCACATCCCAGTCATAGAGCGTGCTCAGATGCGTCTCCATAGCGCTGCAAAGCGCATCGCGGCGCGCGCGGTACAGCGTGAGGATATCGGGCAGCACCTGTTCCGGGAGCCCGCTTGAAAGCGCGATCTGTGCAACCTTCTGGCTGATGCCAGAGGTGCACATGTCCGACCCTTGCTTGGCCGTGGTCATGGCACGGATCATGTCCGGCGCCGCAATCACCCAACCGATGCGCAGGCCCGGCGCCAGCTCCTTGGACATGGTGCCGAAATAGATGATGGCCCCGTCATATGTGCCGCCCGTGGCGGACAGATCGAGCAGGCGCGGCAGCGGCGCATCGTCATAGTAGAGCGATCCATACGGGTCGTCCTCCACCATCCAGGTTCTGGTCTCTTCGACTGCCGCGACCAGATCTTTGCGCTGGGCCAGGCCCACCAGACGGCCGGCCGGATTGGAGAAATTGGGCACCGTATAGGCGAATTTGGCGCCGCGCATCTGACCGGCGAGATCGAGATCGTTGGCCTCAAGCCGCATCGGGCGATAGGTCGGATGGCGCGGCATCCAGGCGTCCAGCGCGCCCAGATAGGCCGGCGATTGTGCTGCAATCGTATCTCCCTGATCCAGCAGGACTTTGCCCACCAGATCGAGCGCCTGCATCCCGCCGGTGGTGATCAGCACATTCTCGCGTGTCAGCCGCAGGTTCCCGCGCGAATAGCGCTCGGCGATCACCTCGCGCAGACCGGGCAGACCGTCGATTGGAGAATAGGCGAGCGTCTCATCCGCGTGATCGGCCACTGCCGCGCGGGCATGATCTGCCAGCGCTTTGACCGGCCAGATCGACGGATCGGGCAATCCGCCTGCCAGGTTGATCAGACCCGGAATGCGTGACGCCGCCAGAAAGGTCTGGGTGACATCATTGGTCTGGCTCAACCAGCTGGCTAATGCAGGGCGGGACATAGCGATATCTCCGGTTCGACACGCGACAGTCTAAGGCGATCGCGTCACCACAGGCTTTACCGCGCACCGGGACCAATGGCCACAGGGGCGGGGGCATTCCGGTCGGCCTTTTGCCTATCGCAGTTTGACCTGCGCAGCCGCTATGCGTCGCGATTTCTGGCGCTCGCGCAAAAACACAAACAATCCCGACGCCACGATCAGCACCATGCCGATCCAGACCTCCCAGCCGGGCAGCGTACCAAAAATGCTCCACCCCCAAAAAACGGCAAGCGGCAGACCGATGTATTCAAACGGCGCGACGGTTGCAGCATCGGCCATCCGGTAGGCGGCGCTCAGACAATATCCGATGATCGCAGAGTTCAGACCCAGACCGACAAAGAGCCACCAGTCAAAGCCCTCAGGCCAGACCCAGGCCCGCAACAGAAAAATCAGGGACGGGTTGTCGACGCCCTCGGCATAGCGCCCGTCCCCGGCCACAAGCCAGAAAAGTGCCGCGACCAGGATGAAAGCGCTCTGGATATAGACCGCCAGCGCCGAGGCCTTTGTGGTGGCGCCAAGTTTGCGCGTCAGGATCTGGTTGGCGGCATACAGGAAGGCCGAGATGACCGGCAGCAACAGGATAATACGGTCGACCTCCAGGTCCGCGCCGCTTGCCCAGGGCCGCTGCATAAGGAGGACCCCGAGAAATCCGATGACCACCGCTCCCAGCCGCATCGGACCCACCTTTTCGCCCAGAATGGGGATCGACAGGACGGTGATGAACAGGGGTGCGACAAAGAACAGGGCGGTCGCATCGGCCAGCGGCAAGACGGCCAGCGCGGCGAAATATGTCATATTGGCCGCCACGATCATCAGGCCGCGCAAGCTGTGCAGCCAGGGCTGTTCGGTGCGCAGGATCGACAGGCCGCCCTCCAGGTGGACAAGGAGCAGGCTGAAGACAATTCCAATACTGGACCGGACAAAGACCATCTGATGCAGCGGATACCCGCCCGAAAGCTCTTTGATCATCATGTCGTTGACCGAGATGCTGATCATCCCGGCCGTGATGAAGGCGATGCCCAGTGCGCCGCGATTCTCCATGTTGTCCTCCCGGCGCCGGAGCGCGCATGCTTTACCGCTATCACAGCGCCCGCAGCGTACAAGTGCGGTTCCGTTCATCGCCCGTGCCAGCGGACGCTGTGCAAGTGAAGGATTGGCCTCCCGCTCGTGGCGCGCTAGGACCACACAGCAGATAGTAGGAGGTGAACCCCATGCAGATGTCCGACAAGCGTGAGATCAAAGCCGAACCGGCCACCGTTTATGCCGCGCTTCTTGATCCAGAGATGCTGAAGGCTTGCGTGCCCGGCGCGCAGGAAGTCGAGGGCTCTGTGGAAGAGGGCTTTACTGCCACCGTGACCCAAAAGGTCGGCCCGGTGAAAGCGACCTTCAAAGGCACCGTGACCCTGTCGGATCTGGTGGAAAACGAAAAACTCACCATCACCGGTGTAGGCAAGGGCGGAGCGGCCGGCTTTGCCAAGGGCGGAGCCGTTGTCACGCTGGCACCCAACGATGCCGGGGGAACCACGCTCAGCTATGACGTCGACGCCAAGGTGGGCGGCAAGCTCGCCCAGCTGGGCAGCCGGATCATCGACGGGTTTGCCAAGAAGATGGCCGAGACGTTCTTTTCGCGCCTCCAAACGGCCCTGGAAGGTCCCGCCGAGGGCACGGACGGCGGTGAAAGCGGCGAAGCCGAAGAGGTTGCCCGCAAGAAGGGCTGGCTCGGTCGACTGGTGGGCAAGGACTGATCCTGACGCAAACCCGGGACCCTGACGCCAGGCCAGGAGAGACTCACATGTCTGATATCGTCACAATTCGCGACCTCAAAAAGTCCTACGATGGCGGATTCGAAGCCCTGAAAGGCGTATCGCTGTCGATCAGAGACGGCGAAATCCTGGCGCTTCTCGGCCCGAACGGAGCCGGCAAGACCACATTGATTTCCACCATCTGCGGGATCACATCGCCCACCTCCGGTGAGGTGCATGTTGGCGGCTTTGATATTGTCAGCGAATATCGTGGGGCGCGCCAGTTGATCGGGCTGGTGCCTCAGGAAATCACTCTGGAGCCGTTTGACAGCGTTTTGCGGACTGTGCGCTTTTCACGTGGCCTTTTCGGCAAGCCCCGCGACGAGGCTTGGATCGAAGAAGTTCTGAGGCGGCTATCGCTTTGGGACAAACGCAACAGCGAGGTCAAGTCGCTCTCCGGTGGCATGCGCCGGCGCGTGCTGATTGCCAAGGCGCTGGCCCATGAACCAAAGGTCCTGTTTCTGGACGAACCCTCGTCCGGCGTGGATGTCGAGCTGCGCCGCGACATGTGGCAGATTGTCGAGGAAATGCGGGACCGCGGCGTTACCATTATCCTGACCACGCATTACATCGAGGAAGCCGAGGCGATCGCCGATCGGGTCGCCGTCATCAACCAGGGGCAGATCCTGTTGGTCGAAGACAAGGACAAGCTCATGCGGCAGATGGGCCAAAAGGAGGTCATTGTCCATTTGACCGAGAAGATCCCGGAAATACCCGACAGCCTGGCGCCCCACGGGATGCGACTTGGGGCCAGCGGCGACCAGCTTATCTACAGTTTCGACACCCGCAGCGGTGAGCGCACCGGCGTGCGCGCCCTGCTGAACGCAATTGCGGATGCGGGATTGACAATGTGTGACCTGGAAACCCGCCAGACCTCGCTGGAAGATATCTTTGTGACTCTGGTCGCCGAGGAGGGCGCATGAACGTTCCAGCCGTCATGGCGATTTATTCCCGCGAGATGAGCCGCGCTTTGCGCACGTTCATGCAGAGCTTCCTGTCTCCGGTGATTTCCACATCGCTCTATTTTGTCGTCTTTGGCGCCGCCATCGGGTCCCGTATCGACGAGGTCGAAGGGGTCAGCTACGGCGCCTTTATCGTACCGGGTCTTGTGATGCTGTCTGTGATGACACAGGCGATCTCCAATGCGGCGTTCGGGATCTACTTTCCCAAGTTCATCGGGACGATCTATGAACCGCTCTCTGCGCCGATGAGCTTTCTCGAAATCGTGTTGGGGTATGTTGGCGCGGCGGCGACCAAGGCCCTGTTTGTCGGAGTGGTGATCCTGGGCACGGCCGGGTTCTTCGTCGATCTGCAGATCGCTCACCCGCTGGCCATGATTGCCTTTTTGCTGCTGACCTGCATCAGCTTTTCGTTGCTCGGCTTCATCCTGGGCATATGGGCGAGGAACTTCGAACAATTGCAGATTGTCCCGCTGATGATCGTGACACCCTTGGTGTTTCTGGGCGGGGCCTTCTATTCCACGTCGATGCTGCCTGCGACGTGGCAGACCGTGTCACTGTTCAATCCGGTGGTTTATCTGATCTCGGGCTTTCGGTGGTCCTTTTACGCTGTTGCGGATGTGCCCGTGGGTGTCAGCCTTCTGGCCATTGCTGCGTTCACGGCGCTTTGCATTGGCTTTATCTGGTGGATTTTCAAAACCGGGTGGCGCATTCGTCCGTGAGCCAGCGTTGCATTCTGGCCCTAGCGGAAAAGAATTGTGTCAGGCCATGGGTTAGGTGGCAGGCGCGCCTTGTTTGTAGCTGAGCGGAGTTCTACATCGGGCCCATGAGAGAAAGGCTGCCATTCCTGCGTTCCCGGCCAACCGTGGCCGTTGTCCGGCTGAGCGGGGCGATCGGTATGGCTGCTCGCGGCGGGCTCAACGACACCAGCATTGGTCCGGCTCTGGAAAGTGCGTTCAGCCGAGGCAAACCCAAGGCGGTGGCTCTGGTGATCAATTCACCCGGTGGATCGCCTGTCCAGTCCGCTCTGATCGGTGCGCGGATCCGGCGGTTGGCCGAGAAGCACAACGTGCCCGCGATAGCATTCGTCGAAGACGTGGCGGCCTCCGGCGGGTATTGGCTGGCGGCGGCGGCCGATGAGATCTTTGCCGATCCAAGTTCGGTTGTGGGCTCCATCGGGGTCATCTCTGCGGGCTTTGGCGCGCATCTCTTCCTGGCGCGCAACGGCATCGAGCGTCGCGTGCATACGGCTGGCGAGTCAAAATCCATGATGGATCCGTTCCGACCGGAACAGGAAGAGGATGTCGCCCGACTGCGCGGCCTGCTCGACGGGATCCACATCAATTTCATTGATCATGTAAAATCCCGGCGTGGCGACAAGCTCGCGCCCGATCAGGACCTTTTTACCGGAGAGGTCTGGCTTGGCGCACAGGCGCGCGACGTTGGCCTGATTGACGGGCTGGGACATCTGCGCCCGGTGATGCAGGAGCGGTTTGGAGACAAGGTGAAGTTCCGGACCTACGGACCCAAACGGTCGCTCGCGGCGCGGTTGGGCGCCCGGGTGAGCGCAGAAACTCTCGGCCTGATCGAGGAACGCGCTGCTTATGCGCGGTTTGGCCTCTGACGTGATCGTCAAGATTGTCACTCTGTTCCTGGTCGTCATCGCCGTGCTTGCCATGTTCGGGCGTTTGAAACTGCGATTGCCGGGACGAGACAGACTGTCCCGCGGCAAATGCCCCAAATGCGGCCGCTATCAGATTGGAAAAGGCCCGTGCCCCTGCCGGGGAGGGCGCACTTGATCCTGCCGTGGTTCTTCAGCGTCCTAGGACTTGTGATGCTGTTGCTGGCTGGGGATCTGCTGGTCAAAGGGGCGGTCAACCTGAGCCTGCGGCTTGGTGTTCCGGCCCTGATCGTCAGCCTGACTGTGGTGGCCTTTGGCACCTCTGCGCCAGAGCTTCTGGTGGCCATCAAAGCGGTGACCAGCAACGCCCCGGGCCTGGCATTGGGCAACGTGGTGGGTTCGAACACCGCGAACATTTTGATGGTGCTCGGGATACCTGCGTTGTTTGCGCGCCTGCACACCAGCGAATGCAACACCAAGAAGTCGTTCCTCTTCATGATCGCGGCCACCGTGTTGTTCATGGTGCTCGCGTTTCAGGGCTCCTTCGGTTTCACGGCAGGGTGCATCCTGCTGTTCGCTCTGGCGCTGATCCTGTCAGAGAATGTCTGGGAGGCGCAGTTGCACCGAAAGGCCGGGCAGCCGGATGAACTGGAAGAGATCGAGGAAGCCGATCCCGATATGCCCTACTGGCGCATCGGGCTCTATCTGGTCCTCGGCCTCATCGGCTTGCCGATGGGGGCTAATCTGCTGGTTGAAGGGGCGTCCGATATTGCGCGCGCCTATGGCGTGAGTGACTCTGTCATCGGTCTGACATTGGTGGCGATTGGCACCTCGTTGCCGGAACTTGCAACGACCGTGATGGCCGCGCTGCGGCGGCAGGCGGATGTGGCGCTGGGCAATGTGCTTGGGTCCAACATGTTCAATCTTCTGGCCATTATCGGCATTGCGTCGATGTTCGGCCCGATCCCGGTGGATCCGGAGTTCCTTACGTTCGATCTTTGGGTCATGCTTGGATCCGCGCTTCTGATGATCCCGTTTGTGTTCTTGAAACGCGATATCACGTGGGTCTGGGGCTTGCTCTTGACCACGCTCTATCTGGGCTACCTAGCAAGCCTGCTACTTTGATCACAAAACTGGAGGGTCAAATGACAGGACGCGCATTGGTCACCGGTGCGGGTGCCCGCTTGGGTCAGGCCATGGCGATCTATCTCGGTCACCGCGGGTTCGATGTGGCCGTGCACTATGCGGCGTCAGACGCCGGCGCGCAGGAGACCGTCGCCCAGATCGAAGCCGCCGGCGCCAGGGCCGTTGCAATGCAAGCCGACTTGCTGGACCTGGACGACACCGATGCGCTGTTGCCACGCGCAGCCGCGGCATTGGGCGGCCCGATCACCTGTCTGATCAACAATGCCTCCATCTTTGAATACGACACTGTGGCCACCGCAAGCCGCGACAGCTGGGACCGTCACTTTGGCTCCAATCTGCGCGGGCCGTTTCACCTGACACAGGCCATGGCCGCGCAGGATCTGGCGCCGCTTGAGGACAGCTGCGGAGAACCCATGGCCGCCGGACTCATCGTCAACATGGTTGATCAGAGACTGCTCAAGCTGACGCCCGAGTTCATGACCTACACCCTGGCCAAGGCCGGTCTCTGGACGCTGACGCAGACCGCTGCGCGGGCCCTGGCGCCGGCCATCCGGGTCAATGCGATTGGCCCCGGACCGACGTTGCAGGGCGCACGGCAGTCCCAGGCACACTTCCTGGCGCAGCGCGCCGCGACAGTTCTGGAGCGGGGCGCGAATCCCTCCGATATCATCGCTGCGCTTGGGTTTTTCCTCGATTCCCCAAGCGTGACGGGGCAGTTGATCTGCATTGATGGCGGCCAGCATCTGGCCTGGAAGACCCCGGATATTCTGGGCCCGGAATAGATGCCGTTCCGCGACCATGCCGCGCAGTTTTGCACCGGGGTCTGCTTTGTTAACAAGTCGTTACAAAACTGTCTTGTTAATCATATGCTTGGCGGGAGCGCACTTTTAAAGTGTTTTAAATCAGCATGTTAACGGAGTGCCTAATTATTAATCAAATGAACGAAGGCCCCGTAGTACAACGGAAATTCCGACACGCCCCAAACATATGCGCAGACTTATCCACACAATCCGTGGATTTGTTTTCTCTTGAAACGCAGGCTTCGAGATTGCAGCGCATCCGGGAGAATCATATCTCTTTGCCATGACATCGCATGCGGATCATCCTCCAACAGAGCCCCTGACCGGACACGCCTGTATTCAGGCCTACCTGAAGACGCTGGACAGTTCTCCGGGCGTCTACCGCATGCTGGATGCACAGGCCCGCGTGCTCTATGTGGGCAAGGCGCGCAACCTCAAGGCGCGGGTGTCCAGCTACGCCCGTCCTGCCGGGCATTCACCACGAATTGCGCGCATGATCCGCGACACGGCCTCAATGATGTTTCTGACGACGCGGACGGAAACCGAAGCGCTGCTGCTCGAACAAAACCTGATCAAACAGCTCAAGCCCAAGTACAACGTCCTGCTGCGCGACGATAAGAGCTTTCCCAACATTCTGGTCGCCAAGGATCACGGCTTTCCGCAGATCAAAAAGCACCGGGGCTCAAAGTCTGAAAAAGGGGCCTACTTCGGCCCGTTTGCAAGTGCGGGTGCCGTCAACCGCACCCTGAACCAGCTGCAAAAGGCCTTCCTGCTGCGCAACTGCACCGACTCCACGTTCGACAGCCGGACAAGGCCATGCCTGCTGTACCAGATCAAACGTTGCTCTGGGCCTTGTGTCGGGTTGATCTCGGAAGAGGCCTACATGACCTCGGTGCGCGACGCGGAACGATTTCTCTCGGGGCGCTCCACAAAGGTGCAGGAGGATCTCGCCGCACAGATGATGGCGGCCTCCGAGGCGATGGAGTTCGAACGGGCGGCCGCGTTGCGCGATCGGATCCGCGCCCTGACCTCGGTGCAGACCAGCCAGGGCATCAATCCGCGCGGGGTCGAAGAGGCGGACGTGATCGGATTGCATCTCGAAAACGGCCAGGCCTGCGTGCAGGTTTTCTTCATCCGCTCCGGCCAGAACTGGGGCAACAAGGATTTTTATCCAAGGGTCGGTTCGGATGTGGCACCAGCCGAAGTCATGGAGGCCTTTGTCGGTCAGTTCTACGACAACAAGGAGCCGCCCCGGCAGGTTCTCCTGTCCGACGGAATTGACGACGCCGATCTCATGGTGGACGCTCTGAGCCACAAGGCGGGGCGAAAGGTTGAGATCCTGGTGCCGCAGCGCGGCGAGAAAAAGGAACTGGTCTCGGGCGCGCTGCGCAATGCACGGGAATCGCTGGCCCGCCGGATGGCGGAGAGCGCGACGCAGACCAAGTTGCTGGCTGGTGTGGCAGAGGCCTTCGATCTGGAAGCACCGCCCGCGCGCATCGAAGTTTACGACAACTCACATATTCAGGGTGCCCATGCGGTTGGGGCCATGATCGTGGCCGGGCCCGAGGGCTTCGTGAAAAACCACTACCGCAAGTTCAACATCAAAGGCGAAGATCTGACCCCGGGCGATGACTTCGGAATGATGAAAGAGGTTTTGTCCCGCCGGTTCGCCCGGCTTCAGAAAGAAGATCCCGATCGTGAGAACGGGCAATGGCCCGATCTGCTCCTGATCGACGGCGGGGCCGGGCAGGTGAGTGCTGTGGCCGAAATCATGGACCGCTATGGCGTGTCCGACATTGCCATGATCGGTGTCGCCAAGGGCATCGACCGCGACCACGGCAAGGAGGAGTTCCACCGGATGGGCAAGCAGCCCAAAGCGTTGCGGCACAATGATCCGGTGCTTTACTTCGTGCAGCGCCTGCGCGACGAAGCCCACCGCTTTGCCATTGGAACGCATCGGGCCAAACGGTCCAAGGCCGTATCCGCCAACCCGCTGGATGACATCGCCGGCGTCGGGGCGACGCGAAAGCGCGCCCTGCTGGCGCATTTTGGATCGGCCAAAGCGGTTTCCAGGGCCAATCTGGTGGATCTCAAGGCGGTTGAGGGGATTTCGGACGCTTTGGCGGAAAAGATCTACGATTTTTTTCAGGACCGCTAAAGCCCTTGTGCCCGCCGGCCAAACCGGTTTCGGTTGCTCAAACCGGAGGTGAAACATGGATGTGATGCAGGGCTTTCCGCCCGTCCCTGATACGCAGGCCACGCTGGCCAATTGGCGCACGCAGCCCTTTTCGTCATGGGCCTTCCATCACGTCCGCGAAATTGTGCCCTCCGCCGAGATCCGCAACAATCCGCAGGACATGTGGCCCCTCGAGGCTGGCGCGCCGCTTTTGCCGCCGGAAGACGTCGCCGCCGCGGTCGCGTCGACGCAGACGGATGCGCTGGTGGTGCTGCATCACGGCCGGGTGGTCCACGAGCTCTACCGGCACGGCATGACGGAGGCGGATCCGCACATTCTGATGTCTGTTTCGAAATCGGTTCTCGGCCTTCTGGCGGGTGTGCTCAGCGGCAAGGGGTTCTTGAAAGTCGAGGCGCCGCTGAC
>JBCDEC010000072.1:0-18342 GCA_039179965.1 Pseudomonadota bacterium
GATCGCTAACGTAACTCGGAAACACCTTCTTGCGTCTCACGGAGGAGTTTGGGTGGACGCAACACTTTTGCCAACCCAACCGCTTGATCAATGGTTGACTGATCCAATTCTTGAACAAGGTTTCTTTGCCTTTCGCTCTGGAGGCGACACTAACCTTGTTCTGCAAAACTGGTTTCTCGCGTCTGACCCTGGCAACGAACTTATGGTTGCTTGGAGCGAACGTTACGCAAACTACTTTTCTTCGCGCCGCATTTTTCCCACATGGAAGCGTTGTATCCGACATGGGGCTCCCCTGCAGTTTATCCGTTACCACCGGCATTTGCGCGCACGTGATACTCGCTGGTTTGCTGACCCTAATGGAGGTATGGATTGTCCGTTTTACCCCTACGCAATAAGCAATTATTGCTTTTCTCAGATGTTGCACGAGCAACCAGATCTGGCGAAGAAATGGGCGAAAGTTCCTGCGCGTTGGGCCTTTGCTCCCCTTGCTATCGGTGCAGCATCGCGCGATCCCGAGACACCTCCAAAGAACTTCTTTGCCGCAGCTGAGGAAATGCTGTCGCTCGCACCCGTCCACAAACTGAATTCCCGCGACGAGAGATTCGTACACCTCCTTCAGGTTGCCCGCGAAGTAGCGGGGCTGTCTTAGTTGGCGACGGGCCACTTGGCGCCGACGTAAGCATCTGACTTTCCGAAAAGAATCAGTAACGAAAGCAGTCATCCCACGATCTCCGCCGTCTCCACGACGGCGTGAAACAGCACATTCGCGCCGGCGGTTGCCCATTCGGTCGAGATCTCTTCGGCCTCGTTATGGCTCAGACCATCCACACAGGGGCACATCACCATCGCCGTGGGTGCCACACGGTTGATCCAGCACGCATCGTGTCCGGCCCCGGAAATCAGGTTCATGTGGCCATAGCCCAGTCGTTCCGCTGCCGCGCGCACAGCACCCACGCAGCTCGGATCAAACGCCACAGGGTCAAAACCACCCACCTTCTCAAATTCCACGCCCAGCCCCATGGCGTCGCAAATGGCAGTGGCTTCGGTGCGCAGACGCGCTTCCATGTCTTCGATCACCGCAAGGTCCGGCGACCGGAAGTCGACCGTGAACACCGCCTTGCCGGGGATCACATTTCTGGAGTTGGGATAGACATCGATATGGCCCGCTGCGCCCACCGCATGAGGGGCATGGCTCAGCGCGATCTCTTCGACTTTTTCCAGCACCCGCGCCATGCCAAGGCCCGCGTTCTTGCGCATCGGCATCGGCGTGGAACCGGTATGGCTGTCCTTGCCGGTGATCGTAACTTGCGTCCAGCTCAGGCCCTGACCGTGTGTGACGACACCGATCTCTTTGCCTTCGGCCTCCAGAATGGGCCCCTGCTCGATGTGGAGCTCGAAGAACGCGTGCATCTTGCGGTCGCCGGTTTCTTCGTCGCCGCGCCAGCCGATGCGCTTGAGTTCGTCGCCGAAAGACTTGCCCTCCGCATCCTCGCGCTCGTACGCCCAATCCTGCGTGTGCACCCCGGCGAAAACACCAGAGGCAAGCATCGCCGGGGCATAGCGTGTGCCCTCCTCGTTGGTGAAATTCGTCACCACAATAGGATGTTTGGTGTGAATCCCCAGATCGTTCAGGGAGCGGATGATTTCCAGCCCGCCCAGCACGCCCAGAACACCGTCGTACTTTCCGCCCGTCGGCTGCGTGTCGAGATGCGATCCCACATAAACCGGCAGCGCGTCCGGATCCGTACCTTCGCGCCGGGCAAACATATTGCCCATCTGGTCCAGCCCCATTGTGCAGCCTGCAGCCTCGCACCATCTCTGGAACAGGGCACGGCCTTCGGCGTCCTCATCCGTCAGGGTCTGACGATTGTTCCCACCGGCGATACCGGGACCGATCCGGGCCATTTGCATCAGACTGTCCCAAAGCCGGTCGCCGTTGATTTTCAGATTTTCGCCCGGAGCCGCCATGCCGTCTTCCCCCGTTCCAGTTGGCCATGATTGTTATGACCAACCGGTCAAACTCACGCTAACACGCGGCTCGGGGCAGTCAAGATTGCCAGCCTTGTTTGACTGGGACGGAGCCTTGTCAGAACGCAGTTGGCGAAGATCACGGCAGACGCGTCGTTTGAAGGGATCAATACCTGACCGGAACCAGCAAAGATCCATGGCCGCCTGCTGACACTGACCAGCTGGGACGGTAGTGCCTTGCGGTCGTCAGCGCCGCCAATTCTCTACCTGACCACCAGACGAATCCGCCGATCTTCGAGTTCAGCCAGCCGCTACGAAACGGGTGCCGGGCGCGGGCGGGGTTTCCTTGCCACCAGCGAAGCATTGGGCGGTCTGCATCCATCGTTCAGCGACCGGGCCCGCAATCCGGAGGGCCGTATCGGCCACGTTGCGTGTCTGGGTCACGACCTGAGCAAAGGCCACGGCTGGCCCCTCGATCCGCTCGACATCGCTGGCCTCGCCATACTCCCACACGGCGCCAGAAGGCGCGGTCAAACGCAAGAATGGCATCTGATCTGGCACATCAAGCTCCTGCACCTTGTGCGACCAGCCAAAGGTGTTCACGCCCAGCATCACGACATTGGCGATCCGGTCCGCGTCCGTGCGCGTCCGGCCCATGATGTCGAACACTTCCATCCCGTGGGCCCAGGTCTCCATCTGCCGCGCCGTGATTGAGGAGCGCACCGACATCTCGGGGCCAACCCATTTGACGCGTGTCTTGGGGTCGATCTCGCCCCAGCGCGCGGCCATGTCGCGATACTGCGCCTGCCATACCACAAACAGATCCCGCCCCCGCTCGGGAATCATCCGGTTTTCAATCGGACGCAGACCTCCGCCCGCCATTTCAGCCATCACCGTGCCCATCATCAGCTGAAACCGATCCGGCGCGACAAGCGCCTGATCCGCCGCGCGGTTCCAGAAGTAAAGATGAACCAGCACATCGTTGATGGTCCAGTTCTTGAACTGTGTCGCGCGATCCCAGTCTGAGCTGGCGAGCGAGTCCAGCAGGGCAGCGAGTGTGTCGGATTCCTCAAGAAAGTCCTGTGCCTGTTGCATGGGTCTTATCCTTCTTCAAGTTCGAGCGCGATCAATAGATCGCCCTGTGTCACCTGCTCGCCCGGCGCGGCGTTTACTTCCAGCACGACACCAGCAGCGGGTGCAACGATCTGGTGCTGCATTTTCATTGCTTCGAGGACGGCCAGAACCTGCCCCTTATGTACCGTCCTACCCGCCGCCACGTCGATCTGCATGACCTGCCCGGGCATAGGTGCCATGATACGGCCGTCCGCCTGCGCATCGCGCGCCGCTCGGATGTTCTGCGACCGGAAGCGCCAGACCTGCCCGCTGAGCTGCACCGCAAGCTCTCCATCCGCTCTGTGGATCGCCCAGAACCGCAGGCTATGGCCGTCAAGCTCTGCCGTCACCTGCGTACCGTCATAAGCCAAGATTTTGACCGCATGGTCCTGCCCGCCCCGGGTGACGTGCCAGACGCCATCTTCGCATCGCGCCCTAAGGGCAGTTTCCTCGTCCCTTGGTCCGGAGAGCGTCATCGGGATGTCGGGTGCGGGTCCGCTGGTCCAGCCCAGAAGCTCGGTGCTGAGATAGCCCGCTCGTTCCGCTGCGGCACGCTGTGCGGCCCGCAATGTCAGAGCGGCGGCGAGCGCTGTGGCGCCCGAACTTGCAGGCTGATGCTCGACCCGATCGCAGCCGGAATCGGCCAGAAAGGTCGTTGTCGCATTGCCCGCAACAAAATCCGGATGCGACAGGATCGCAGTCAGGGCGGGAATGTTGCTGTTCGGGCCGATCAGAGCGGTGTCCGCAAGCGCCCGCATCAACCTTTGGCGCGCGATCTCGCGGGTCTCGCCCCAGGCGACCACCTTGGCGAGCATCGGATCGTAGAAGGGCGAGATGATCTGACCCTCTGAAATGCCACCATCCACCCGGACACCCGCGCCGGATGCGGGGCGCCAAAGTGCCACGGTTCCGGTTGAGGGCAGATAGCCGGCGGCGGGATCCTCAGCGTAAACGCGTGCCTCGATGGCGTGGCCGGAAAGCGTAACCTCTTCCAGATCGGGCGGCAACGGCAGACCTTGTGCCACATCCAATTGCAGGGCAACCAGATCGAGACCGGTGATCAGTTCGGTGACAGGATGTTCGACCTGAAGCCGCGTGTTCATCTCCAGAAAATAGAATGTCCCGTCATCGGCCAGCAAAAATTCGATCGTTCCCGCGCCGCGATACTCCACCGCGCGCGCGGCCGCTATTGCGGCCTCTCCCATCCTGGCACGTAAGTCCGGCCGCATCACCGGGCACGGGGCCTCTTCGATCACCTTCTGGTGACGCCGCTGAACAGAACAGTCACGCTCCGCCAGATGCACGACCCGGCCATGCGCATCTGCAAAGACCTGAAACTCAACATGCCGGGCGCCCTGAAGGGCGCGTTCAAGAATGAGGTGATCCGCCCCAAAGGCCGATGCAGCTTCGGCCCGGGCAAGGTCCAAGGCAGCAGGAAGATCCGCAGCCGCCTCGACCAGCCGCATGCCGCGCCCCCCGCCCCCGGCAGAGGCTTTGACCATCAGTGGGAACCCCACCTGTTCCGCAGCAGCGACCATCGCCGCCTGATCCTGCGACTGCCCGTCATATCCGGGGACACAGGGAACACCCGCCGCCTGCATCGCCTGTTTGGCCAGCGCCTTGTCCCCCATCGTGCGGATCGCGGCGGCTGGCGGACCGATAAAGGTCATACCCGCCGCGTCGACAGCCTCTGCAAAGGCGGGGTTCTCGGACAAAAAGCCATATCCAGGGTGCACGGCGTCCGCACCCGCGGCTTGCGCGGCCTCGATGACAACTTTGATGTTCAGATAGCTGTCGGCAATGGGTCCCGCGCCAATCCGGATGGCCGTGTCCGCCATCGCGACATGCGGGGCTGCCGCGTCCGCGTCGGTGTAAACGGCAACGCTGCGCAGGCCGCGGTCCCGCAGCGTATGCAGAATGCGGCAGGCGATCTCGCCTCGGTTTGCCACAAGCACGGTTTGCATCAGATCACATCCTCGCCACGCCAAAACTGTTTGGTTGCAATCTGCGGGCGCGCGCTTCGGCGCAGGTCTCCAGACAAAAGGCGAGCACACGGCGCGTGTCGCGTGGATCGATGATCCCATGATCAAGGCATCGTCCCGAGGTGTAGAAGGCATCGGACTGCGCATCAAAATGGGCCGCGATGCGCGCATGCTGGGCTGCGAGCGCGCCTTCGTCGACCTCAACACCTTTGCGCGCCGCCACGCCGCGCGCCACCATCGTCATGGTGCCGGCGGCCTGCTGGCCGCCCATCACACCAGTGACTGCGTTGGGCCAGCTGAACAGAAAGTCCGGCTCGTAGGCATAGCCATTCATACCGTAGTTGCCGGCACCAAAACTGGCCCCGACATAGATCGTGATGCAGGGTACACGCGCATTGGAAACCGCCTGAATCATCTTGGAGCCATGCTTGATCATGCCGGCCTGTTCGTACTGCGTGCCAACCATGTAGCCGGTGGTATTGCTCAGAAATATCAAAGGTACATCGGCCTGATCGCAGATCTGGATGAACTGGGCCGCTTTGGTCGCGCCGTCGGGATCGATTGGTCCGTTGTTGCCGATGATACCGCAGGGCATCCCGTGAATGGCCGATTGCGCGCATACGGTCGAAGCCCCGTATCCGGGTTTGAAGTCCGTAAACTCCGAGCCATCCACAACCCGCAAGAGCACCTCGCGAATGTCATACGGGGTGCGGTAGTCCAGCGGCACCACACCAGCCAGTTCAGCGGGGTCATGCCGCGGTGGCGTGTAGCTACGCTTTGGGCGCTGCGGCAGGCCCCGGTTCCAGTCAAGGCGTCCTATCACCTCCCGCGCCAGCGCCACACCATGCTCATCGTCTTCGGCAAGGTATTCGACCAGACCGGAAACGGAGGCGTGCATCTCCGATCCACCCAGCGCCCGGTCTTCGGCCTCTTCGCCGGTCGCCGCGCGGACCAGTGCGGCACCTGCAAGCGCCGCCATCCCATTGTTGCGCACACCGATCACGTAGTCCGACAGGCCCGGCATATAGGCCCCACCCGCCGTGGATGGGCCGTGCAGAACCGAGAGGGTGGGAATACCGGCGGCACTCAGCTGAGCCAGGTTGCGGAACATCGCACCGCCCTGCGCCCAGAACTCCACCTTGTACTGCATCAAATCCGCACCCGCGCTTTCGACCAGATGGATCAGTGGCAGTTTGTGCCGCTTTGCCAGCGTCTGAATGCTCAGGATAGCAGGCAGGGTCATTTCCCCGACTGCGCCGGCCTTGATGCCGCTGTCATCGACCCAGATCATCGATCGTACGCCCGCCACAAAACCGATGCCACAGAGGATGGAGGCCCCCGGCACGGTCTTTTCGGGATCATCGCTGTCCGCCAGATAACCTGCCATCGTGTGCAGGGGCAGAAACGGCAAACCCGGATCCAGCAACCGCGCAAGGCGATCGCGCGGTGTGATCTGACGGCGCGCCTCGAACCGGGGCCGGCGCTGCTCGGACAGAGCGGCCGCGCGGGCCTCCAGCGTGCGCAGGCGCTCGACCAGCGCCTGCATATCGCGCCGGTTCGTTTGCGCCGCATCCGAGTTTGCGGTGAACTGGGTGGTAAATGTCATGCGTCCGGCTCGCGTGTCTCCGGAACAAGAGCGCGCGGCACCTGGACCGACAGGCCCAACAAGGTTTGGGCATAGCTCTTGCCCTGCGCATCGTCGCGCAGGCTGGCAATGCCCCCACCACCCAGCGCGCCCTCCAAAAGCAGGTTGAGCGCAGATGCGCCAGGCAGGTGGAACCGCGTCACCGGTCCCGAGGCCTGCGGAAAGACCGCGGCGACCGCATCGGGTGTCAAGGCCCGCCATATCCATGGCAGCAGCACGGGATGGCGCGCGATCACGCCGATATTCGCAGCGTCGCCCTTGTCCCCGGACCGCGCAAAGGCCAGGGTTTCAAGCCGCGTTTCGATCAAGTCGCCACCGGGTCTCGGCTCTTCGGGGTCAGCAATGGCCGACGCGGCAGCCGCTGCTGCTTTGCAGACAGGCGCTTCATACGGCACCGGCGTGCCATCGCGTGAAATCTCCACCTGCACCTCATCCGCGGCGATCAAACAAGAGAACAATCGCACGACGGGCGACGGCTTTGGCCGCCCTGCTCCGGTGAAAAAATGCAAGCCCGGCGGCGTGGCCAGGGCCAGCCCGATCTGTTCTTTCAGAAAAACGCCTACCGCGCGGGGATCCGCATGCCGCACCGCAACTTTCACAAGTATCTGTTCGTCTTTGGATGGATCAGGCCGCCCGCCGAAAAGCTCGATGCAGGTTTCGGCAAACGGGGCGCCGATCCGCGCTTGCGCCCTGTCCAGACCGGCACGCACGTAGGCCTCGGCCTTGCGGCGCGCGTCACGTCCGTTGAACTGAAACTGAATGCCCGCCCGAAAGCCGTCAGCATAGGTTGCAGAGACCTTTAGCCGTCCTGTTGGCGCGCGTCCTCGTGCACCCGTTACCCTGACAAGGTTCTGAGCCACGGCGGTGGCACTCACCTTGCGGAAGTCGCAGATGACATCGGGCAGAAGATAGGCCGAAGGGTCCCCGATCTCGTAGAGCAGTTGCTCGGTCACGCTCGCGGGTGTCACAAGGCCACTCGTACCTGCGGGCTTTGTGATCTCTATGGTCCCGTCGCGTTGCAGTTCGGCGACGGGATAGCCGATCTGCGCGATGTCACCGGCCATTTCCCAGTCGGTGAAATTGCCGCCTGTTGACTGAGGGCCGCATTCGATCAGATGCCCCGCCAGCGACCCGGCGGCGAGCAGGTCCAGATCATCCGGACCCCAGCCAAAGCGATGAATCCCTGCGGCAAGGGCCAGCGCACTGTCTGCACAACGTCCGGTGATTACGATATCCGCCCCCGCAGACAAAGCCGCCGCGATGGGAAAGGCCCCCATATAGGCATTGATCGACGCCACGCGCGCCGCATCGGGGAAAGCTGCGCCGCTTTCCATTTCCTTGACATCCGCAAAGGTTTCAACCCGGCCCAGCAGGTCGTCACCAGTGACCACTGCAACGCTGAGCTCCAAACCCTGGGTCCGCAATACTTCGCGTAGCGCCTCCGCACAGGCATCTGGGTTCATCCCGCCGGCATTGGAGAGAATTTTGACACCCTGTTCGGCAATCTGCGCCGCATTCTTGGCCATCACCTCGGTCACAAAATCGCGGGCGTAGCCAGCGGCGGGGTCTTTCTGGCGCGCCCGCGCCATGATCGACAGCGTGATCTCGGCCAGATAGTCGTAGATCAGCACATCGATATCCGGGTGCGCCAGCAACTGGGCAGTGGCATGGCCTGCCTCGCCCCAGAAGCCACAGGCCCCGCCGATCCGAATTCTGTCCGACATGCTTGCTCCTCCTGAACGCGATGACAGTGGCTTGCCACGCCGCCGTCAAGCCGCTTTGATCAGCGCACAGCAGGAACGGCGCGTCAATTGCGCCGACAGGAGGCGCGCGATGACCGAACCCAACCCGTTTTTCAGCCCCGAACGCGAAGCGTTCGAAACCGCGTTCCGCCGGTTTGTGGCCACCGAGGTCACCCCCTTTGTGGACGACTGGGACGAAGCCGGGGAAGTTCCGTGGGACCTGCATGAAAAGATTGGCAATTTTGGCGTCTGGGGGCTGGGGGTCGACGCAGAGTTCGGTGGTCTGGGCATGGACGACGCCTTCATGCGGGCGCGGTTCGGGGAGATTCTCTTTGGCTGCGGCGCGTCAGGCGTTGCGGCAGCCGTCGGTGGACGCATGATCTCGATCGCGCCTCTGGCGCGGTTTGCGCCGGAACCTTTCAAACGCGACATCCTGCCGGAAATCATTGCCGGTCGGGTCAACTCCGCGTTGGCCATCACGGAACCCTCGGGCGGGTCGGATGTCGCCAACCTGCGCACCAGCGGCGAACGGGTTCAAGGCGGTTGGGTGTTGAATGGAGAGAAAACCTATATCACCGGCGGCATGACTGCGGATTGGTTTGTGGTGGGTGCGCGCACGGGCAAACCCGGTCTGGGCGGGATATCCCTGTTTCTGGTTTCCAAGGATGCAGACGGGTTTGCACGCACGCCACTGGGCCAGAAAATGGGGTGGTGGTGCTCAGATCAGGCCACCCTGCACTTCGATAATTGCCACGTGCCGGACGATGCCCTGTTGGGACCGCAGGACAAGGGCTTCGTAGCGATCATGGACAACTTCAACATGGAGCGGCTGGCGATGATGGCAGGTTGCGTCGGTATGGCGCGCCGGTGCTATGACGCCGCTCTGGACTGGTCACGCGAGCGGCAGACATTTGGGCAGCGCCTGATCGAACATCAGGTGATCGCGCATAAATTCGCCGATATGTCTGCGCGGATCGACTCCGTTGCCGCCTATCTGGACGTGATTTGCTGGAAGGTGAACAGCGGACCCATGCCCATTGCCGAAATCAGCAAGGGCAAGGTGCTGTCCACCAAGATGCTGGAATTCGTTGCGTCCGAGTGCATGCAGGTGTTTGGCGGCGCGGCCTATATGCGCGGCAACCCTGTGGAGCGGGCCTGGCGCGAGCTGAAAGTCATGGCTATTGGCGGCGGGTCCGAAGAGATCATGCGCGACCTTGCTGCCCGCCAGATGGGGCTGGCCGGCTGAGCATTCTGAACACAGTGGTGATGGATGGACAAGTGGGGCCGGTCCCGGCAATGTCGCGGCACACAAAGTCGGGGTGAGAGATGGCGCGCGCAACCAAGAACATCCTCTTCATCATGTATGATCAGCTGCGGTTCGACTACCTGAGCTGTGCCGGACATCCCTTTCTGGCGACACCGAATTTCTACCGTGTCGCTGCCATGGGCGTGCGTTTTGACCGGACCTATGTACAATCGCCGATTTGCGGCTCGTCCCGCATGAGTTTTTACACGGGCCGCTATGTGCACAGCCATGGTGCACAGATGAATGGATACCCCCTGAAAGTTGGGGAGCAGACGCTGGGAGATCACCTGCGCGCCGCAGGGATGGGTTGCTGGCTGATTGGCAAAACCCACATGCGCGCCGACGTTCCGGGTATGGAACGGCTGGGCATCACCCATGACAGCGTTATCGGGGCGCGGGTGGCGGAGTGCGGGTTCGATGTCTGGGTCCGCGATGACGGTCTCTGGGCCGAGGGACCAGACGGATTTTATGACGAAAACAGAAGTCCTTACAACGAGTACCTGAAGTCCAAAGGATACCCGTCAGACAACCCCTGGCACACGCACGCGAATGCGGGACGCACCGGCGATGGCGACATCGCTTCGGGCTGGTTCACGCAACACGCAGAAAAGCCCGCCAATATTCGAGAAGAGGACAGCGAGACCCCTTGGCTGACAGGTCAGGCCATCGAGTTTATCGACGCACAGGGCGACACACCCTGGTGCGCGCATGTCAGCTACATCAAGCCGCATTGGCCTTACATCGTCCCCGCGCCCTATCACGCGATGTACGGGCACAACCAGATGCTCCCGGTCAATCGCAGTGCCGATGAAAAAGTGAACCCCCATCCCGTGTTCGAGGCTTATTTCTCAAATGCGATTGGGCGTCTGTTCCAGCGCGAGGAGGTGCGTGACAAGGTGGTTCCCGCCTATATGGGGCTGATCAAGCAATGTGATGACCAACTGGGGCGCTTGCTCGACCACCTCGACGCGACAGGACGCATGGAGGACACGATGATCATCCTTACCTCGGATCATGGTGATTATCTCGGCGACCACTGGATGGGCGAAAAGAGCCTGTTTCATGATTGCTCGGTTCGGGTGCCGCTGATCATCTACGACCCTTCGCCGGAGGCCGATACGACTCGTGGGACGGTCTGCGACGCCCTGATTGAGAGCATTGATGTGACCGCTACGTGCATTCAGGCCGCCTCCGGCTCGGTGCCTGATCACATCGTCGAAGGCCGCCCGCTGCAGGCCTTCCTGCAAGGCATGCCTCCCGCTGACTGGCGCGGCTATGCAATCAGCGAGTTCGACTACGCCACAACCGCAATGGCGGAGGGTTTGGGTGTGAGTCCGAGGAACGCCAGGCTTTTTATGGTGGTCGATGAACGCTGGAAAATGATGCATGCCGAAGGTGGATTCCGGCCGATGCTGTTTGATCTGGAAAGCGACCCGGGCGAGTTAACCGATCTGGGAGATGATCCGGCTTACAGCGAAGTGATCGACCGGATGTACGATCACCTGGCCGAATGGGCGCGCCGGATGAGCCAGCGCACCACGCTATCGGACGCCCAGATCAAAGCCATGCGCGGCAAATCCCTGCGCAAGGGCATTCTGATTCACCTTTACGATGGATCAGAAGTTGACCCCGAACTGACCGAGCGGATCAGAGGGACGACCGATGCTGACTTCACACCGAGCGAGTGACGCCCCCGTCGACACGGATGTTCTGACCGGTGATGTAGGCGCCACCTTCCGAGGCAAGAAATGCAACCACGCTGGCAATCTCGTTGCGTGAACTGCCGTATCGGCCCATGGGAATGAGGGCGCGGTAAGCATCCTTTTCCGGCAAGCTGTCAATGAAGCCGGGCAAGATGTTGTTCATACGTATGTTTTCCGCAGCGTACTTGTCCGAGAAGAGCTTGGTGAAGGCCGCAAGCCCGGCCCGGAACACGCCCGAGGTCGGAAAAACCGGACTGGGTTCGAACGTCGCAAAGGTCGAGATGTTGATGATCGCACCACCACCCTGCGCCTGCATGATCGGAGTGACCAGCCGCGTGGGGCGCACCGCGTTCATGAAATAGACGTCCATACCGGTGTGCCAGTCGTCATCGGTCAGCTCCAGAATCGGCGCACGTGGCCCATGCCCGGCAGAATTGACCAGAACGTCGACACGCCCCCATGTGTCCATCGCAAGATCGACCAGTTTCTGCATATCCTCGGTGGACTGGTTGGACCCGGTGACACCGACGCCTCCCAGTTCCTTTCCCAACGCTTCGCCCTTTCCGGATGAAGACAGAACGCCCACCTTGAACCCGTCCGCAGCAAGAGCGCGCGCACTGTCCGCGCCCATGCCACTGCCACCCGCCGTCACCAGCGCCACCTTCAGATCATCCATTCTCGTCAGCTCCTTACACCCATTTCCTCGCTCCCTTAAAGCGCTGTTCCCTCACGGATTGCGGCCCGCACCGATGCGATGTCCTCGGCTCCAAGACCGTAGTACTGCGCTGCCGCTTCCTCCGAGATATAGCCCCGCGCCAGGTCGCGTTTGATAGCAGCCACAGGACGTTCCGCGGGATCGCCGTATCCGGCCCCACCGGGAAATGCCATTTGCACGCGCCGACCATGGCCGACAAACTGTTTGCCCTTGCCGTTCATCGGCGTGCCGTCGTCCTGCGCGATTGCGGTTGGCGCACCAGGTCCGCCACCGTTGCGGCCACGCGCCGGGTGATGGACGCGGTCGAACATGGCCTGAAGGTCGAATTCCTGCCCCTCCCGCGCGCCGACTTCCATGTACTGTCCCAGCCCGCCACGCTGCCGACCGACGCCGCCGCTGTCCGGGCGCAACTCTTTGCGCCAGATGATCACTGGCCCGGCATGCTCGGTTGCCTCCACCGGCATGGTCATCACGCCAGACGGAAACGCCGTGGCATTCAACCCGTCCAGTGACGGGCGCGCGCCAGAGCCACCCGAATTGAAGGTCAGCACTTCGGCCCGCACCGCGTCTTCGGGCGCAGGGGCGTCGGTGCGCGGGCGCAACGAAACCTGAAAATTGCAAAGACATCCTGCGCCTTCGGCGGGTACGAGATCGGGCACAATCTGGTCCAGCGCGTCGAACACCGCGTCGGGAACAAAGTGGCCGATGATATGCCGCAGCGCCACAGGTGCGGGGTGCAAGGCGTTGACGATGGTGTCTTGAGGGGCAATCACCTCGAATGGCGCCAGCGATGCGGCATTGTTGGGAATGTCCGGCGCGATGGCGCATTTCAGCGCGTAACAGGCATAGGCCTTGGTATAGACCAAGGGACAATTGATACCCTTCTTGTCCACCGCAGAGCTGCCCGCAAAATCTGACACAATCCGATCCTTTTCGACGGTCAGGGTCACCCGCAGTGTGATTGGCGTGGCGAACCCATCGACGGTCATCTCTCCGCTGGCCTGGCGTTGAGGCAAGGCGGCAATGCGCTCCAGCGTCGCGCGACGCGAGTGTTCCAGGATGAAGGACGCGATCTGTTCCAGATCTTCCATCCCGAATTCCGACATCATGTCGATCAGCCGCCGATGGCCGATTTCGTTGCACGTTGCCAGCGCGTAGACATCCCCGACCAGCTGATCCGGTTCGCGAACATTTCCGCGTATGATCCGCACCAGCGTTTCGTCCACCTCGCCTTTTTTGGCAAACTTCATGATGGGGATGTAGAGCCCTTCTTCGTACACGCTGGCCGCATCCGCCCCGAAACCGCGCCCGCCGATATCCACGACATGTGCCGTGCAGGCGAAAAAGCCAACCAGCCTGCCTTTGAAGAACGATGGCGTGACCATGGTGATATCGTGCAGATGCCCGGTCCCTTCCCAGGGATCGTTGGTGATGTAGACATCGCCCTCGAACATGTTCTGCCGCCCGATGCGGCGGATGAAATGCGCCACCGCATCCGCCATGGCGTTGACATGGCCCGGTGTGCCCGTCACGGCCTGCGCCAGCATGTCGCCATGGGTGTCGTAGACCCCTGCGGAAAGGTCACCCGCCTCGCGCACCGAGGTCGAAAAAGCAGTCCGGATCAGCGCCTGCGCTTGTTCTTCGACCACAGAAATCAGGCGATTCCACATGACCTGATAGGCCACGTTTGCCGGATCATTGGCCATTGCTTTGATCCTTTCTTCTAACATCGATGCACCCGTCCGGCTGCGCAGTCGCAAAGCGGCTTGCAGGGACGATGATGGTGGTTTCGTCTTCGGTAATTGCCGCAGGTCCGTCCAGCACATGGCCCGTTTCCAGATCGGCGCGCCGGGCAACCGCGCTGTCAAGGAACTCCGCAATCGCTGGCTCAAATATCTGGCGACGCGACAGCACACTGGCCGGTTCGGTACAGGTCGGAGCGCTGAGTTTCGTGATGCGCTCGGACGGCGTTGTCGCGTTGACTGACCAGACCGTGACCTCCACATCCAGACCCGCAACCGTGCGTCCAAACAGCTTGGCATAAGCGTCCTCGAAGGCCGCCTCCAGCACCGTCGCATCCGGCTGGGCCGCCTGCTCTCGGGTCAATTGGATGGGGATTTCCCAACCCTGCCCCTTGTAGCGCATGTAGGCCTTGAACTCCGACGCAATCTGAGCCGTTGTACTGCAATTGCGCACAAATCCGGTGGCTTCGGCTTCCAGTTCTGCCAGCAGCTCGCGAATCCGCGCGACGTCAAATTCCGAGAGCTTCATGTAGACCGACCGGCTGGCCTCGAAACTGAAAGGCGCACGCAGGAAGCCGATCGCAGATCCCACACCAGCGCCCGGCGGAACCAGTAGCCGGTCGATGCCCAGTTTCTCGCATAGCCGCCCTGCATGCAGCGGCGCCGCGCCGCCAAAGGCGATCATGGTGTATTCGCTGAGATCCTCGCCATTCTCGACCGCATGGACCCGCGCCGCATTTGCCATGTTTTCATCGACCACCTCGGCCAAACCGAACGCGGCATTGGTGGCGTCCATGCCCAATGCCGCACCCAGCACGCCCGTCAGGGCTTGCTCGGCCCGTTTGGGCTCCAGGGGTAGCGTCCCGCCTGCAAAACCATCGGGATCAAGTCGTCCCAGCACCAAATCCGCATCCGTGACGGCCGGTTTGTCTCCGCCGCGCGCGTAGCAGGCTGGTCCGGGCTCGGACCCCGCGCTTTCAGGACCAACCCGGATCTGATGCAGGCTGTCGACATGGGCCAGCGATCCGCCTCCGGCCCCGATCTCTACCATATCGATGACCGGGATCGAGATCGGCATGCCCGACCCTTTCTTGAAGCGATAGCTGCGCGCTACCTCAAACACACGTGAGGTCTGCGGTGTCTGGTTCCGGATCATGCAGATCTTCGCCGTGGTGCCGCCCATGTCGAAGCTGAGCACTTTGTCCAGCCCATAACGTGCCGCGATATGGGCGGCAAAGACCGCCCCACCGGCCGGGCCGGATTCCACCAATCGCACCGGGAACTCCGCAGCACTTTCGAGCGATATGATGCCACCACCCGAGTGCATCAGGAACATCGGGCACGCGACCCCTTCGGCACGCAACCGGTCCTCGAGCCGTAACAGATAGGACTTCATCTGCGGTTTCACATAGGCATTGGCCACCACCGTGTTGAACCGCTCGTATTCGCGCATCTGGGGGGAGACTTCGGAAGACAAGGAAACCGTGACATCCGGAAGGCGCGTGTTCAGTACCTCCCGCACAAGCCGTTCATGTGCGGCGTTCAAATAGGAATGGATGAATCCAATGGCGACGCTCTCAACCCCGGCCAGGGCGATGCGCTCTACAACCGCTTCGACGTCCGCCCGCTCCAGCGGGATCAGAACATCGCCCCGCGCGTCCACCCGTTCTTGGACGGTGTAACGCATTTGACGCAGCAACAGCGGCTCGGGGAGCGTCAGGTTCAGATCATATTGCTCAAAGCGGCTCTCGGTGCGCATCTCGATCACGTCCCGAAAGCCCTGCGTGGTGATAAGTGCAGTCTTGGCGCCACGCCGTTCGATCAGCGCGTTCGTGGCCAGCGTCGTGCCGTGAATGATTTGTGCGATCTCCTGCGGCGTGATTCCGGCGGTTTCGCAGACCTTGTGAAGCCCTTCGATGATCGCTTCTTCCGGCGCCGCATAGGTCGTCAGAACCTTTGCCGAAAACAATGCGTCACCAGCTTCCAGAACCACGTCCGTGAAGGTGCCGCCGATGTCCACTCCGAGGCGATGAGACGCTGTGGTCATGGTCACTCCTCTGCCCTGACGCGCTGACCCTACGCGCGCGTGAGGCAGAGCTTCCAGTGCAAAATTCGACCTGCTGAGTCGTTACCGAGCGCTCAACCGGTCGAATCTGGCCAGTTTACCCAAGGTCGCTTTGGAAATGTGAACCACAGCGCGTTGATCGAAACACCAATCTCTATAGACTTTGAACGATCTGCGCCCGTGCAAGAGCCAATTCAGGAATGCCGTTTTGACAAGCCATTTGACTGAAACACCCGAGCTGGACCTGACCACCGCCCGCCTCAACGATCTGTCCGCCGCACTGGTGAGACTGATCGCGGGTGAGGACATCGCGGGCCTGACCCTGATCGATCCCGACGGTCTGAGCGCGATCCGCTTACCGGCGGGCAGTCAGGTTTCGCAGGTCCTAGTCGTCAATGGCCATCTGGTTTTGATTCAGCCTGACGGCAGCGCGATCGTTCTCAAAAATGCAGCAACGCTCGACTTCGTGATCCAGACGGATCTGATCGCTGTTCCGGCACAGGGCCTTGTCGAAGCTGCGCAGACCCAGACCATCGATCCCGACACTGCCCTGCTCGACACCGTCCCCTTGGTGAACCTTGCCGGCATCCTGAACCGTGGTGAGACGAGCGCGCCTGGATCGGGTGACGAAGAACCGGTCAATGTCGGCGATCCCCTGATTGGCCTGCCCATCAGCCCGCTGCTGCCGCCGACGGATTATCCGATACCGGAACGCCTTCGCGAGTTCGAGGATCGCGGCGGGTTGGGCACACCGGATGTCAGCATCGTGCAACTCGCCCCGGTTCAGGCCGCCGAGATCGACGCGGATATCGACCTGTCCCTGTCCGATTTCTTCGAGATCACTGCAAACGGTGCGTCGCTTGGCGAAGAGATCGTGTCGATTGAGGTGCAACTTGCAGGACTGCCCGCTGGCACCACCAGCACTGGCGGTATTTTGACAGCCGCATCTGACGGGACCCTGAGCCTCGAATTCGTCGGAACGCCGCAGGAATTCGAGGCCTTGCGCCTGACATTCCCGACAGATTTCTCCAGCGACAACCGCAGTGATATCGCATCAGGCGACCTGGCCGGCGAAATCACGGCCACGTCGAATTTCGGCGCCGGCCCGGTGCTGGACTTCGATCTCCGCATTACGCCTGAGGGGGATGTTGAGATTGACGGGACTTTGCCGGACATGGTTGCGGACGAGACGGATGCGCCGACGCCGGTCACGCCGTCGGAGCTGCTGGCGGTGTCGGTGCCGGATGCGGACGGCTCGGAGGCGCTGGACCAGCTTGTGCTGGAGATCGAGGGGCTGCCCGCGGGCTCCACACTGGCCAGTCTCAGCCTGAGCCTTCCGGCCGGCGCAACCAGCGGCTTTGTCACCGCCGCGGACAATTCCGAGACCCTGACCATCACGCTCACAGCGGCGGCGGTGGACGACGTCAAGGCGGCGTATGACGCGCTGACGCTGGCCCTGCCCACCGACTTTTCGACCGCCAACCGCACCGACATCACCGGGGCCACGCAAAAGCCGCTGGTGTTCCGCCTGACCGTACAGACCGACGAGGATCAGGACCTGACCGACGACAGCGCGGTGGATGGCCAGGCCACGCGGGAGCGCGTGGTGGATATCGGGTTCGAACTGGATGTCAGCCTGAGCGCGCCGGCCGATGTCACCGGCACCGAAGACAGCGCGCCGGGCGGCGGCGTCACCGTGGCGCTGGGGATCAGTGCGGCGGTCACGGACATCGACGGCTCCGAGGACAGCGCCACCGTGCGCATCACCTATGCCGGTGTGCCCGCCGGAGCCAGCTTCTCGGGCGGCAGCTTTGACAGCGCCACCGGCATCTGGACCGGGTCGCGGGCCGAAGCCAATGCATTGAGCCTCACCCTGCCGGTCGACTATTCCGGTCAGATCACCTCGGTCATCGAGGTGCTCAGCCCCGAGGGCACCGCCAGCACCCCGCAGACCATCACCATCGCACCCACCGGCGACATCGTCTTTGACGTGACCGAGCTGGTCACCGCCGAGACCGATGCGCGGGTTCTGGTCAGTCCCTCGAGCGCGTGGATGGTGTCGGTCACCGACAGCGACCCGACCCCGCCGCCCGAAACTCTGGACACGATCACGCTGACGCTGACCGGCGTGCCCGACGGAACGCTGGCCCAGGGCGTGCCCGCCAGCACCGTCACGCTGGTCGCCGGCACGCTGACCTTCACCGGCACCAAGGCGCAGTATGACGCGCTGCAGCTGAGCTTCCCCACGGATTACTCCACCGAAAGCCCCGCCGCGGACGGGCCCACCATCACCGGCACCCTCGCCGCAACCTCCAACGAAGACCCAACCGGACAATCCACAAACGTCACCCTCCGCATCAC
>JBCDEC010000073.1:0-18302 GCA_039179965.1 Pseudomonadota bacterium
ACCGGCAACAACAACCCCACCGGGGTTGAAGTGCGGCGCGGATCGAAAGCGGAAGCCGAGAAAGACACCCTGCCCTTCTGGCCCTATTTCGTGATCAAGGATCTCGTCGGCCTGTCGATCGTGCTGGTGATCTTCTTTGCCATTGTCGGCTTCATGCCGAACTACCTGGGCCATCCCGACAACTATATCGAGGCCAACCCGCTGGCGACACCGGCGCACATTGTGCCCGAATGGTACTTCCTGCCCTTCTACGCCATCCTGCGGGCCTTTACCGCGGATGTCTGGATCGTGCAGATCGTGCACTTCCTCACAGCCGGTATCATCGACGCCAAGTTCTTTGGTGTTCTGGCCATGTTCGGCGCGATTGCCGTCATGGCGCTGGCACCCTGGCTTGACACCTCGTCGGTGCGCTCGGGTCGCTACCGGCCGCAGTTCAAGTGGTGGTTCTACCTGCTGGTGATCGACTTCTTCGTGCTGATGTGGGCCGGGGCGATGCCCGCAGAGCCGCCCTATTCGGGTATCTCGCTGATCGGCGCCACCTACTGGTTCGCCTATTTCCTTGTGATCCTGCCGCTTCTGGGTGTGCTGGAGAAACCGGAACAGCAACCGGCCACGATCGAGGAAGACTTCAACGCGCATTACCCCAAGGCTGACAAGGCCGCTGGTGGCGCTGCACCTGAAGCCACCCCGGCGGAATAAGAGACGCTCAGTCAAAGACAAGGACAACTATGATGTTCAAACAACTTCTTGTCGGAGCGGCGCTGGCCCTGACGCCAATGGCGGCCCTGGCCGCCGGTGGGGCCGGGCACGTGGAAAACGTGCGCTTCTCTTTCGACGGACCGTTCGGCACCTATGACCAGAACCAGCTGCAGCGCGGACTTCAGGTCTACACCGAGGTGTGCGCGGCATGCCACGGACTGAAGTTCGTGCCGCTGCGGACCCTGGCCGACGAAGGCGGGCCACACCTGCCGGAAGACCAGGTGCGCGCCTATTCTGCCGAACTGGCGGTCATGGACGAAGCGGCCAACATGCACCTGTGGGATCCCGAAGAAGGGGCGTTGCGGGTGCTTGAAAGCACAGACAACTTCCCGGCCAACGATGCGCTTGGCGCGCCGGACCTGAGCCTGATGGCCAAGTCACGCGCCGGCTTCCACGGCCCCTATGGCCTGGGCATCAACCAGCTTTTCAAAGGCATCGGCGGACCGGAATACATCGTCAGCCTTCTCGTCGGGTATACCGGCGAGGAAAAAGAGGAAGCCGGGACCATTCTGTATGAAAACACTGCCTTCCCCGGCGGCTGGATCAGCATGGCGCCCCCGCTCTATGGCGAGGACGTGGAATTTGCCGATGGGCACGCAAATGACCTGCACCACATCTCCGAGGACGTCGCGGCGTTCCTGATGTGGGCCGCCGAGCCAAAACTGGCGGCACGCAAGCAGGCCGGCTTTACCGGCGTGTTTTTCCTCGCGGTTCTTTCGGTGCTTCTCTACCTGACGAACAAGCGTCTCTGGGCGCCCGTCAAAGGCAAAGAGACCGCCTGACACGATCGGCGGCCGGACAGATTAAAAGGGCGTGGGAGCCAAACTCCCACGCCCTTTTCGCATCTGGTGGTCCCGCTATAGGGAGAACAGCGTGTCCACCGGACCACCCCGGTATGCGGTGCGCGCGGCGGGAACAAACCCTGTCCGGGTGCCCTCTGGCCTGAGGCGCGTGCAAGCCACCCCTACCTTGTCACCGTGCTCGACGCATATGGATTGGCCATGCGATTCCATTCTATGTGATGGCCCGCAGCCGCGGACGGTCCGGGCTGTTCGCAAGGGCGCATCGGTTTACATCCGACAGCGCATCCCAGAGCGCGTCATGGGTTCTGATTTGCTCGCAGGACCATTTTGAAATCGACCGGAGCACACCACCAAAGAGGTGGTCGCTTGGGCTCAGTCGATGCAGCATCCGGTTCAGGCCATCCAGCTTTGCTCGGCAAAGCTCTTCGTGGGTTTTCAGCTCCTCAAACCGGGCCACGGCTTCTGTGTATTCGGGAGATGTAGCAGTCATCTTCTTTTTTCTCAGTTCTGTCGTTCTTGATCTGAGACCAATAAAAGCGCTGCCGGACGCAACTTCTGTGAAGCGCATCACAGGCGCGCCATATTTCTCAAAAAAAGATGAAAAGTGCCGGTCTGGCCGCAGTCTGGCCGCTGTCAGGCCGCTGTCAGGCGACCATCAGCCACGCCAGAGATCCGCGCCGTCAGAACATCGCCTGGCGCCCGCGAATGTGTCAGATCCACCTCGGCGAACTGGCGGGTGCGCCCGCGGTGTGGACTCTCCATGAGAATCACATGATCCAGCCCGATTTGCGCCGCCAGATGCCGGTCGACCTGCGCCTGGCCGGCTGCCCGCAATTGCGCGGCACGGGTCTTTATGGTGCGTCCGTCCACTTGTGGCATGCGCGCCGCGGGCGTGCCCGGTCGCGGAGAATAGGGGAACACGTGGAGCCACGTGAGATCGCAATCCGCAACCAGGCGCAGACTGTCTTGAAACTGATCCTCGGTTTCGGTCGGAAAGCCGGCAATGATGTCCGCCCCAAAGATCATGTCCGGCCTTAGCGCCCGGGCCTCTTCGCAAAAGGCGATGGCGTCGTCGCGCAAATGCCGCCGTTTCATCCGCTTGAGAATGAGATCCGCGCCATGCTGCAACGACAGGTGCAGATGCGGCATCAGGCGGGTTTCGGTCGCAATCGCACGCATCAGGTTCTCGTCTGCCTCGATCGAATCGATCGACGAGATTCGCAGCCGCGGCAGATCCGGAACCAGCCGCAGGATCCGCATCACCAGATCGCCCAGGCGGGGCGCGCCCGGCAGGTCGCCACCCCAGGAGGTCAGATCGACTCCGGTCAGCACCACCTCGTTGTAGCCCTTCTGCACCAACCGTTTGATCTGATCGACGATCACGCCTGCGGCAACCGAACGCGAATTGCCCCGCCCATAGGGGATGATGCAAAAGGTGCATCGGTGGTCGCAGCCGTTTTGGACCTGCACATAGGCGCGTGCGCGTGTCCCGAACCCGTCGATCAGGTGCCCGGCTGTTTCAGTCACCGACATGATGTCGTTCACCTGCACTTTTTCCGTCTCGCCAATGAAGTCGGCGGCCATGTTGGCCCAGGTCTCGGGCGCCATCTTTTCGGCGTTTCCGATGACCTGATCGACCTCTTCCATGGCGGCGAAGGTCTGCGGTTCGGTTTGGGCCGCACATCCGGTGACAATGAGGCGCGCGCCGGGGTTTTCGCGTCGCAGGCGGCGAATGTCCTGACGCGCCTTGCGCACCGCTTCCGCCGTCACCGCGCAGGTGTTGACCACGACCGCGTCAGAGACACCGGCGGCCTCCGCCAGCGCCTTCATCGCTTCCGTCTCATAGGCATTCAGCCGGCAGCCCAGTGTGGTGAATTTCGGCGCCGTCATCTCAGGCTGTCCAGAAAATCAGCCGTCAGCACGCCGTCGAACACATGCGCCGTGGATCCGGTCATCCAGACTCCGTCATCGCGCCATGCGACGTCGATCACGCCGCCGTCGAGCTGGATTTCGACCTCGCGTCCGGTCAGCCCGCGCCGCGCGGCCGCTACGGCGGTCGCACAGGAGGAGGATCCGGAGGCCAGAGTAATGCCCGTGCCGCGTTCCCAGACTCGCATGCGGATCCGGTCAGGGCCGACAATCTGGGCCACCTGCACATTTGTGCGCTCGGGAAAAAACGGATGATGCTCATGTGCCGGCCCGAAGGTCGCGAGATCCACGTTCTCGGCTTCAGCCACAAAGAAAGTGCAATGCGGGTTGCCCATGCCCGTCGCAACCGGGTCGCCATCCATCGGGAGGTGCAGGCTGTCGATCTCCCGTGCCAGCGGGATCTCGTCCCAACGGAGCTGGGGATGACCCATGTTCACAGCGGTCCGGCCCGCTCCGCGATCTTCCGCCAGCAAGAGGCCGCGGTCGGTGGTGAGCCGGAGACTGCTCTGCCCGGTTTCATCCATGAGTTTGCGCGCGATACACCGGGTCGCATTCCCGCACGCGGCAGACAGCGTCCCGTCAGCGTTGTAAAAGGTCAGGTGGACATCGGCCTCTGTCGTCGAGGACAGCACCGCCAATTGATCAAACCCCACGCCCCGGTGGCGATCCGCCAAAGCCGCGGCGAGCGCCTCTGTCATGGACACCTTCCGCGCACGCCCGTCCACGACAACAAAGTCGTTGCCGAGCCCGTGCATTTTCATGAAGGTCCAATTGTCCGTACTGCGCATGGCGCGCATATAGCGACACGGACCGGCGCATTCCAGCCTCAGAGTGGCTGGACTTTCAGCCCCGCCGCACTTCCGTTGCGATCAAAGTACTCTCCGGGCCGCTCAAAGACCTGACAGGCGCCGGTTTCCGCGCGGAAATTGAACCCGTTGCACGCCGGGTCGGCCAGGCATTGCCGTGCACATCCCTCAAAATCCGTGGACTGGTAATAGTCATTTGGCTGATCGAAAAAGCCTTTGCCGTCGCGGCGCAGGATCACCGGCGGCGTCTGGGCTGGCTGGATGTCATCAAGACGCGGCCCCGCCACGTAGACATCTGACTTCGGATGCCGCGAAAGCCGCGCGCTGCTCTGATCGAGGGACTTCAGGAAACAGACCCCGTTCCACAGATCATGGGTGGCGCTGTCACAACCGGGCGTGCTTTGGCAGGCTTGCCGGCACGCCGCAGCGCTCTCCACCGGCAGGGATTGCAGATCTCCACCGGCAAGATCCATCCCGTCAAAACGCGCGAAGGTCGGTGCGGGCGGCGGCAAGACCGGACCGCCTTCGGCCCGGGCGGCGACGGCCTGCGATGTTGCGGGCAGATCCTCCAGCCGCCAGTGGTAGGGATACATCAGCACCGGCGGCACGTCATAGGCCCCCACCAGCCGGGTCGCATTGGTCCAGGTTTCGGGATCAAAGCGCGTCATATCACGCACTGGACCGCCGTAATCCCGGAATTCCACAGCGACTCCCGTGATCCCGAGCGCTGCGTTTTCACCACCATAGGCCGCCACATCACTGGGGCGCACCGTGACATGGCACTCGCGCTGCCAGTATTGCGATCCGGCCCAGTAGGGACCGGCGTACCCAAAAAGCGTGTCGGTCTCGGGGTCGGTCTGAATGGTGGTTTGCAGAGGAATGGCGCGGTTGGCCCTAAGACTGGCCAAAGCATGCGCCGTGCTCAGCACATCGGCGTCGAGCGGGCCGGCGGTGCCGTCATACAGCCGGTGGCGCAGGTAGACCGCGTCGCACACATGTCCGATGTGATCCGCGATCACCGGCGCCGGTGCGGCAACCCCCATCACGGGAAGGTTCGACAGATAGGCATCTCCGACGCTGTCGATGACATAGGACGTGTCGCCCCGATGGCGCAGGAGCTGAAGGAACAGGTGATCTTCCAGCAGGCGATGCCCCATCTCCTGTGTCGCCTTGATCTCAAAGAGCCCGGCCACCACGTCAAATGACTGGTCCGAACTGTCCCCCGAGGCCGAAAACCCGACCCGCGCCCCGGCCCAGATTTCGCGGTGGGGAAACCGTGCATCCCCGGCGCCAACCGCCGTGACGCCGCCCAGAAGGACAAGCGCGCAAGCCCCCTCGCAGCGATGCCCGGGCAGCACGCGCGTGCGGATGTTCTGTGTGCGGATCTGTTGGAGCAACGCCAGCCCCGCGGCCAGATCGCCCTCGGTCGCGTCCAGACAGAGCGTTGTGCCCTCCGGATCAGCCGGGATCTCGTCCAGACTGTTTGTATCATCTGCATCCAGCGGGCCGGTCAGGCGCCAATCGCAGAAGGCGCTTGATGTCTGTTCCAGACTGCCCGCGACGGCAGGCTCAACGGTGCTCAATAGCACAAGCCCTGCCACCCACATCTGCCGTAGGGTCCGCCTCATCCTTGCCTCATGTCTCGTTTTTTTGCTTTTCCGTAGCGTGGCGCGACTTGGCGCAAAAGTCCATAGATCCGCTCTTGACGTGCCAGGAGTGCGTGGATAGGAAGCCCCCCTGTGGGCCGTTAGCTCAGTTGGTAGAGCAACTGACTTTTAATCAGTGGGTCGCAGGTTCGAATCCTGCACGGCTCACCACTGAAATCAAAAACTTAGCCGGTTCTGCTCCTCGACCATTTAGGTGGTCCGCCGCGTGTTTGCGAACACGCAGGAAACCTATGGGACACAAGCGGCTGAGACCCGTTGTCGTGGTCCTTCCGTCTTCCGTTTTCGTGATGGCCTTGTCCAACCGCCCACACCGGTGACCAGCCGCTTGGGCGTGTCACAAATCTCCAAGTCCTTCGACGGTCAGACAGGTGCCTGAGTGACGGTGAGTCGCGCCTGTCACATGGGGCGTCCCATGGCTGCAGGTTCCAGACCCAAGCGGATCCCTATGTTGGGAACGTCTTTTTTAACAATCCCTTGAGCGTGCTGCGCTCTTGCCCGTTCAATGGGTCAAGCAAGCCGTCGATCGTCTCGGCAAGTGCGAATCGCAGGCGTGCAACGACGTCATCGCCCTTGGCCGTCAGCTTCAGCAGGCAGACCCTTCGATCATCCGGGGACTGGGTCTTCTCGACCAGTCCCTTGCGCCCGAGTGTTTGCAGCATGCGCGTGATTTGCGATTTGTCGCGCGCAACGGATCGCACCAGTTCATGTATGGCAATCGGCTCCTGATCCGCCAGCGTCAGCAGCAACATGCCGCCTGCGGGTCCAAGTTTCTCGGTGTCGAAGTCTGGCGCCTTGCGTCCCAAATCGCAGTGAATGTGCCTCATGAAGCGATCGACAAGCTGTCCAATTTCTATATCCGGCATCTTTTTTGTTTTGGTTGACATCTTCTTTGATCTGCCATTCGTTGATATTATCAACTTAATGACATGAGCCGTTTCAGGCAACTCAAACCAAACCGGAACCATCGAGGGAGTTCGAAGTGTCAAACACGCCTGGCGCAACGCGCGTTGTGATCGTAGGTGGCGGCAACGTCGGAGTAGAGCTTGCCAAGTCACTTGAGGGCAGCATGCAGGTCAGCCTGATTGAAAGGGCCGATGCCTTCACACACGCCCCTGCCATGATCCGTGCAATGGTCGACCCCGCCGTCCTGGACCGGGCCTTGATCCCTTACGATCAGTTCCTGTCGAGCGGGCAATCCATCAAAGGTGAAGCCACAGGGATAGACGGAGACGGCGTGACGCTGGCCGATGGCACGAAAGTCGGCGCAGATTACGTCGTTGTGGCCACCGGCTCCGGCAATTTGCCGGCTTTCAAATCGGCAACGGGCGACATTGACGGGCTGCGGGCGGCCAATGCCGACTGGCACAAGGCGCTCACCAATGCATCTTCCGTCGCGATCATTGGCGCGGGCGCCGTCGGCACGGAACTCGCCGGTGAAATTGCAAGCGCCATGCCCGAGAAGACGGTCAGCCTGATTTCAAGCGACGATTCGCTCTTTCCGGGCTTTCCGCAAAAGCTGGGAGCGTCCTTGGTTCAAAAGCTGCGGGCCATGAAGGTAGACGTGATCCTTGGCGACCGGGCAACAACGCTGCCGGACGGGACAACGCCAGGTGGTGGCACGGTCACGCTCACCTCGGGCCGCACAGTCGAGGCCGATCTGATCGTACCCGCGGTAGGCGCCCGCGTGACAACCGGTCTGGCCGACCTGCTGCCGGACACCAAACGCGGGACTGACCAGCGCCTCGTCGTTGACGGGTGGATGCGGCCCTCGTCCCTGCCCAATGTCTTTGCCGCCGGTGACGCGGCTGACAACGGTGACCTCATGACAATTGTCGCGGTCTCGCGCCAGGTGCCTTGGCTGGCAAAGCTGCTGAAGGCCGCCGCTGCCGGGCAGACGGTCGAGTCCCAGAAACCCTACACGCCGTGGGGCGCAGCACCGATTCTGTTGCCGCTTGGGCCCAAGCGCGGCAGCTCGTTCCTGATGATCGCAACCATGGGCGATTGGGTGACGAGCATGATGAAGGGCCGGGATCTTTTCATAGCGAAGTACCGGAAACTGCTTGGGCAGGCCTAAGTGTCTAAAAAGGGAAGGATAGGACCATGACGACCCTGAACCGAAGGACCCTCATCCTGAGCGGCGCGGCCCTGCCGACGGCCATGGCCGCCGGACAACCTGCCCTCGCCGAAAGCCACGCGTCAGATTTACCGGCTGGTCGTGCGCGGAGTTTTCGGCTTGGCGATATGGACGTGACAACGCTGTTGTCCGGGACCGCGATCCGCGACGATGCGCAGAAGATTTTTGGCAGCGCTGTTCCATCGGAGGAGTTCGAAGCCGTAAGTGCCGAAAACTTCGTCCCCACCGACACTCTGCAATTCTACTATACGCCAACTGTTGTGCGCACCGACGATGCAGTGATCCTGTTTGACACCGGGCTAAGCGCTGAAAGCCTGGCCGGTCCGTTAAGCGACGCCGGAGTGCGCGCGGATGAGATCACCCATGTTGCGATCAGCCATATGCATCCCGATCACATCAGTGGCATGACACGCGCGGACGGCGCCCTCACCTATCCCAATGCGACCTATCTGGCCGGAGAGGTCGAGTTTGACGCGTCCGCAGCCGGTCAGAACCCGGTTTTTGATGCAAAGGTGCGTCCCTTCGGCGAGCGCTTCGGGTTCCTCAAGGACGGCGACGCGGTCGCCCCCGGCGTAACGGCAATGTCCGCCTTCGGGCATACGCCGGGCCATACGATCTATCGCCTCGAAAGCGGTGGGCAACAGTTGCTGCTCGTCGCCGACATTGTCGGGCACTACATCTGGTCGTTCGCCAACCCGAGTTGGGACATGCTTTATGACGCGGACAGGGACCAGGCGAATGCCACCCGCCGCCGCGTGCTGGACATGCTGGCCACCGACAAGATCCCCATGATCGGCTACCATATGCCCTTTCCGGCTGCAGGGTTCGTCGAAACACGCGGGTCCGGGTTCCGGTTTGTCCCGGTCAGCTACCAGATGATGGGCTGACCCAGAGCCAGTGACGTCGACGTGGCGTGACGCATCAGGCGGTTCGCCACACGCCGCTGACGGGCAGTATATCTGGTCGTTCGCCAAACCAAGTTGGGACATGCTTTATGACGCGGACAGGGACCGGGCGAATGCCACCCGCCGCTGCGTTACATGAGGACTATGGAGCGCCGAGCCAGCTCAGCTCCGGAGGGGTCAATATTGGACCCCGATAAGGGGTCATGTTTGGATGCCGATTAACAGACGGCCACAGGCTCCGCGCCAGATCCAACGGCGGCGGTCGCAAAGAGGCGTCCGTTCAGCCGCGCTTGACCGCCTTGATCCAGTCGAGCGTTTCTGCGTTGTTCCTGGGCTTGAACTCCGCCCCGAGCGGCGCGGCCCATCCGAGTGACGCGAGATGGTCGTAGATGGCCGGATAGTTCAGCTCACCCCTGTCCGGCGGGCCGCGATCGGGCACCGAGGCGATTTGGACATGTCCGATCAAAGGCAGAAGATCGGTCAAACGGGTCAGGATGTCGCCTTCGGTTCGTCCAACATGGTAACAATCGAACATCAGGCTGAGGTTGGGCAGGTCGAGCCCTTCGATAATGCCCCGCGCCTGATCCGTCGTGGTGAGAAAGTACCCCGGCGCGTCGTGACGGTTCAGCGGTTCGATCAAAATCCGGCGATCCGTTTGGCCACAGGCAAACCGCAGATTGTCCTCGAAGGCCGCCCGCGCCGCCGCGCCGCTCGCAAACCCCGCCATCACATGGACTGCGCCTGCGTCGATGGCATCGGCGTAGTCAATCGCCTGGGTGATCGCGTTTCTGGCCTCGTCCGTGCGGCCGGGCAAGGCCGCCAGCCCGTTCTCCCCGGGTTGTCCTCGCACAGTATTCAGGCCGAGCATCGCCAGCCCGGTGTCGTCCAACGCCGCGCGGACCTCAGACGCCGGGGTGTCGTAGGGCCAGTGGCATTCCACCGCATCAAACCCGGCCGACTTCGCCGCATGTATGGCCTCGGGCAGGCTGCGGTCGGACCATAGAAATCCAAGGTTGGCGGAAAACTCTGTCATTGATCCCACTCCACATCAAAAGTGCGAATGACCCGGTCGATCTTTTCGTCCGTCAGACGCTGGGCAGGCAGTCCCCGCATCAGCAAAGCCAGACGCGCGGTGGCCTCAAGCTCTTCGATGGCATTGCAGGCCGCCTCGACGGTTTTGCCGGCAACCACAGGGCCGTGATTGGCCAGCATGACGGCAGACCGTTTGCCGGCCAGCCCACGGATCGCGTCCCCCATCGCCGGATCGCCCGGCACGAAAAAGGGAAGCAGTTTGACCCGGCCCAGTTGCATGATTGCGTAGGGCGTAAAGGGCGGCAGGAAATTGTCTTCGTCAGTATCGGGCAAAAGCGACAACGCCACCGAGTGGCACGAGTGCAGATGCACGACAGCCCCTGCGGTGCTGCGGGTGTCATAAAAGGCCCGGTGCAAGGGCATTTCCTTGGTGGGAGGCGCTCCGCCCGTCAGCCGCCCCTGTGCGTCAAACCGGCTGAGGCGCGCGGGATCCAGACGGCCAAAACTTGTACCCGTCGGCGACACAAGAAGACCGCCGTCTTCGGTGCGCGCCGAGATGTTTCCCGTCGAACCATGCGTCAGCCCCCGCTCGTAGAGCGATCTGGCCAGCAGACAGAGGGAGTCGCGCAGCGCCGTTTCACTCATCCGGCCAGAACCTTTGCGGCTTTCTCGAAAAAGTTGACCTCGCCAAAGTTACCGGATTTCAGGGCCAGCACCAGAGATCCGGTTGCGCGCAAGGCGGGCACGCCGGGATCAATCTCGGGTCCGATCGCCAGATTTTGGACATCGAGCGCCTCGACAACGGCCCCCGAAGTCTCGCCCCCTGCCGTGATCACCCGCTGAACGCCCGCGGCCACGGCCCGGGTGGCCAGGTCAGCAAAAAAGGTCTCAATCGCCCGGGCCGAAACGTCCCGGCCAAACCGCTCCTGGACCGTGGCGACGACACTCGGGTCAGCCGAACTATAGACCAGCGGCAGGTCTGCCGCCTGCAACGCCCAGTCGAGTATGTCTTGTGCCGTGATCCGGCCTTCGATGATGTCTTCGGCCAGAACCTCGCGCGCCGGGTGTCGGCTGGCATGGGCTTTGACCTGCGCCCGCGTGGCGACCGAGCATGACCCGGAAATGGCAAGGCAGGGTCCGGCTTGTCCCTGCCAGTCGGGCCTACCGGGGCGACAGCCAAAATTTGCGGGCAGTCCCAAAGCCACGCCGGATCCCCCCGTCACCAGCGCCAGTCCGGCTGCCGCGCGGCCAATGTCCATCAGATCTGCGTCCCTTATGGCGTCGACCACAATGTGGCGCTTGCCTGCGGCGGTCTGATCGCCCAGCGCGCTGGCAATGGCCTGCGCGCCCGCGAAAACCGTTTGCGCCGGGACATGGCCCACCTCGTACTTGCTTTGCAGGCTCAGCCAGCGCCGGATGTCAGGATCCGTCATCGGCGTCAGCGGATGGTTTTGCATCCCACTTTCGTTCAGCAGGTTGTCGGCCACGAAGAGATGGCCCTGATAGATGGAGCGGCCGGTGCCCGGAAAGGCCGGGCAAACGATCACGCCGTGGGCGTTCAGTTCGTCGGCGAGCGCATCTGCCACCGGTCCGATATTGCCCGCGGGTGTGGAATCAAACGTAGAACAATACTTGAAGAAGAACTGCGTACATCCCTGTGCACGCAGCCACCCCAGCGCCTCGAGCGACTGGGCCACCGCCTCGGCGGGGTCAATGGACCGGGATTTCAGCGATACCACGCCAGCCTCGACATCTGGTGCGGCCTCTTCGGTTGGGATGCCCGCATACTGGACAACGCGCATGCCTTGCTTGGCCAGCGTATTGGCGAGGTCGCTGGAGCCGGTGAAGTCATCCCCGATACACCCCAGTTTCATGCAACATCTCCGGGCAAGGTCAGGCCAGAGTCACTGGCGTAGACCTTGGCGACAGCGGCATCATCCTCTTGCCCAAAGCCCAGCGCGATGGCCCGTTTGTACTGCGCCAGGGCCGTTTCGGTGATCGGAGCGTTGAATCCCGCCGATTGCGCCGCGTCGAGTACAATGCCCAGATCCTTGGGCCAGATATTGACCTGACTGTGGGGCGTGTAGTCCCCGGCGACGATATGGGGCGCGCGGTTCTCAAGCATCCACGAGGTGCCCGCGCACTTGGCGATCACATCAACAAATGTGTCCGGGCGAATGCCCTGTGTCATACCGAAGGTCAGAGCCTCGGCCATGGTCGCAATGTGCACGCCGGCGAGCAACTGATTGACGGCCTTCATTGCGGAACCGGCCCCGGCGGCATCCCCAAGTCTGAACACTGTTTCGGCCGTGGCCTCCAAAATCGGCTCGGCCCGCGTGAAGGCCTCGGCAGCGCCGGACGCCATGACGCTCAATGCACCTGCCGCTGCTTTGACTGACCCGCCGGAAATCGGAGCGTCCAGATACAAGACGCCCTGATCCGCGCAGCGTCTTTCCATCTCCTTGGAAAAGCTGGGCGGGACGGTCGCACAGGCCATGACCAAGGCGCCTTTGGACAGATGGGCCACCACACCGTCTTCCCCGAACAGCACGGTCTCTACCTGGGCCGCGTTCAGGACAACGACGACAACCGTATGCAGATCCGGGCCGATGTCCGCGACCGCTCCACTCTTGCCTCCCTCCGAGACGAGCCGGTCCACCGGCTCGGGCACAACATCGAAGCCATAGACCGAATGCCCCGCGCGCACACAGGCGCGGGCCATGCCATATCCCATGGATCCCAAACCGAAGACCGCAACGTTTTGGGTCATGTTCTGTTCCTTTCGGGTTTTCTCAGGCCACGGAACGCGCACGCATCCGGCACAGGTTTTCCGCGGGTGCCGGTCACCCAGGTTCGGGCGCGCCCGGCAATGCCCGGTTCAGCCCCGTTTTCCGGCAAGCGCATCAGATCCAGTCGACGTTCCCGGTCGGCGGTTTTGCCTGCCACGCCACTCACAAGGGCGATGCGGTCGGGCGATGCCTTGGCATCGATTGACATCCTGACTGCGCCGGATGCGGGCGCAAGGCCTTCCGCGCCGCAAGTGGCCACACCGGCCATTCCGGCGGAAGTCGCGTCCGACAGGTCGTTCAAAGGCAGATGTTTCATGTCACCTTCCTGACGGTCACGCCGCGGCGCTGTGGCAGTCCATAGATCTGCGCCCCGCATGTTTACGTAAACACATTGCCAGGGTTCTAGATGTTTACGTAAACATAAGTCAAGACTGATGTGAAAATCGGGTAAGAATGGTCAGGCGACGGGCATCACCTTCTTTGAAATCCCAACCGACGATGCACGACGTTGCACGGGTTGCGGGGGTCAGTCAGATGACCGTGTCGCGCGTGATGCGTGGCACTGGCTACATCTCTGATGACGTTCGAAAAGAAGTGGTGCGCGCCGCCAGAGAAATCGGCTACGTCCACAACCGGCTGGCAGGCGGAAACGCCACCTACGACAATCCCATCGTGGGCGTCGTGGTCCCGACGATGCAGAACCGGGTCTTCACCGAAGTGCTCTCAGGCATCAATGAAACGCTCGAAAAAAGCGGGCTGCGCCCGGTGTTCGGAGTCTCTGAATACTCTCTGGAAAGCGAAGAGGACCTGGTGTTCGACCTGCTGTCCTGGCGTCCGCGCGGGTTGATCCTGTCCGGGTTGGAACACACGGACTCGCTTCGGAAAATCGTGGCGCAGACGGGGGTTCGCGTGGCCGAGATCATGGACACGGATGGAGACGCGATCTCGGCCTGTTTTGGCTTTTCACAACGCAAGGCCGGCAAGGACATGGCCCGGCATCTGATCGCAAGATCCTACAGGCGCATTGCCTATATCGGCAGCCAGGGCAAATCCGACATTCGCGCAACCAAGCGGTTTGAGGCATTTGCCGGGGTTGTTGCCCAAGCGGGTGCGGAACTCACCACGGTGTTCAACTCGGACAACGCATCCCCGATGGAAACCGGTCGGCAGCTGACAGCGCAGGTGTTGTCGGACCCCAACCCGCCGGACGCGATCTATTTTGCCAACGACGATCTGGCCGCGGGAGGTCTGATGCATTGCCTGTCAGAAAATATTGACGTCCCGGGTCAGGTTGCCCTCGCCGGGTTTAACGGGCTGGCATTCCTTTCAGCCCTTCCGCAACTCATCACCACCACGGTGACCCCGCGCTATGAAATCGGCGCGGCGGCAGCGGCCTGGTTGCTTCAAAATGACGACCAGAGCCAGGCCGTCAAGACAGGCTTTGAGGCCAAACTGAGGGTCGGTCAGACCACCTGACCGGGCTGCAACGCCTTGCGGCCGTCATGTCGCTACCTGCTGTTCCATCAGGCCGCCGTCATGTGTGACCCGTGGTCCGCTGCGCGCATGAATGCCCGCCTTGTTCGGAGCGATGAGACGCGCCGGCGTGACCGAAGGACCCGTTTGGGCGGTCCATCTTTCTCACAGGTAAACACAAACACCCGAACCGCTTCCCAGAGAGCCGGTCATGCGGTCCAACAGACCCAAAACCCGCCCGGTCCCAAACCCGTCGACCAGCCCTTTTGGACCCATCCCATGCACACCATGCCGGGTTTGACTTGGACAGCCGGTCAAGTCAGGCTCCTGCCAAGACGGAGGACAACATGACCGAAATTCTAACTGACAGCCAAATCGCGTTTTATCATGAAAACGGGTACCTCGTCCTCGAAAGGCACCTTCCAGAGTCGATTTTGGGCGATATCCGTGCAGAAATCACCCGGTTCCAGGAAGAAGCCAAAGGCATGACGGCCTCCAACGACCGGCTGGATCTGGAGGAGACGCATGCCCCGGACGATCCAAGGATCCGGCGCATCAAACTGCCGCACAAGATCAGCGACGTGATGCGCGCGCTTATGTCTTCCGATCGGATCCTTGCGCCGGCCCGCGACCTCATTGGCCCGAACCTGCGATTGCATACGACGAAGCTGAACATGAAGTCGGCCGGGTATGGCGCCGCCGTCGAATGGCACCAGGACTACGCGTTTTATCCCCATACCAATGACGACATTCTCGCCATTGGCGTCCTCATCGACGACATGGAAAGCCAGAACGGCCCCCTGATGGTGTATCCCGGCAGTCATCGTGGCCCGGTCTACGACCACCATGTCGACGGCGTGTTCGCGGGCGCTTTCGTGCCGGAAGATGTCGGGCTCGATCCGGCGGATGCGGTCGAACTGAAGGGGCCGGCGGGCTCCATTTCCATTCACCACGGGCGGATCGTTCACGGCTCTTCGCTCAACACGTCGCAGACCTCTCGTCGCATCCTGTTCTACGAGATGATGGCGGCGGATGCGTTTCCGATCTTCGGATCGATGACGCCGTGGGATGGGATCGAAGACTACAACAGCCGCATGCTGTGCGGCGAACCGACTCTCACACCCCGCCTGAAAGACATTCCAATCCGTATTCCCCAACCGCAGCCCAAAACGCCCGGTTCGATTTACGAGATACAAAGGGGCCTGCAGGCGCGGTCATTCGACACCATTTCAGAGGCTCAATAGACCCGCCCCGTGGAAGAGGCGCACCAGGGTCGGACCAAGGCAGCAGGCCATTCCGGGGCGCGACGACCCATGTGGCTTCGATGACAAAGGACAGACTGGCTGCCGCGTGCCGTCACCCAGGGGGCCGTCGGGTCAGGTGAGCGTGCTCACGCGTTATTTCGGCCGATCTGGTTCCAGTGCAGATAAAGAACGCCGGAGAATATCATCATCACCCCGGCCACCTGCCGCACAGATAGGCGTTCGCCCAGCACGGCCCAGGCACGGAGAAGGCTGGTCAATGGCACTAGAAACATGGCCATGCTGGCCTGCGCCGCGCTAAAGGTCCGAAGCGCTGCCTGCCAGCACAGAAAGGCGACAGCCGCCGCGAACACGCCCAAATAGCCGATGGCGACAACGGATCCGGGATCAATCCCGGACAGGGCAAACTCCGGCGCGGCCAGCATCACGATCCCGGCCTGCACCAACAGGCCAATGAGGACCTGCGCAAAGAAGGCGGCGAGCGGCGGGGTATTCAGGCGCAGGTGTTTCAGACACAGGCTATAGACACTCCAAATGACGACGGGCGGGCCAAGCAACATGGCCAGCCGCCAAACGTCGCCCGGTCCCTTGCCCGCCACCGCCGGATGAAAGGCCAAAACAGTGCCCGCAAAGGCGAAAAGGCAGCACATCATCGTGTTGAGGCTTGGCATGCGGGCCATCAAAAGGGAATTGATCAACACCATGACGATGGGCGTGGCCGCAAACCCGATTGCGGCGTCGGACGTATCGACGGTCTTCAGCGCCGCGTAAAGCGCCGAGTTGAACCCCACGACGCCGAGAAGCGCCAGAACCGTCAGCTTGCCAAAATCCGCCTGTATCGGGCGCCAGTGGGTGATCAAGGCCTGCAGACCGAGGGGCGCGATCACCAGAGCGGCGTTGGACCAGCACAGGAAATTCAGCCAGGCGGCCGGAATGTCAGGGCTGAGATAGCGGCCCACCACAAAGTTGCCGCCCCAGAGCGCGGGCGCGCTGACCAGAAGAAGAAGGGGCCAAACGACAGGGCCTCGCAGAGCCGGTGCAGGTTTCAACGCTTGTGTTTCCGACGCTATTTTCGATCGTCCTCTCTTTGCACGGGACGGGTGGACGCAGCGTCGCATTGGATTGTGAAGCTAGCTTAACCTTGCGTTAACGGATCTTGAATGTTCCACTTTCATGGACGGCGTCGCGTGCGACTGCGTTTAGGTCAGGGAGGCGCACCTTGAAGAAACCGCGTATCCTGTTGGTAGAGGACGATCCGTTCGTGGCTTCTCTGTCCGAAGCATTCCTGAGAGACCACTTCCGCGTCACGGTCTTGCACGATGGAGCGTCGGCTCTGGCCAGTTTGCAAAAGGCCACACCCAGCCTTGTCTTGTTGGATCTCGGCCTGCCGGACGAAGACGGTCTGGTGATCGCAAAGCAATTGAGGGCACGCGCAACGCGGCTGCCGATCATCTTCGTCACCGCGCGCGGCACAAAGCAGGACGTCGTGGCCGGGCTGACATCCGGCGCGGATGACTACATCGTCAAGCCGTTTGATCCCGACGAGTTGCTGGCCCGGGTGAATGCGGTTCTGAGGCGGACGGGCACGGATGCTGGCGACGCTGAGGTCGAGCGTGTTTCGGTCGATGGTGCGGAAATCGAGATCGATCTGTCGCGCCGCATCGTGTCGGTGTCGGGTGGGGGCCGCGTGATGCTGACGCGCGCCGAGTTCGAAATCCTCTGGGCGCTGTTGCAGGTGCGTGGGCGCGTGCTTGAGCGCGGGCAGTTGCTCGATGCGATTTCATCCGGTCCTGATCACACTGCCGACGAGCGCGTGATCGACGCTCTTGTCAGCAAGATCAGACGCAAACTGGTGGCCGCCGGGTTCTCCGGCGCACCGGTTCAGACTGTGCGCGGCATAGGGTATCGCGCCCGGATCGACTGATATGCCGGGCCTGCATCCGTCGCTCGTTCGTGACCCCTTGGGGGGCGTGCGTTTTGCAGACGATGCAACCGAGCACGCCTTCCGTCACCAGGCGCTGGAACGCGGTCTTGAAGACGCGCGGGTCTCTCTGGTGCTCGCCGCCATCCTGTTCATCGGTTCGGCGCCGTTTGACATCATCCTGATCGGAAACGGTTCTCTGACCCCAACGGTCCTGTTTTGTTTGCTCGTACGCGCGGTCTGGACGATCTGTCTGTTGGTGTCGGGACTGGTTCTGCGTCGGGCGTCAGCGCGGGTGCAATATGCCGCGCTTCTGGCTGGCTGGGGTGGGTCTGTGCTTGTGATCTGGCTGGTGAGCGCGCAGGCGCCGCCGGAGGCGGCCAGAAGTTATCTTTTGCTGTTCGCGCTCCCCTCACTTGCCAGCGCGACACTTGTGCCAGCCCTGTCCCACTGGCAGGTTCGGGCCATGAATGCGGCGTTGCTGAGCCCGGTCGCGGAAAGGGCCCTGTCCAGTCTGCCGGATCTGTCCACGCAAGGCAGGTGGGACTTTGCCTTTTCGGTTTTTGTCCTTCTGGTTCTGGTGATGGTCGCCCTCGCCCTGAACAGGCGCCACGACTTCGCACTGCGAACGGATTTTATCCTGCGGGGTGATCTGGTCCAGGCCAGGGAGGACGCAATGGCTGGCGAAAAGGCGAAGTCGCGTTTTCTGGCCGCCATCAGCCACGACATGCGGACCCCTCTGAACGCCATTTCCGGCAATCTTGCCTTGCTTCTGAAAACGTCGGATTTGCGGGCCGGAGACCGGCACATGCTGCGGGACGC
>JBCDEC010000074.1:0-17930 GCA_039179965.1 Pseudomonadota bacterium
TCTCCTACCCCCCAACGGGTATGAACAACCTGGCCACCGGCGCGTAGCGTGGGTCATCCGAGCTTTCCACCGTGCCGGCAAAGTCAATGCCCGGCACGTGCGGGTAATTTCTGACCAGACCACCGCCCGGACCCAGGCAAAGACCGTCCTTGTAGTTCACGGTGGAGTATTCCACCGCGACGGTTACGTCGCCTTCCGGCAGATCCTCCAGCGCCAGATCCACGACGCTGGCTGATGTTGTGCCGCTGTCATCCTTGTCGACGACCATTGCCTTGAACATGGAACACTCCTTTCCCCTCGCCGGTCCGCACTCCGGCGCTCATTTGCAAGGCCTAACGACGCGAGGATGCGGGCACAAGTGGGATGGTGCGTTCAACCGCCCTGCGGCATGAAGACCAGGTCGCTGACGGGTGCTTTGGCGCCAGCCTGTGTGATCATCGCGTGGACCTGACCGCGATGGTGGGTCTGGTGGTTGAACATATGCGCCACGCAAAGCGCCTTTGGTTGGGTCTGATCGGTCTGCGCCAGGGCGGAATACCAGGTCAGATCGCCGGCCAGATCAGATGCGCTCAGCCGGTCGGCCCAGCCGGTCAGGCGGTGATCCATTGCCCGGCGCACCGCAACCCAGGCCGACAGGTCGGTGTGTTCGGTCAGGGCGTCATAGGGTCCGATGTCCGGTTTGGCCCAACCGGCCAGGCGCGACATCCACATTTGATCCCCCCAATGGATGTGATTAAGCGTCGCGAGTATCGAGCCAAAGAAGGCACTGCGGTCGCGCGTCAGTTCGTCAGGCGGCAGGTCGGCAAGGCAGGTTTCGAGCTGTGTGTTTTCCCATGCGTTGTAGCGCACCATGGTCTGACAATAGGCGGGATCGATCATCGGGGTTCTCCTTTCCGGTTGGCGGGTTCAGGTCGGGGTCGTGCCAGCGTGCGGAGCACGCGCCACGCTCCCGGCGGGACCTTCGATTGGCACATACGCAAAAGACCCGCCGGAAAACCGGCAGGTCAAGTCTGTTTCAAAAGAGGGGGAAAGCGCCTGAGGCGTCAGTCTCCGGCCAGCACGCGGGCTTCCTGACCCTTGAGGTTGGAGCGCGCCGCATCAAAGGCATGGCTTGAAACCGAGTCATTGAGATGCGGGAACAGGTCGACCAGTTCAGCCCGCTGATCGGGCGACAATCCGACGACCGTACGCTCGGAGGGATGGAAGCTTTCTGCTTCGATCCCGTCGGCATAGATCACCTCATGTGCGTCAAAGGCGAGATGTATGTAGGTCACCGGCTCGGTCGGACGGTCCTCGAGGATGGTGCTGTCATTGAGCAGCGACCCAGCGGGGACCAGGACTCCGTTGGGCTGGCCGAACATCACCTCGGCACGCCAGTCGCGCACCAGGATACGGTGCTGGCGCGAGACGCGCATATCCTGCGCGGGCTGCTCCGGACCCAAGGCATCCTTGCGGATCAGGATCGGGCGCATCGAGGCGCAGCGGTTCAGCGCGCTCACCGGGAAGGTGGTCGACCCGATCCAGCGCACGGTCTGCACGCCATGGTCCCGGGTGATCACACGATCGCCCGCAGCGAGATTTTCGATCGCCACCTCTCCGTCCGGGGTCCTGATCATGACGCCGGGGGTGAAACAAATGACCAGCGGCACATTGTGAATCGTGGTGACGAACTGATCGCCGCTGCCCGGGTTGCCCGGATCTTCAGCAAAGACGGAGTTCACGACGACCACGATGTCCTGGGGCGCGGCGAACTCGGGATCGACCTCGAACTGGTCGATCGCCCAGCCAAGTGGCGTCTTGATAACAGCCGGATCGTCTTCTTCGATGGTCACTGTCTGGGTCAGCGGGTCGCCGTTGGCATCCACACCTTCGATTTGGATCTCGAAGCGCAGGAAATCCGCCTCGGTCAACGGCTGAACGATCAGTTCAACCAGATCTTCGCCATTGTCGACGCGCACCGCGCCGCCCGGCGTGTTGTCCAGGAGGTCGAGCTTGTCGATCGCTGAATTGGGGCCGATGCCGATGCCGTTGATGACGGCGTTGTAATCGTCTTCCAGCGCCGTGGCGGCGTCGATGATTTCCTGATCCGAGGATTCTGTTGGAAAGCCGTCAGACAGAAAGACCACGAGGTTTGTGCCATCCGGGTTGGCGCCGGCTTCGTCAAACGCATCGCCCGTGGCATCCAGAGCGGAGTCAAAGTCTGTCTGTCCGCTGGGGCCATCGTCGCGGATCTCTTGCAGCAGGTCGACCAGTTCATCGCGTTCATCCAGGGTGAAGGACCCCCGGTCTTCGCCGTCACCGGCATAGGTGACCACCGAGAACACCACATCATCGCCCGAAAACCCGGAGGCCGCATAGGCGTCAAACAGGTCAATCGCCGCGATCAGTTCGGCTTCGAGGATGGTTTCGTCGGTGCCGTCGCCGTTGAAGTCGGTTCCTGAGCTGTCGGCGGTGGATCCGGAGGTATCGATGACCACCGCCACGTCGATACGATCGTCGTTCACTTGAGCGCCTTGCAGGTTGATCGAAACTTCAAATCCGTCGTCGTCTACGCCGCCATCGTCGAACGTAACCAGAGTGGATGTCTGATCAACTGAGATCGGATTGTTGGAATCCGGGTCGATGGGCACATCCGTGACCGTCTGGACATCCTCTGCCATGTTAAAATCCCCTTGGTACAGGCTCGCCTATTTCCGGCGCGAAAGAGCATTGACGCGCTGCAAGCAGTCTCACCTTAGGTACCAGACAGCCCGCGCGGCGATATAGAGATTGTGTAAAAAAGACCTTAACCTTGAGCGGTTTGGCGCCAATCACTCTCAAAATCGGCAATTGTTCGTCGCATCACAACAATGCCGTCACAGTTTTTTTCAATACCCCAAGGATTATGCAGAATCTGGTCGATTGAACAGACCCATTCTGCATTGCATTGGACAGAATCACGCGACAGGGCCCGGCTTGTCTTGGAACCGGGCCGGTCTACCCTCGCTGCCAGCGCAAAGGAAAAGATCCATGGTCCATATTCTCAACGTTGCCGCTGCCTTGCTGACCATCGCCTTCGGAGCGTTTGGTCTGCTCGCCCCGGCCTGGACAGCCGCAGCGCTTGATCTCAAGCCGGACGGCTCGACGATGGGTCTGTCCGAGATGCGCGCCTCGGTCGGCGGGCTCTTTGTCATCACGGCCATCGCTGCGATATGGCTCAACCAGCCACTGGCCTGGGCCATGCTGGGGTTTGTGTATGCGGGCGCGGCGCTGGGGCGTGGCGTCTCGCTGATGCTCGACGCGCCGCCCTTTGCAAAAGCTGCGGTCTTTGGCGGCATCGAACTGGTTCTCGCGCTTTGGCTGATCCTGGCCAACCTGCGCGGCACCTGACCCGCCGTATTTGGATCAAATGCAACGGGTCGGCCGGCGCGCCACTGCGCGTTTCGCTTGAAACCGGCGCCACGCTCCCATACATTCAATGTTGCTCTTCGGAGCTATGGACATAAACGCGCTCGTAATAAGCGGATCGGACCCGGGGGCGGTACCCGGCGGCTCCACCAAACCCCTTCGTTGGAGGATCTTGGGGCCGAAATAGGATCGACGAACGTCTAAAGGTGTTAGCTTTGTCCCGGCTGTCTGCCACCGTTACCGGCGAACATAGTACAATTGCCAACGACAATCGTGCTCCGGTGGCCGTTGCTGCGTAAGCAGTAACCATACCGAAATCTTAAGCCCTGTCGCCTAGCAGCGTCAGGCGGGGTCCGTAGGCACCTGGCAACAGAAGCCTACATTTTCACCTCTGCCCCTCTTGTTATGCGATGGTCCGGACAGCGATCCCAGCCTTGGCAGCCCTGTCGCGAGCCCGTAAGCTTGACCCAGATCGGTATCCGCCGATCCGGGCGCATTTGAACGGAGCAAGATTGGCCGAGGATCTGAGATCCCTGCGCGCGCGGATCATCGCGCTTGAGACCCAGCTTGCAGGCTGTGCGATGCAGCCTGCGCGCGCGCCTGTTCCAACGCCCTGTCTGGCCAGCCCAAAGGACCGCCTGGTCGCGGTCGGTGATCGCCTCCGCGCCATGGAAAACGCGCTGTCTGACCTGATGAACGCGGCCGACAGACCCATGTGACAAGCGTCTTGACACCGCGCGCGTGAATGGGCCATCCACAGACCATGGGGCCTCGCGAACGCCCCGTGAGGCGCCAGCCCAAGGTTCGCATGTTGCCTTTACTGGCAGGAGACATGCCCATGGCTGCCCCCAACGAAATTACCGTGCCGCAACTTTCCCGTCTGATCGGAACGCCCGACGCGCCGGATCTGGTAGACGTGTCGATCGATGACGACGTCGCACTGGATCCCTATCTGATCCCCGGGGCCTACCGGCATCCTCACACGGAGATCGACGCGCTCAAGGCCCGGCTGGACGAACGCAGGTGCATTGTCATCTGCCAGAAGGGCAAGAAGCTGAGCCAGGGCGTCTCGGCCTGGCTGCGCGCAGACGGGATTGCTGCGGAATATCTTCAGGGCGGCAATCACGCCTGGCGCGCGCAGCCCGACGCACCGCGTTTGCCCCTCGCCGCACTGCCCGCACCCGTGGACGGGGCCAGCCTCTGGGTCACCCGGCATCGCCCCAAGATCGACCGGATCGCCTGCCCCTGGCTGATCCGCCGCTTTGTCGATGCCCAGGCCCGGTTCCTTTTTGTTGCCCCGGCCGAAGTTCCGGGCGTCGCCGAGCGCTTTGGCGCGACGCCCTTTGACGTGCCTGATGTCGCCTTTTCGCACGAAGGCGCCCTTTGCACCTTTGACACGATGCTCGATCGTTTCGCCCTGCGCACGCCGGCGCTGGACCGGCTGTCTCGCGTGGTGCGCGCGGCCGACACCAATGACCATGCTCTGGCGCCAGAGGCCGCGGGCCTTCTGGCCATTTCGGTCGGTCTGTCACGCCAGTATCGCAATGACATCGCACAACTGGCGGCCGGGATGACTCTTTACGACGCGCTCTACCGCTGGGCGCGGGACGGTCAGGGGGAGACCCACGACTGGCCCACGGAACGGAGCGCCTAAGCGATGCAGCCCAGCCTGACCGACCTCATCCGCGTCTTCGGCCGCATCGGCCTTTTGTCTTTTGGCGGGCCTGCTGCCCAGATCGCGCTCATGCACAAGGAACTGGTCGAAGAGCGCCCCTGGCTGGACGAAGACACCTATCTGCGTGCCCTCTCGCTTTGCATGCTGTTGCCGGGACCCGAGGCGATGCAACTGGCGACCTATGCGGGATGGCGCCTGCGGGGCGTGACCGGCGGGCTGATTGCAGGCGGGCTTTTTGTCCTGCCCGGCGCCGTTCTGATCGCCTGTCTGGTGGCGCTTTATGCCGCCTTCGGCGAGCTGAGCGTCGTGCAGGCCGCCTTCACCGGGGTCAAGGCTGCGGTCATTGTCATCGTCTTGCAGGCGCTGCGCGGCGTCGCAAAACGGGCGTTGAAGTCGCGCGGCGCATGGATTGTCGCTGGTCTCGCCTTTCTGGCCATCTTCGCGCTGAACCTGCCGTTCCCGCTGATCATCGCGGCGGCGGCCATCTGGGGCTATCTGTCCTCACAGGTGTCCCCGGACACGAAGCCCACCGCCGACGCCCATACGCCGCTGGCCGGGCCTTCTCTCAGAACCGCGGCAATCTGGCTGGGTCTGTGGCTGGTCCCGCTGATGGGCTTGAGCCTTGCGGGCCCGCCGCTTCTGGCTGACATCGGCTGGTTTTTCGCCTGGCTCGCGGTCGTCACGTTCGGCGGCGCCTATGCGGTGCTGGCCTACATGACCCAGACCGTGGTTGAGCAATATGGCTGGATCTCGACGCCCCAGATGATCGATGCGCTGGGGCTGGCAGAAACCACGCCCGGCCCGCTGATCCTGGTCACCGAGTTTGTCGCCATGCTTGCCGGGTACCTGTCAGGCGGTGCGGGCCTGGCCCTTGCGGCCGGCGTTGTGGCACTTTGGGCAACCTTTGTGCCCTGTTTCTTGTGGATTTTCATGGCGGGCCCCTATCTGGACCGGCTGGCGTCCAAACCGCGTCTCACGGCGGCCCTGGGTGGCGTGACCGCAGCCGTTGTTGGCGTCATCCTGAATCTGTCGGTCTGGTTTGCGCTGCACGTGCTGTTTCAAAGCATGGGCCGGTTGCGCATCGGTCCGCTGTCGCTGCCTTGGCCGGATGTGACCAGCCTTGATCCGCTTGCGCTTGGCCTGACCGCTGTGGCCGGCGTTTTGATGCTGTGGCGCGGCTGGGGCATGGTGCGGGTACTGGTGCTTTGCGCGGCTGTTGCGCTGGGGTTCGAACTGCTTTGAACGATAAACACAATGCGTGTCTTTCGTTTCCCTCCGAATCCCCTATTCTGGCCAGACACGGCCTTAGGGAACTGCGCCATGTCACGGACAATCGACTACGGAAATCTCATGCACACGGCGATGCGCGGATTGATAAAATCCGTGCTTCAGGATGTGCAGGAAAACGGATTGCCCGGCGCGCACCACTTTTTCATCACCTTTGACACCACGCATCCCGAAGCCCTGCTCGCGGATTGGCTGTCTGATCGCTACCCGTCGGAAATGACGGTCGTGATGCAGCATTGGTTCGAAAATCTCGACGTCACAGACGAAGGTTTCGCGGTCACCCTGAACTTCGGGGATCAGCCGGAGCCGCTTTACATCCCTTATGACGCGATCAAGACTTTTGTGGATCCGTCCGTTGAATTCGGCCTGCGCTTTGAATCCACCGAGGACGAAGACGACGCCTTTGACGCGGCTCACCCGATCGAGGTGGACGATCAATCCGACGAAGACAAACCGCAAAGCGAAGATGCGGAAGTGGTTTCCCTCGACAAGTTCCGCAAGTAAGCGGGTGCGCCCGCTGGCCCCTCGGCTTTACGGGCGGGCCTACTGACGCTCCAGCAAGGTGCTGATCTGGCGTTTTACCTGGCCATTGGTGGTGCTCACAAAGTCCAGTTCCAGACCTTGTTCCGCAATCGTGCGGTTGAACTCCTGGATCTCATAATCGCCTTGATCCGTCACAAAAAGCGAGAACACCGTCATCGTGTCACCAATGATACGGGCCCAGACATATGGCTCACCCTTCATCGGATCGAGCTGCACTTCATGGCCGAAGACGTTCTTCTTCATCGCCGCAGCAAAGACATTGTCCCGGTCGCTCGGCACGAAGTTTATGGAGTACTTGGCCTCCTTGACCCGCCCGTCACTGCGGTACGTGATCGTGGTCCAGTTGACCTGAAACCCGGAGCGGGTCTCGGAAATGTCAACGGACAGATCCCGCTCCTGTATCTGACCATTCACTTCGACCTGGGCTTCGCCCTCATAAGAGCCCACGAATTGCGAGATGTCGGCCGTTTGCGCCAGACTTCCGGACGCAAGGGCAAGGCAGGCCGCAACGACCGCGAGGCGGATTGCGACCAAAGGGGATATCCAGCCGGAACCGGTCAAAAGGCGCATCATAAAGCTCTCCGTTCTGGGCAGGTTCAAGGGAACGCGTCCCTATAAATGTCTGTGCTTGTCCGTCCGAAAACAAGGGCTTTCTCACCAGCGGTGCCCGAGCCCCTCCCGTCGGAGGGGAAAATGCGTAGCACGCGGGGTGGAGGTTCGTCCGATCTGGCGGATTGCCTAACGTGACCCGCGCCGGTAAACCGCCTCTGACCGATCACCCATGGGAGCGCGCAATGTCTCAGACCCGTACCGAAACCGACAGCTTTGGCCCGCTAGAGGTCCCGGCAAACAAGTATTGGGGCGCGCAGACCCAGCGATCGATCATGAACTTCCCGATTGGCTGGGAAAAGCAGCCGATCCCGATTGTCCGCGCCCTGGGGGTTGTCAAGAAAGCCTGTGCGCAAGCCAACAAGGAACTCGGCACAATGGCGCCCGAGATCGCTGACGCGGTCATTGCCGCCGCCGGCGAGGTGATTGAGGGCAAGTTTGACGACAATTTCCCTTTGGTCGTCTGGCAGACCGGGTCGGGCACGCAGTCGAACATGAATGCCAACGAGGTGATCTCAAACCGCGCGATCGAGATGCTGGGCGGTGAGATGGGCTCGAAAAGCCCGGTTCATCCCAACGATCACTGCAATATGGGTCAATCCTCGAACGATACCTTCCCAACGGCGATGCATGTGGCGATTGCCATGCAGGCACGAGATGTTCTCTTGCCCGGGCTGCACAAGCTGCATGACGCCCTGGCGGCCAAGTCCGACGAGTTCAAGGACATCATCAAGATCGGGCGGACGCATACGCAGGATGCGACACCTCTGACCCTGGGGCAGGAGTTTGGCGGCTATACGCATCAGGTGGCCAAGGGTCTCGAGCGCGTAGAAGCCTGTCTTGGGGACATCTACGAATTGGCGCAGGGCGGCACGGCCGTCGGCACCGGGCTCAACACCAAACCCGGATGGGCCGACATGGTGGCGGCAAACATGGCCGACATTACAGACCTGCCCTTTGTTACGGCCCCCAACAAGTTCGAGGCGCTTGCCGCGCATGACGCCATGGTGATGTTCTCGGGGGCGTTGAAGACCGTGGCTGCGTCCCTCTTCAAGATAGCCAATGACATCCGGCTTTTGGGCTCTGGCCCGCGGTCTGGTCTGGGCGAGTTGATCCTGCCCGAGAATGAGCCTGGCTCGTCCATTATGCCGGGCAAGGTGAACCCCACCCAGGCCGAAGCGCTTACGATGGTCTGCGCCCATGTAATGGGCAACGACGCGGCCGTGGGAATGGCAGGCAGCCAGGGGCATTTCGAACTCAACGTCTACAACCCGATGATGAGCTACAATGTGTTGCAGTCCATGCAACTGCTGGGCGACAGCGCCTCGGCCTTTACGGACAACATGGTGGTCGGCATTCAGGCCAATGAGGCGCGGATAGAGAAGCTGATGAAAGAGAGCCTGATGCTGGTGACCGCGTTGGCTCCGACCATTGGCTATGACAACGCGACCAAGGTGGCCAAGACGGCACATAAGAACGGAACGACCCTGAAAGAGGAGGCGATCGCGCTGGGCTATGTCGACGAAGAGACGTTCGACCGTGTCGTGCGGCCCGAGCAAATGATCGGGCCGAAGGCGTGAGCAAACCGGTCAACCTCAACCGGTTCCGCAAGGAAAAGGCGCGGGCGCAGGACCGGACCCGTGCGGATGAGAATGCGGTCAAGTTCGGACGGAGCAAGGCGCAAAAATCCCGCGACACCGATGCCTTGCACCGGGCAGAACGCAGCCTGGACGGTCACAAGCGCGAGGAATGAGCCGGCCGAGGAAACGCTCCCTGACCTTGCGCGGCCACCGCACGAGCGTCTCGCTGGAGGACGAGTTTTGGGACGTATTCCGCGAAATTGCCGCTCAAGACGACCGCGCCCTGAATGATCTGGCCGCAGAGATTGATGCGGCGCGCGATCTTGAGACGGGTCTCGCCTCGGCCATTCGTGTTTTTGTACTGCGCCGGCTGCGAGGGTTAGGAGATCAGTAACCAAGCTGCGGCACTGTTCGGACATGTCATCTTTGCCCTTCCCATATACGTCAGATGAATGGTTGCGCCACGTGTTCGCATCCAAAGCCGTCCAGGAGGGGACGATCATCCGGCGCAAAGTCCGCGATATCGAGCGCATTGTCGGGCGGGACCGGTTCGAGGCGGAACTGCGCAGGCGTGGGTTCCAGGCGGTCGAGAACGCGGGGCAATTGGTGATCTTTTGCAATCGTGAACCGCTCCGCCGGATCCTGTAGCCGTTTTCTTGAAAGAAAACGGATCGGAATTTTAAACAAAATTCCGGCCGCCGCGGATCAGTCGCGGGGCGAGATGTCCAACCAGATGCCAGACTTTGCGCGCACCGTCAGGTGAGCGACGGGCGTCGGCGCCTTGCCCTCGACGGTTGCCACTTTGAACCGGGCCAGGAGGCGCGCCAGGATCAAAGGGCCTTCAATCATTGCAAACCCGGCGCCGGGGCATACCCGTGCGCCGGCTGAAAACGGCATATAGGCGGTCCGGGCACAGCTGCGCCCGTTCTCGGTTTGCCAACGATCCGGGTCAAACCCATCGGGATTGTCCCACAATCGCGTATGGCGGTGGATGTGCCAGGGGCTCAGGACCAGCTGTGCACCCTTGGGCACGGCCCGGTCCCGGAATCGCTCCGCACTGCCCGCCTCGCGCACCATCATCGGCACCGGGGGGTAGAGCCGCAGCGTTTCACGGAACACATCGCGCGTGACCACCAAGCGCGACAGGGCCGCAAAGTCCCAGGTATCCACTGACCGCGCTTCGGCAGCCACTCGCGCCTGCCAGTCGGGATAGAGCGCCAGCAGGTACAGCGCCCAGGCCAGGGCCGACGCCGAGGTCTCGTGCCCGGCCAGAAAGAAGATCGCAACCTGGTCCACCATCTCTTCGGTGTCAAAGCCGTCTCCGGACTGAGGATCAACAGTGGTCATGATCTTGGTGGCCAGATCGTCCGGAGCCTGACCCGCCGCAATCTCCGCCTGCCGGGATTCGGTCAGGTCCGTGATCGCCAGGCGAATCTGAGCGGCTGTCTGCCGCGTCTGGCGCGAGAAGAACCGCGGCATCCACCGGGGCACAGGCAAAAATGCCGCCAGATTGAGGATCGGCTGGCTCCGTTGATGCGCCCGGAATGCTTCAAAGACCTGTGCGGCCAGCCGATGATCGATCGGAATCGAAAACAGCGTGCGAAAGATCACATCCGCCGCCACGCGGCTTGTCATCTCCTCCACTTCGATCCGGGTCCCGTGCTGGCGCACCCGGTCGGCGAGGTCTTCGACCGCGCGGTCTGACGCGGCGCGCATGGCGGGGAAGCTGTCCTTGAGGCGTCCGCCTTCAAAGGCGGGATCGATGATCCGGCGCTGCCGTTTCCACGTCGCGCCATTGGTCAGAAACACCGACTGGCCCAGCAGCGGGCGAAGCCCTTCGCCAACCCGGTCGGACTTCGGAAAGTCATCCGGGCGCCGCTTCAGGATCTCGGCCACAAGATCCGGTTGATTGACCAGAAAGGAGCGGAAGAACGGGGTGCGGAACTCCGCCATCCAGGCGCGGTAAAGCCGCTCCGGCTGGGCCGACAGGATGTCCTGCCGGAACAGTTTCATATAGCGCCAAAGCGAGACCTTGTCGGGCCGCGCAGCCGGTTTGGGTGGGATCATGCCGCAACCGATGTGTGTCTGGAGAAGGTCGCCTCGACCCGGGATTTGGAGGGCGCCCGGCCCGCATAGCGCGCGCCCAGAGTCAGCGGCCCCGCGGTCAAACGGAAGTAGTCATAGTCTCCCGGGCGGTCAAAGGCGTGAAGATACTGAAAGTGCAGCCTGTAAAACCGCCAGCGCAGCGCGGCCCACCGGTCGGGTGACAAGGTCTGACTGAAGGCGGCGGACACGATCAGCGGCCAGCGCTTGCCGGGCGACGCGACACCGCTGACCGCCACCGGATCGCACAGCGCATAGGCGCAGCCATCGCCGGGGGCCGTGACATCGACCCAGCTCAAGGCATCGCTTTGGCTCAGCTCGTGGAGTGCCCTGCGCAACCGTGTGGCGCGGGGCAGGAAAGAGATCATGGGGATCACCTGGCCAAGGGACAGAAACCCGAGGACCGGCCCCTGCGCCCTGACCCGCCCGGACTGCAGCAAGTCGGCCAGCAGGATCACTCCCAGATGGGCACCGGCGGAATGGCCAACCAGCAGAACTTCGTCCACTTCCGACTCCAGGGCCTCCGCAATCCGGTCTGAAAACTGCGCCAGCCGGTCGGACAGATCGTGCGGGATCTCGCCCCGGCCTGCAGCGGAATAAGCAAACTCATGCATCAGGTAGAAGGCGAATGTCCGGTTGTCGGCGCGGCGCGCCATCCGCAAGACCATCCAACCCGAGACCAGACCGATCCCCCAGGCCAGACCCACATTGCCGCCGCCAAGCGGCGGCAGGACCCGCGCGGCCACGCCCCCCATCGCCCATCCTGCCAATCCGGCAGCCAGAAGATAAAGCACCAGCATCGCAACGGCATAATGCGCGGCAATCATCGGCCCTTTTCGCAGCCGCATAAGCGGCCCGAACGCGCCGCTGGTCACGTAGATCCAGGCGGTCCGCAGCAATTGGGCGTAGGCCGCCGGAACAGAGCGCGACAGGCTGGCCTTCACGATGTCGGACCAGACCAGAACCTCTATCTCGGAGCGGACCTCGGCCCCGTCCATACACGCCTGAACGGACCATCCATAGCGCCCGGAGCCGCCCGGACCTGCCGTCAGGGCAATGTCATAGCCGGAAATCCGCGCCTGCTCCACCGCCTCCCGGCGGTAGATCTCACGGTACTTGCGCGGCGCAATGGGGTCATATCCCGGAAGATAGAACACCTTGCGGCGCGTCACGCGACCTGTGGAAGAGCTGCTCATCTCTGACCTCTTTCGATCAGTTTAGCAGTCTATCATGACTTGATTAAGGCCGGATCCACCGGTCACGCTTCCGGGTCAGCCCAACATGGCCAAACCCGGAAAGGTCTCCAGCAGCCAGTAGGAAAAACGCGAGAACCCGCCCGTCAGCATCAAAAGACCGACGGTCCACAGCAGCAGGCCCATGACCCGCTCAATCTGCTCCATATGCCGTTTCATCCAGCCCATCAGCCCGCCCAGCCGCGGCAGGTAGGCCGCCACCAGCAGGAACGGCACCCCAAGACCCATGGCATAGACCGCAAGCAGCGTGGTCCCGCGCGTCACCGAGCCCTCGGATGCCGCGAGCGACAGGATTGCGCCAAGCTGCGGACCGATGCAGGGAGTCCAGCCAAAGGCAAAGGCGAGCCCCAACACATAGGCGCCAAAGGACGACCCACCCCGGTCGCCCACATCGATCCGCGCCTCGCGGTCGAGAAAGCCAATCCGGTAGATGCCGACGAAATGCGCGCCAAAGCCCATCACAAGGATCCCGGCGATGGCATTGAACCAGCTTTGATAGGTCAAAAACAGGGACCCGATGGCAGAGGCCGTGAAGACCAGGAACAGAAACACCGTCGACAGGCCAAGCACAAAAAACAGCGCCGGAAGAAGCGCCGGGTTTCTTTCACGATCATCCGAGCTCAGCTCGCTCACCGACACGCCGCTCATATAGGCCAGGTAGGGCGGGACAATCGGCAGAACGCAGGGCGACAGGAAGCTGATCAGCCCTGCCAGAAGCGCGATTGTCATGGCCGGCAGAAGCGCGGCATCAATGATGTCAAATCCGAACATAACAGGTGACTTAGGCTATTCCACTGCGCCCGTCACGCGTGGCGATGTCACAACCCCGTGGACACTTGCCGAAACCCGGCCTATCAGCAGGGCATGACCGAAATCAGTGAAACGCTTGATGCGCGCGGGTTGCTTTGCCCCCTGCCCGTTTTGAAGGCCCGCAAGCGCCTGCAGGGCCTGGTCCCGGGTGCCGTTTTGCAGATCTGGGCCGACGATCCGGCTGCGGTCGTGGACGTCCCGCATTTCTGCCAGGAGGCCGGACACGCGCTGCTTTCACAGGACTGCCGCGACGATATGCAGATCTACCTGATCCGAAAGGGCGGCTGACAAGAAACGGGCGCAAGATCCCTTGCGCCCGTGTTCCTTGATGCCGTCTTGCGACCGACGTTACGATCCGATGGACCACCAGCCCCGGCGTTTTGGCTTGGGTGGGGCATCCGGTTCGGCCTCGGCCACCACGGCAACCGGCTCTTCGGCCATCGCAGGCGCAGCCGCGCCATTGACCGGTTCGACCGGTATGGACAGCGTTTCCTCTTGGACAGGTGCCGGTGCGGCCTCTTCGGCAGTCTCCGGCTCCGGTTCTGGCTCCGGCGCTGGATCCGGATCGGCGGTCGCGGCCGAAATCTCGTCCGTCGGCGCGTCGTCAGAGGCGGCTTCGGAAACCTCCGGCTCGGCCTCTGCGGCCTGCTCCGCCTCACCATGTTCGAGGGTCTCAGCCGCTGGCTCAGCCGCCTCCGGTGCCTCATCCGTGGCATCGACAACCGCTGCGGGCTCTTCGGACTGCACCGCCTCGGTGGTCGCTTCGGCCGTCTCGTCGGACTGCTCAGCGGAGGCCGGTGCGTCGCCTACATCGGCGGAGGCATCATCAGAAGCCGTTTCGGCAGGCTCGGCGGTCACTGGCGCGACGGCTGCATCGCCGCCCTCTTCAGCTGCGTCAGACACGGCCTGCGACGATCCCTCATCCGTGTTTTCTGCGGCGCCGTCAGTCCCTGCTTCGCCCTCACCGTTTTCGGCATTGGCGGACTTGCCAGACCGCCGACGACGCCGACGGCGCCGCTTCTTGGGTTTGGGCGAGTCCTCTGTGTCTTCCGGTGCGCTGCTGGCGGCGGCCTGATCTTCGATCGGTTCTTCGACCTGATCCTCTTCGACCTCGTCCTCGGCATCGACCATATCCATGATCGAAGCATCGCCGGACACCACCGGCGCCGTTGGCTGCGGCACTTTCCGGGTGGCCGTCTTGAAGCGCTCCAACGAGAAATCCGGGCTCACCAGATGCGGATCCCCCTCCAGCCGCACCGACAGGCCATAGCGCTGTTCGATCTGCGCGACATGTTCGCGTTTGTGATTCATCAGGAAGTTGGCGATGCCGACCGGGCATTTCACCAGCACTTCGCGTGAGCGGCGGCGCACGCCTTCTTCTTCCACCTGTCGCAGGATCGACAGGGCCATATTGTCATCCGACCGGATCAGCCCGGTGCCATGACAGGCCGGGCACGGCTGTGTCGTGGCCTCGATCATTCCCGGACGCAGCCGTTGGCGCGACATCTCCATCAGGCCGAAGCCCGAGATCCGGCCGACCTGGATGCGTGCACGGTCCGTCTTGAGCCGCTCCTTCATCCGCTTTTCGACCGAGGCATTGTTCTTGCGCTCGTCCATATCGATGAAGTCAATCACGATGAGACCGGCAAGGTCGCGCAGGCGCAACTGGCGCGCGATTTCATCAGACGCCTCGAGATTGGTCTTCAGCGCGGTTTCTTCGATCGAGCCTTCCTTGGTCGCCCGGCCGGAGTTCACATCAATCGCCACGAGCGCTTCGGTGACGCCAATGACGATATAGCCACCCGATTTAAGCTGCACCGTCGGGTTGAACATGGCCCCGAGGTAGCTTTCCACCTGGAAGCGCGCAAAGAGCGGCAGCCCGTCTTCGTAGCGCTGCACGTTCTTGGCGTGGGACGGCATGATCATCTTCATGAAGTCCTTGGCCACGCGGTAGCCACGTTCGCCTTCGACCAGCACTTCATCGATCTCGCGGCTGTAGAGGTCGCGGATCGAGCGTTTGATCAGGTCGCCTTCCTCGTAGATCTTGGCGGGCGCAATGGATTGCAGCGTCAACTCGCGGATCTGTTCCCAGAGCCGCTGGAGATATTCGTAGTCGCGCTTGATCTCGGTCTTGGTGCGCTTGGCACCCGCGGTGCGAATAATCAGCCCTGCACCGGTGGGCACGTCGATTTCTGTGGCGATTTCTTTGAGTTTCTTGCGGTCGCCCGCGCTCGTAATCTTGCGCGAAATGCCACCGCCGCGCGCCGTGTTGGGCATCAGGACGCAGTAGCGGCCCGCGAGGCTCAGATAGGTCGTGAGGGCCGCGCCCTTGTTGCCGCGTTCTTCCTTGACCACCTGAACAAGCAGGATCTGGCGAACCTTGATGACTTCCTGAATCTTGTAGCGCCGTGCCCGCGGTTTGCGGGGCGGACGGATATCGTCGCTGTCGTCTTCATCGGCCACAGATTCGATGGTGTCATCGCGCGAGCTGGCGTCGGCATGCGGGTCGTCGCCGTCCTCATCCCCGTCATCTTCGCCGTTGTTGTCGTCATCCGCACCAGCGTCTTCGGCGCTATCCTCTTCGCCGGATGCGTCCTTGGCGTGCACATCCTCGGTCTGGTCGGATGCCTCGTCGCTGGCATCTGCATCGGCCTCGTCAACCGTCGCTTGAGCATCCGCATCAGCGGCCGCTTCCGTGTCCTGTTCGACGGTCTCAGCAGGCTCCGCGTCCGCGGGGTCGGCCGCTGTGTCGGCCAGCGCCACCGCATCGCTGTCGTCGGTTACAGTTTGCGCGGGCTGTACGGCATCATCGTCGGTCTCAGTCGGCTCGGGTGCGGCTTCATCAGCCCCACTCGCCGCCGAGGTCTCATCCGCGTCCTGAGCCGCCTCGGCCGTCTCCGCCGCCTCGCCGTCGGAGTCATCGACCAGCGTGCCCGCCGCGGTTTCCGCAACGGACTCCTCGTCCAGATCGATGGTCTCCATACCGCGGATTTCAGAACCGGCGTCAGCGGTGTCGGACATGTCCGGCGTATCGGTTGTGGCATCTGCCGCAGCGTCTGCCGCCGGTTCCACGTCCTTTGTTTTCACCGCGTCCTTGGACACGGTCTTGGCCGCCTTGGTCGAGGATTTCGACCCGCGACGGCGTGAGGGTTTTTTCTTGTCCTCTTCTTCATCCCGAGCGCGCATTGCTTCGGCATAGGCGCGCTCTTCTTCCATCAGAGCTTCGCGGTCGGCGACCGGAATCTGATAGTAATCGGGGTGAATTTCCGCAAACGCCAGAAACCCGTGGCGATTGCCGCCATAATCAACAAAGGCCGCCTGAAGCGACGGCTCAACGCGTGTTACCTTTGCGAGATAGATATTCCCGGCAAGCTGGCGTTTGTTCTCGGATTCAAAGTCGAACTCTTCAACCTTGTTTCCGTCCACCACCACAACGCGGGTTTCTTCCGCGTGGGTGGCGTCGATAAGCATCTTTTTGGCCATAAATCCTTGGTGCACACCGGAGCGCACGCGGTTTCTTCGGAAACGGCGCGCGGGTCGGTCCGTCTTGTCAAGGCGATGGTATACGCGGCGCGGCGCCGGGCAAGCGGCCCTGCGTCTTGTGCTCTTAGCTGTCGCGCGCGCGTCATCGCGGTTCTTCTCCGACAGGTCGGTCCATTTGCCGCCTGCCCATTTTTTGTCCGTCCTGTGGGGCTCTTGCCCGGGTCCGGACGATCTGCTGGCCCTTTTTTGGGGCCGAAATCCTTCTGCCAGACCCCGCGCCGACGTGGTCGCGTGCAAGGTTCGGGCAGCAAAACTCTATGGACCGGGCTGCTCCACGGGAAGTGCGGGGCACACGCGGTCAGGGCACATTAAGATCAGGCGAGCGGAAATGACAATGGCGAAAACGTGCCGTCAGCAAGGAATTTGCCCGCTGTGACCTGGGATCGGTGACACGAAAACGGGCGGTCTGATTAGAAATTAATCTGGTTTGGGTCGATTTCGCTCAAAAGCGCGTCGACGTAGCCGCGCATCCGCGTCACCCGCGTGGCTGCGATCCGGCGCGCCGCCGGTGTCAGTAACGCTTCGGCGACAGGGTAAAGCTTGGTCTCAAAGTGATCGAGCGCAAAGCGTGTGTCGTCAGGTGCGCGGTGCAACGCCTGCGGATCCTCGGCGTCAAAGAGCGCCGAGCGCATCTGGCCTGCGACGTAAAAGCAGCGCGCCACGCCGATGGCGCCCAGGGCATCCAGGCGGTCCGCATCCTGCAGTATCCGCGCTTCGAGCGTTTCAGGGGTGATCCCGGCCGAAAAGGAATGCGCGGCAATGGCATGGGCAATCGCATCCTGTTGGGCCAGAGTGAAGCCCAGGGCAATAAGATGCGCGCGCGCCGCCTGCGCCGAACGTGTGGACGCCAGCGCGCGATCGGGATGATCCTTCGGCAGGTTGACAAGATCATGCAGATAGGCGGCGGCCACAAGGATTTCGGGGTCGCCGCCTTCCTCGGCCGCGATGTTCAGTGCCGTCCGGCAAACGCGGCGCAAATGGCCGATGTCATGGCTGCCATCGGGCACCATCTCGGCCTTGACCCGTGCTTCCAGCTGCGCCGCGAGTCCGGACAGCCGCTCGTCACCCGGCACCGGGCCGACCCCGGTCAGCCGAGGTAATCCGCCCGCTGCAGCCCATACTTGGCCATCTTTTCGTTCA
>JBCDEC010000075.1:0-17925 GCA_039179965.1 Pseudomonadota bacterium
CGAAAACCTCTAACTTGTTGAGTTAGATATGGTCTTTCAGGGCGGGTTTGTCAAGTATACAATCGCCCAAGAAAGACTAGCTGCGTTCTACTTTGGCGCCACTGATGGACCGAAAAGCGACCTTTACAGGCTCTCTTAAGTAGCCCACGCTGGCAGTCCGGAATTGTCGCACCAAAAACCCAGGTCGCGAAACTGCGCTCAAGAGGGCAACGCATATGATCAGACAATCGGAGTACTCAACCCCTGTTTGCTCAAGCGACCGGAAGCCAGGAGACATGATATGAAACGCGTTCTTTCGGTGTGTTGCATTTGCTTTGGAACATCGATGTCGGCGCAGGATGCCGAGCTGGCCCAGCAACTGGCCAATCCCATTGCCGCAATCGTTTCTGTGCCTTTCCAACTGAACTATGACCAGAACATCGGACAGGATGACGAAGGGTCGCGCACCACGTTCAACTTTCAGCCGATCATTCCCTTCGGTCTGGAAAACGGGGCGAACATCGTCACCCGAACCATCGTTCCCTACATCTGGCAGGACGACGTTATCCCGGGCGCATCCCAGAGCGGATTTGGCGATGTTCTGTTCAGCGCGTGGTATTCAGACACAACATCGCAGAACCTGACCTGGGGTGTTGGTCCAGTGGTGCGCGTTCCCACACGAACGGAGGTTTCGACGGACACCTGGGCTGCCGGTATCACGGGCATCGTTCTCAAAACGGACGGCCCGTGGACTTATGGCGCGCTCGCAAACCACATATGGGATCTGGAGAGCGATCCGGCGACACCCACCAGCAGCAGCTTTGTGCAGCCCTTCGTGTCCTTTTCAACACCCTCCGCTTGGACCTTCAGCATCACGTCCGAAAGCACATACGACTGGGTCGCCGAGGAATGGTCCATTCCGGTGAATGTCAATGTCGCCAAACTCGCTCCGGTCGCGGGCGTTCCGGTGAACTGGCAGGTCGGGGTCGGCTACTGGGCCGCTTCGCCCGACAATGGCCCGGAAGGCATGCGGTTTCGGATTCAAGCACAGATTGTCTTGCCGCGGGGCTAAGTCCATGTCGCCTGAAGGGCGCGACCTGATGGCGCGCGCGACGAGGTGTGAGGCAGGGGGATCGAACGCCCGGACATTTGCTGTTTCAAACCTGTGGTCGGATGCCGGGCGCAGTTGTACGCTTGTCGCCCCGACGTCGAAGCCACTACGTCGTGCACCTTGCCGGGATTCAAAGACACGAAAACGCCATGTCGCAGCGCCGCATGGGGTCAAGGTCTTGACGTCTGCATGACGGTCAACAGACTTGCAGCGGCGACCGGTGCACCGGAACCTATTCCCTGAAACCACCAAGCGAAAAGGCCCCGGCGGTCCCGGAACGCGGTGAGGTGTCGCGCCACAACGAGCGCAACGGCCAGAGCCCGATTGCTCTGACTGCAGTGGAGGACCGCCTCACCAGACACCTGAACTGCCGCATCGGACCTAGGGTCGGTGCGCAAGGGCCCGATCCGGCCAGCGGCGTTGAAATGCGGTTCCCGACTTCCCGATTGTCTAAGGTTTGTGGCTGCTTTCAGCGCGAGCTGCAGCGGTGATAAACCTGACAAGGAGGACAGCGCGGGCTGTTTTGGAGCTATGGGGATTGTGGAGTACGGCTTTGTTGATCGACAAGCAAAACGCGCGACGACGTGACGACGGACGGCGCAGATAAGACTGTTTTCCCGACAAGAGATGGCCGACTGGCCTGTTACTCTGTCACCGGAGTCCCAGTTTAGCGGGGATTTGGGGGAGATGGCCGCAGTGGCTGGCCCGGCAACCGGGTATCGCAGTGTCGGGTGTGGTGGCTGGGTCATGCGGCGTCCTGCCTTGGTGGCGCGCAGGACGTCGGGGTTTGGCCACGCAGGAAGGTATCAACGAAGATCATCGCGCCACCGGATTTCGGGCACGGCTGGTGCGCGTTCGGATCGACGGGATCGTCAGTTCTGGCTTCGCCGGGAGGCTGATCCGGCTCTGGCTCCGCATCGAGCAAGCCCCTGATCTTCTTGATCCCTTCACGCCGGATGCCATTTGCAAGGAAGCCTGCGTGGCGGATGCGATGGAAGCCGGAAGGCAGGACATGGATCAGAATGCGGTCGATGTCGCCGACCTTCAAATCCGTGACCTCGCTCGCCCGAAGCCCGCCACCATAGGCCACGCTGAAGGCAGGCCTGTATCTCAGCCCGGGCCCGGTGCCGCTTCGAGAATGCGCGCGACCTCCTCGGGGTTTAGCACCACGGGGGTCTTCTTCGCCGCCCGCTGATACCGCATATGTCGCTTTCTCTCGCGCCGGGGACACGTCGTTGCAAAGAAGAAGCTCAGAACCGTCAGCCGGTTGTTGCAGGTCGATGCGCCAACGCCGCGCTCCTTCATATCAAGTTGAAACGTCCGCAACGCCTCTGGTGTCGCCGTATCAGGCGCATGCCCCGGAAACCGGGTGAACTCACACATCGCACGCAGATACATCGTCTGGGTCTTCGGCAGCAGACCCTTGATCCGCATGTCTTCGAGACACCGCTTGCGCAGCGCAGGAACACATTGGTCAGACATGAAAACCTCCTGTCCTCCGATTGAGAAAGTCCCAATCGTCAGACAGGCGTGCCCATCCACAAAATCACACCGCCAATATCAACGCGCTTCACCCGCCACAAGCGCCCATACCGCGAGAGCAGTTTTGTTCTTGCGCACAGAGATGACATCGCAGGTGGTGGCCCAAACGATTGCTTTGGCGCACCCTTCACTTGGCCTATGATCGCGCAAGCGACACAGGCGAATTGAGCGACACATGGCATGGAAAACCTCTTGCGCGGCGGTGGTGACGCTGTCACTGATCGTCTGCCTTTTCGCCCCCGTTGGCCGGTCACAAACCATGGCCGAGAAACTTGGCTCAGCGGTGGCGGCAAATGAGCTGGACGGGCTGCATGCCACCGTCGTGATGCTGGATGGTGAGCGGATCGCCGAAGCCTATTTCCCGGGCGAAGATGAACGTTGGGGCAGGCCGATAGGTCTGGTCGACCACGGTCCGCAGACACAACATGATCTGCGCTCGGTCACCAAGTCAGTCGTTGGTTTGCTCTATGGCATCGCCCTGTCGGAGGGTGCCGTGCCGCCGCTTGATACGCCATTGCTGGATCTCTTTCCTGACTACGCCGATTTGCGCGATGGGTCGGCGCGCGAGGCCATCACGGTCGAAGATGCGCTGACGATGCAAATGGGCACGGACTGGGATGAGAGCCTGCCCTACACCGATCCTCGCAACAGCGAAATTGCCATGGAGCGCGCCGAAGACCGGTACCGCTTTGTTCTGGACCGCCCGATGGTCGCCGAACCGGGAACCACCTGGACTTACAATGGTGGCGCGGTGGCTGTGCTTGCCAAACTCATCGCCGAAGGCACCCGGATGGACATTGACGCCTTTGCCGAGACACGGCTTTTTGCCCCGCTCGGCATTGTCGATTACGAATGGGTGCGCGGCGCGGACGGGGTGCCCTCGGCGGCGTCCGGTTTGCGCCTGAGCGCGCGCGACCTCGCCAATATTGGTGCTATGGTCGCTCAGGGCGGCGCCTACGACGACCGCCAGGTCGTGCCTGAGACTTGGCTTCAGTCGTCGTTTCGTCCCGCGACATCCATCGCAGAGGGATTCGACTATGGCTTTCTGTGGTATCTGGCGCGGGGACCAGGCGGGGACCGGATTGTCATTGCGATGGGCAACGGTGGTCAGCGACTCACCGTTCAGCCGGATGCCGGTTTCGTCGTGGCGACGTTTGCCGGCAACTACAATGAACGGGATGCGTGGCAACTTCCCATTCGCGTTCTGGTGGATTTTGCCGTGCCGGAGGTCGGCCGGTACCGGCAGCAGTGACCTCTTCCCGCCAACGGCTTCGATAACCGGCGCGGCCCCAAACGGCGTCACAGCCCCTGTCAGTCCGGTCGCGGAACCTGTTGGGTCAGGCAGTGGATTGCGCCGCCCTGCATCGGGGCTGCCCGCATTGGCAACCCGATGACCTCCCGGTCCGGGAAGTGGTTGGCCAGATCCCGGCGGGCGGCCGCGTCCTGTTCGGGGTCCTGGCCGGCCATTGGCATCACAACCGCGCCGTTGCAGATGTAGAAGTTCATGTAAGGCGCGATGTAGTCATGTCCGCCTTGCGAAAACTGCGCCATGTGCGGGAAGCCAACGACCTCGACACCGGCTGCCTCAAGCACGTCCCGGGCCCTGGCCAGTACCACGGCATTGACGTTGTCCTCGGGAACCTCAAGCATCAGAACCCGGTTCTCGGCGATGAAGCACATAAACAGATCGATGTGCCCGTCGGTTCCATAATACATCCGCTCGGGATCTCGGGTCTGATCCTCCGTCAGGCCTTCTGCGATCCAAAGGATGCGATCCAGGCCAAGCGCGTCTTTCAGGCCGTCTTCGACCTCTGCCTTGCTCAGATGCCAGTTGCGGGTGGGATGAAGCACGCAGCCTTCGGGCGCAATCATCGTGCCCGCGCCGTCCACCGTGACCGCGCCGCCCTCCAGCACGATATCAAGGGGCGTTACCGGTACTCCGAGATCCTGCGCGAGCGTCGCGCCGAGCCTGGCGTCGCGATCTCTGTCAGCGTGACGTTCGCCCCAGGCGTTGAAGCGAAAGTGACGCGCCTTGAGCCGCTGACCGTCGGTCACAAAGATCGGACCATTGTCGCGCAGCCAAGATCCGTCCATCGGATGCACCACAATCTCGACGCTCTGCGACAGGCGCTTGCGCGCATCTGCCGCGTGCCCCTCGTTGGCGCAGACCATCGTGACCGGCTCAAACGCGACGATCGTATTGGCAACGCTGGCAAATTCATCTCGACCTTGTTCAAGCGTGCTGCCCCAGGACCAGTCACGACAGGGCCATCCAATCAGGGTGCGGGCATGTGGCGCCCATTCGGCGGGCATGCGAAACCGGCTCATCCACCGGCACCCGTCTGGCCGCGTACGATCAGATCGCGGGTAAAGGAGAGGTGCTGCGCCAGCACCCCGCAGGCCTCATCGACATCGCGTGCCACCGTCAGATCGCGCAGGGCACGGTGTTCGGCGTCAACGTCGCGGGGTTCGATTTCAAATGGCATGGACCATCGCCGGTAGAGCTCCGCCGAGGCGCGCAGCCCTTCCGCATAGCTTTTTAACCGGTCATTGCGCGCGCTCGACAAGAGCGCCATGTGAAAGGCCTGATGGGCAATAGCCCAGGCGTCCGTCACCGAGTGTGGATCGCCATTTATGTGTTTTTCGGTGCGTTCCAGTTTGTGGTGGGCCGAGATTATGGCGCTTTCCCAGTCAAGGTCACCATGTTCGATGGCGTCCCGCAAAACCGCGGTTTCCACCAGAATGCGGGACTCGGTCAGGTCGTTAAGGTCTTTCAGCGTCAGATCGATGACGCGGAACCCGTGTTGGGCGCGTTTCACGGCGAGGCCTTCCGCCGCAAGCCGGGTGAGCGCCTCGCGCAGAACCCCCATGCTGTGCCCGTAGGTCTCGCGCAGCTGCGCGAACTGGAGTGTTGAGCCGGCGGCAAGAACGCCACTCAGAATGTCGTTGCGCAAACTCTCGTAGGCGCGATCCGTTTGGGTCTCTGCGGCGGTCATGCTTCTCATTTCTTCCAACGTTGGCTGCAATATGACGTGAATTTGCGCAGCAACAAAGGCATAATTTTCGACAACTTCAAAAATGTCGAAAATATATTGACAACTCGAAAGTGCGGCACATTCTCGTCATGTTGCCGATGTGCTGGGAGGCGCGCAAATGCCACTGACGCCAACGCCAAAAGTCTGGATGAATGGTGCGATGGTCGATTGGGACGACGCGACCGTGCATGTCGGGACGCATACGCTCCACAACGGGACCGGGATCTATGAAGGCCTTCGCGCCTACGAGACCGCCGATGGCCCCGGTCTGTTCCGGCTCACGCCGCACATTGAACGCTTCTACCGATCCGGCAAAATCCTTGGCATGCCGATGCCCTATTCCGTCGCGGAAATCGTTGACGCCTGTCTGGACGTGGCGCGATCGACCGGTTTGCAAAGCTGCTATGTGCGGCCTTTGGCATATTACGGCTATGGGCACATGGGGCTGGATACCGGCCCGTGCACTGTGGACATCGCGATTATGGCCTGGCCCTGGGCCAGTGTTCGGGGGGATGCCGCGAACGCCAGGGGTGTCAGGATGATGGTCTCGTCCTGGCGGCGCCATGATCACAACATAATGCCCCCCATGGCGAAGACCGTTGGCAACTATGTCAATTCCTCTCTGGCCAAGGCCGAGGCGCATCGCGCGGGTTTTGACGATTGCATCATGCTGAACACGGCCGGGATGGTGGCCGAGTGTACGGCCGAGAACATTTTTGTGGTGCGCGACGGGGTCATCCACACGCCGCCCCTGTCCGCTGGCGGTCTTGAGGGGATCACGCAGGATTCGATCAAAACCATTGCGCGGGATCTGGGCTTTGAAGTCCGCGCCTCACACATCTCCCGCTCAGATCTCTACATCGCGGATGAGATTTTCGTCTGCGGCACGGCGTCCGAGGTGACGTCAGTGCACTCGGTGGACGGTCGTGAAGTCGTCTGCCCGGGACCGGTTGGCAGACAGATTCAAGAGGTCTTCACCAAGGCCGTGCGCGGAGAAGCGCACCGCTATCAAGACTGGGTGGAAGTGGCATGAAACTGAACGATACGGACCACGCCGAACTTGCCGCACGCCTGTATCAGGCCATCAAAACGGGGCAGGGCATCGATCCGCCGTCTGAAACCATCGACTACGTGTTCGAGGACGCCTATCGCGTAAGGCGCAAACTGGTCGATTTGCTCATCGCCGATGGTGGCGTGCCCAAAGGGCACAAGATCGGGTTCACCTCTGACGCGATGCAGAAAATGTACGGGATGACCGGCCCGGACTTTGGCATCCTGCTTGAACATATGTTCGTTGAGGCCGGCACGCCGGTGTCTGTCGGAAGTCTCTGTGATACCCGGGCCGAACCGGAACTGGCGTTCGAACTGGCGCACCCTCTGGAAGGCCCGGGCGTTACGGTTGCCGACGCGCTGGCAGCGTCTTCCCGCGTTGTGGCTGCCATCGAGGTCATCGACAGCCGGGTTGGCGCAATGCGGGCCGCGGCCAGCGATTCCCTGTCGGACAATGCCGGCGCTGGCTTTGTTGTTCTTGGCTCGGTGTCTTTGTCCCCCGACGATGCCGCGCTGGCCGAGGTCACCCTGACCATGGAGGTCGACGGGCAGGCGCAGTCTGCGCCGGCTGGCGATGTTATGGGACATCCCGCCGCCCCGCTGGCATGGCTGGCCAACAAACTGCCGGAGCTTCAGGGCCTTGGTGGTGCGCTCAAACCCGGTGACATCGTCATCACCGGCGCGCCGGTCAAGTCGGTGGCTGTCAAACCGGGCAGCAGTTTGCACGCAACCTTCGGCCCGTTCGGGTCCATCGACATCGACTTTATCGAATGACCTTCAGGCCTTTGACCTTCAGCGCTCGCGTCGCAGGACAGATCGGCGTTCTTTTGGACGACGAGTGTTCGGCGCGGGCTGCGCTGGCTGAAGTTGCGCGCGACCCGATGGACCGGTGCGTAATGATCCCTGGGACCGGCAACGGGCGCCGGAATGGCACCAGCCGAAACATGATCTTTGGCGTCGCAGGAATCGCCGCTTCTCTGTCGCGCCTTGCGGCGCGCTGCCCCAGAGCCCCGACGGCCACGAATTCACCCGCCAGTGTCGCCGCATTGCGGGGACGCGCAACGTTTCTTCATCCCCGTGAGGTGGCCGGGCTTGTGAGCGATAGCCGGGGCGTTGGGTCCCGTCCGGTCGGAGCACTGCTCTGATGAAGCTTGAGACACAGGTCGTGGTGATAGGGGGCGGCGTCGTCGGCGCGGCGATCCTGTATCATCTGACACAGGCCGGTGTCGCGGATTGCATGCTGCTCGAACGCTCTGAACTGACATCCGGGTCAACCTGGCATGGCGCCGGGGGCGTTGGCACGTTTGGCGGCGGCGCAAATGCAGCCTGGCTGCACAAATACGGCTTTGAGATGTATGCCCGGCTCGAAGCGGACACAGGTCTGTCTACCGGTTTTCACCATGTGGGCGAAGTGGCCATCGCGCGCACCGAGGCGCGCCTTGATGAGATGCGCCGCCACAAGGCCCTGCATCGCCGCAACGGGGTCGAGACGCATTGGCTGAGCCCAGCCGAGCTTGCCGAAAAGGTTCCGGTGATGGATCCGGCCACGATCCTCGGTGCTCTGTTTGAGCCCAGCTATGGGCATGTTGACCCCTCAAGCACCACCAACGCCTGGGTCGCCGGCGCGCGCAAAGGCGGGGCGGGCGTGCACCGGCATACTCCGGTCATCGAAACCAATCCGCGCGCGGACGGGACGTGGGACGTGGTCACGCCCGCGGGCACAATCAAGACACAGCATGTCGTCAACGCCGCCGGGCTCTGGGGTCGTGAGGTGGCCGCCCTTGCCGGGATCACCCTGCCGATGATGCCCGTGGAGCATCATTACTTTGTCACCGATCGCATCGACGCCGTGGCGGCGCTGCGCGATGAACTGCCATTGATCGGAGATGCGGACGCCGAATACTACCTCCGCCAGGAACGCGACGGTCTGTTGCTGGGAGTCTACGAAGACACCTGCACCCACTGGGCCGAAAACGGCACGCCGCTGGATTTCGGACATGACCTGCTGCCCGATGCGCTGGAGCGGATTGAACGCAACCTGGCTCAGGCGATTGAGGCCGTGCCGTGTCTGGGCACGGCAGGGATCAAACGGGTCATAAACGGGCCGATCATGTTCTCTCCCGATCTGGCCCCGCTTGTCGGGCCTGTTCCCGGCAAGCAGAACTACTGGTGTGCCAACGGTGTCATGACCGGGTTCACGCAGGCGGCCGGGATCGGGCTGATCCTGGCCCACTGGATCACCGAAGGCGAACCGCCTTTGGATGTGGCCATGTGGGACGTGGCGCGCTTTGGGCCATGGGCGGACAAGGCTTTTGTGAAGGCCCGTACAGGAGACATGTACGCCACGCGGTTCAAGACGCTTTACCCGTATGAGGATCGCCCGGCGGGACGGCCTGTGACGACAACACCGGCCTATGATTTCCACAAATCCAGGGGCGCGGTGTTTGGCGCCTCGGATGGCGTGGAGTATCCGTTGTGGTTCGCGCCTGACGGCGTGGAGCCTCGCGACAGCCTGACCTACGGTCGCCCCAATTGGTTCGAACATGTGGGCCGGGAATGCCGGGCTCTGGCCGACGGGGTCGGCCTCATCGATATCACCACCTATGGCAAACACGCCGTGCGCGGCCCGGGTGCATATGATTGGCTCAATCACGTGCTCGCCGGTCGCATCCCGACCGAGGACGGGCGCCTGACTCTTTCGGCAATGCTGAACCCGAGCGGCCGGGTCGAGGCCGAGTTTTCGGTCCTGCGCATTGCGCCCGAAGACTACCTGCTGATCGGCTCGGGCACTGCGGACCGGTTCGTTCACCGCTATTGGCGCGCCTATCTGCCGGCTGAAGGGGTGGAGGTGCAAAGCCTCACACGCACATTGTCTGGCCTGTCGGTCTCTGGCCCGAACGCGCGGGCCCTGTTGCAGCGGCTGACCAGGGCAGATCTGTCGCCCGACGCCTGGGCCTACGGGCGCGGCGGGCGCATCGATTTGGGCCCGGTCAAAGACGCGCTTGTCATCCGCGTGGCCTATACCGGCGAACAGGGTTTCGAACTCTGGGTGCCGGCGGGCGATCACCTGCCATTGCTCGAGGCGCTTTGGGACAAGGGCCAGGACCTGGGCGTTACACTCGCCGGCGTGCGCGCGCTGAACGCGCTTCGCATCGAAAAAGGATTTGGCGCCTGGGGGCTGGAATACTCCCCGGATTACACCCCCTGGGAGAGCGGCATGGACCGTCTGGTCAAGCTCGACAAAGGCGACTTTGTGGGCCGCGACCGCGCCCTGGACAGTCGGAACGCGGCCAAATCCTATGCTTTGCGCAGCTTTCTGATCGACAGCGCCGGGCCGGATCCATGGGGCGGTGAACCGATTGAGAAGGACGGCACGGTGGTGGGGTATCTCAGCTCCGTCGCCTCTGGCGTCCGCGTCGGGCAAGTCTGCGCGCTGGGGTATCTCTATGGCCCCCATGCCGAGGCAACGGACGGGTTGACCGTCGATGTTCTTGGCACACCCCGACCCGTCACCGTCCTGTCCCAAGCGCCGTTCGATCCGTCAGGCGCGCGGATGCGCTCTTAACAACAAGCTTGCTCCCTCCAACAGAAAGGAACCGACAATGACCTTCTTCACCAAATCCCTCGGGGCGATCACGGGCCTCGCGATCGGCCTCAGTGCCACTCTCGCGGCGGCCCAAGAGGTGCTCCGTGTCGGCGTGTCGTCCGGCTACCCACCCTTCGACGTGCTGGAGCCCGATGGCACCTTGTCCGGTTTCGATATCGACATTGCCAATCTCCTGTGCGCGGAGATGGAAATGACCTGTGAGTTTGTCGACATCGACTGGGACGGCATTATCCCGGCGCTTCAAGCCAACCGGTTTGACGCCATCGTGTCGTCGATGGGCATTACAGAAGACCGCATGAAGCAGGTGGATTTCACCGATCGGTACTATTACTCCGCCTCGGCCCTGATTGGGCCCAAGGACACCGGCATTGCAAGCGCGGACGAAGCGGGGACAGCCGGCAAGGCCATCGGCGTGCAGCGGGCAACCGCCCATGAATGTTATGTGCAGAAATTCTTCCCCGGCGCGCAAATGCGCCAGTATCAAACATCGGAAGAAGCTTACCTCGACCTGCAAACCGGTCGCATAGATGCGGTGCTGGTCGACACGATCCCGGGCGAAGAATGGATCAACTCCGATCCGAAGAATGCCGAGACCTTCGCGCCCATCGCCGACGATCTCTATGACTTCCCCTGTTTTGGCGAAGGCATCGGCATTGCTGTGCGCAAGGGCGAAGACGAGCTGCGCGAAGGCATAAATGCCGCAATCGAGGCGATCCGGGCCTCGGGTGCGTACCAGGAGGTCTCGATGAGCTATTTCGGCCGCGACATCTACGGGCCCAGCGAGTGATCCGATGGAGGATCTATGGGAATATCGAAATCTCCTGTTCCAGGGCACGCTGACCACCGTCAGCCTTGCCCTGGGCGGACTGGCGATTTCCCTTGCCCTGGGCCTGCTTGGGGCCTGGGGTAAACTGGGGCGGTCCAGGCTGGGGCAGCGGGTAGCGGGGACCTATGTCACCGTGGTGCGGTCGATCCCGGACCTCTGTCTCATGCTGCTGCTGTTTTATGGCGGCCAGACGGCGTTGAACCAGATCGGGCAAGCCACCGGCGCTTGGGAGTATCTGGAGGTCAATCAGTTCGTGGCCGGAATTACGACCATCGGCCTGATCTTTGGCGCCTATATGACGGAAACGTTCCGCGGGGCCTTTCAGTCTATTCCAAAAGGTCAGTTCGAGGCCGCGACGGCCGTGGGCATGACCGGCGTTCAGACCTTTCGCATCATCACACTGCCGCAGTTGATGGGCTATGCCATCCCGTCTTTGGGCGTGAACTGGATGGTTCTGCTGAAGACCACGGCGCTGGTGTCCGTCATCGGATTGCAGGACGTCGTCTGGTATGCGCTGTCGGGCGGTCGCGCCACGCGAAACCCTTTCGCCTTTTTTCTGGCCGTCATGGCCATCTACCTGGTGCTGACGTTCGTCTCAGAGCTGATCCTGCGCTGGCTTGAGCGTCGCTACACCCTCGGACGGAGTTCGCCGTAACATGGAACGCGAAGATGACCCGGTCGCCGAATTCATCGATGCCATGCGCAACTGGAGTTCGGAAAGTGCGCCGCTCGACTTCATGCTGGTCGCCAGCCATTGGGACTGGTTCGCGCAGGGTATCGTGAACACCGTCACGCTGACCGTTCTTGCATTGGCCCTTGGCGCGTGCCTTGCGATGCCGATGGCAATCCTGAAGGCGCAGCGCGTCGCTGGTGCCAGACAGGCCGTCAGCGTGTTCGTCTATATCTTCCGTGGCACGCCCCTGCTGGTGCAGGTCTACATTATCTACTACGGCCTCGCGCAGTTTGAGGTGGTCCGGGACTCGATCTTCTGGCCCTATTTGCGAGAGCCCTGGTGGTGTGCACTATTGGCCTTCACCATCAATTCCGCAGCCTATCAGGTGGAAATTTACCGGGGCGGCATCGATGCAGTTCCCAAGGGCGAGGTCGAGGCCGCCACCGCTGTGGGATTCTCGCGCCTTGGCCTCTTGCGCCACATCGTGCTGCCGTCCGCCTGGCGCCGCTGCTTTCCCATGTGGGGCAACGAAACCATCTTCCTGCTGCACGGAACGGCGGTCGCATCGACCATTACGGTGATCGATATTCTGGGCGCCGGTCGTCAGATCAACGCCCGGTATTACCTGGCTTATGAGGGATTTATCACCGCAACCGTGATCTACATGATCCTGATCTTCCTGTTGACGCGGGTGCTCAATCGCGTCGAGCGCCAGCTCATGCGCCACATGCGAGAAGTCAACACAGGGGCCGCACCCAAAGCCGGACTGCCCGCCTAGGCGGGCGCGCTGGCGCTTGCCACTCAGTTTCTCGTGTTGGCGAGAAAGCGGTCAAAGTGTTCGGAGGCGCCTTCCTTGAAAATCTCGGCAGGCGGTCCGTCCAGGTCGACTGTGCCCTGGTGCAGAAACAGAACCTTCGACGAGACATCACGCGCAAAGTTCATTTCGTGCGTAACCACCAGCATGGTGCGGCCTTCTTCGGCAAGAGAGCGCATCACCTTGAGCACTTCGCCCACGAGTTCAGGATCCAGGGCCGAGGTCGGTTCATCAAACAACAGGACATCCGGGTCCATTGCCAGCGCGCGCGCAATGGCCACGCGTTGCTGCTGGCCACCTGAGATTTGCGACGGGTAGTATCCCTTGCGCTCAAGCATTCCAACGCGATCCAGAACGGCTTCGGCATGGTCGCGGGCCTCGGCCTTGGACTTGCCCAGCACGTGGATTTGGCCCTGCGTCACGTTCTCCAGAACGGTCAGATGCGTCCAGAGATTAAAGCTCTGAAACACGAACCCGGTGTGTTTGCGCAACTCCCGGATGGAGGCGTCAGAGATCCGCGCGGCATCAAGATCGATCTCTTGCGTGTCGATCCGGATTTGCCCGGCGTCGGCATGTTCCAGAAAATTCAGACACCGCAGAAAGGTGCTTTTGCCGGACCCCGAGGCCCCGAGAATGGACACCACGTCGCCTTCACGGGCCTGGACAGAGATGCCCTTGAGCACATGCAGCGGTCCGAAGGATTTCTGGATATTGGTTGCCTGAAGGCGGATTGGCTTTTGTGACTCAAGCATTCGGCACCTTTCGGCCAGCATATTTTCAACATTTGATAAAGATGTCGAATACATGTCAAGCGAAGCCGTTCACACAGCGGCCAATCTGGCCTGAATGCCCGGATTTTGACCACGACGAAGGCTCAAAGACGCGCAAGCAGGAAACCCGCGACGCGGTCTGCGGCTGTCGCCACGATTTGCGGGTCGTCGTAGATATCCGTCTGGCCCTTGGACACAATGGAGAAGCGTTCTTTCTCGCCAGGCACCGCCGCGTAGAACGTCTCGGCCCAGACCGGGTTCAACGCATTGGGTCCGTGAATCTGCAAAAACGGCATGGTGACGCCGGGTGCCGCGCTTTGCACATCAAACGGCAGAAAGTATTCGCGCGACATGACGGCAAAGGCGTTGGTGTAGTTTGGATGCGCGGCGCGCCCGGCATAATAGTCGTGGGTGGATTGGATCATCATCGCAGCGTCCCGGTCGAGCGCCACAGCCGGAATCGTCTGAACCAGCCCCGTTCTCTCAAACTGCGTGCGCGCGGCGTGGCCCTCCGCGACTTTTTGGGCAAACCCGTCAGGATCTGCGGCTTTCATCGCTGGTACGTCCCGATAATATCCCGCGATCGCGGCAAACGCCTTGATGTTGGGATGATCCCGAATGGCATGTGCAAGATAGCCCGACCCAAGGCAGATCCCGACCGCACCCAGACGCGCCGCGTTGACCTCGGGTTGCGTGGCCAGGGCCGCCAAAGCGGCCCTGAGATCGGCGATCTTGCTTGGATAATGCTCATATTGCCGGGGTGTGCCGCCGCTTTCCCCATAATAGCGATGATCGATCGCCAAAGCGGCAATCCCCCTGTCGGCCAGTGCCTTGGCGTATGTCCCTGTCACCTGTTCTTTGACTGACGTCATCGGGCCGCCGGTGATGACGCCGGGATGTGGCCCATCCCCTTCGGGCAGATGAAGGTCGCCGACCAACGTGTCGCCGTCCACGTCAAACCGGATGCGTTTCACGAGGCTGCGCCGCGATGATAGAGGACGGCCGCATCTGTCCCGCCGCCCTGTCCAAGGGCGAGTTCGATGTTCAAATGGGCCAAGGCCTCCAGATAGCGCGCCGCCGACAGCTTTGTGACGGGAACCGGGGCAAAGCCCATGCTTTCGGCAAGCTCTGCGACCTTCGCGACGGCCTCCGCGGCGTCGCCGGCAACAAAGCTCGTGATCTTGTGGCCCTTGCGATCCTGGTGCGCCGCGTCCATCACATCGGCGAATATTGTATTGAACGCTTTCACCACCCGTGCACCAGGCACCTGGCTCTCTATTTCTTCGGCCGCAGATGTCTCTTGCCCCAGCAACAGCGGCGACCAGTCATCGTTCACGGGATTGGTGGCGTCGACCAGGATCTTGCCCTGCAGCACACCTTCCAGCGGCGCCAGAACATCCCGCGCCGCCTGATAGTGCACTGCCAGGATCACGATATCGCCGTGCTCTGCCGCGTCTGCCAGCGACACCGGCCCGCTCCGGCTGCCCACACGCACGTCGTGACCGCCCGCCCGTGCCAGGTCCGCCAGGTTGCCACCGACATGTCCACGGCCCAAAACTCCGATTTTCATATGCGCCTCCCAGTGATTTGCGTCTCCCCCTTATTTCGGCATAGTGGTTACCAGCGTCAATTAGGTACCCAGAGGTAAGCATGGAAGAAACACACCCGAATGCCTTCATGGCGGATTGTCCCACCCGTAACATCCTCGCGCGTCTGGCGGAGAAATGGACGATGCTGACCCTCGCCGCGCTCAAGGACGGGACCATGCGCTTTGGCGCCCTGCACCGCCGGATCGAGGGGGTGTCGCAGAAAATGCTGACAAAGACGCTGCGCAAACTCGAACGGGACGGGCTGGTCAGCCGGCATGTCTTTGATGAGATGCCCTTGCGCGTGGAATATGCGCTCACCCCCATGGGCGACGAAGTGTCGGATCTCGTGCTGGCGCTCAAGGCCTGGACAGAGACCAATATGGACCGGATCGTATCGGCCGGCGACAGCGTGCCGGATGCGGTCGCTCCCGGCTAGGAGAGGCGCAGAGCCCGTCACTCCAACAGGATCTCATGACCCGGGACCGGGCCAGCCCGCTCTGGTCGGGCCTGGCCCCTACCGGGACTCTGCCTGACGGGCCGCGTGCTGAAACGCCAGATCCAGTCCGTTTGAGATCGCATCGAGGTCATCCATCGACAGGCAGAGCGGAGGCACCATCCGCAGACAGGACTGGAACGGCCCGGATTTTGACAGGATGATCCCCTGATCGCGGCAGGCTTCAAAGACCTCGGTGGTGGTGGCCTTGTCCGGTGTCTTTTCCGCCCGGTCGCTGACCATCTCGATGGCCAGCATCAGGCCCGTGCCACGGACATCTCCGATGGCGCGGTGCTTGTCCTTCAGATCGTGCAGCCGTTCCAGCAAAGCGGCGCCGACGCAGCGGGCATTGGCCTGCAGGCCTTCGTCGCGCAGCACGGCCAGGACGGCGCGCGCGGCAGCGGCCGATGTCGGGTTGGCGCCATAGGTGTGGAACATGAACTTTTCGGCCATCGGTTCTGCCACATGTTTTTTGGCGACCACGGCACCGATGGGAAAGCCGTTGCCCAAGCCCTTGGCCATCACAACAACATCGGGTACGACGCCATCCGCCTCAAACCCCCAGTAGTGAGCACCGGTGCGTCCAAAGCCGGATTGCACCTCATCTGCGATGTAAAGCCCGCCAGCCGCGCGCACCCGTGCGGCGGCGCCTGACATATAGCCCGAGGGCATTTCAACGATCCCGCCATAGCCCTGTACGCTTTCCACAAACATACCCGCGATCCGGCCCGACGTGGCCGAAGCGATGGTGCGGTCGATCTCGTCGAGATAAGGCTGCGTTCCGGGGCCGAAAATGCCTCGGTACTGGTTGGGTTCGGGCACAAAGGCCACATTGCCCGGCATCCCGGGATGACGCCACCCGGCGATCCCGGTGATGGATTGCGCCGCTGCCGTCGGGCCGTGGTAAGCGGTGCGCAGCGCCAGCAGATCAAGGTTGCCCGTATAGGTCCGCGCCATGGTCATCGCCAGATCAATGGCTTCGGAGCCGGAGTTCGTCAGATGCACGACCCAGTCATGTCCAGCTGGCATCGTGGCGGCCAATTCTTCGGCCAGATGCGCAGGGGTCGGGTGGTAGAACATCGTCGTGCAATGGGTCAGGTCCTGCGCCTGCGCCATGGCTGCGGCGACCACGCGCGGATGCGAATGACCCACGGAGATACAGACATTCATCCCCAGCAGGTCGGTGTATTTCTTGCCGTCCGTGTCCCACAGGTATTGTCCCTGACCCCTGCGGAATACAATCGGGTCGCGAAACGGGGTGAACCGGGTAAGGGACGCGGCGTAGTAGCGGTCCCGCCGGGCTGCGGTTGCGTCAAAATCCCAGTCTGTCTGCAGCGGTTGGTCGGTCACGTCTGGCCTCCGGATTTCATTCGAGTGCTGTCGGGATCAAAAGGTGGCTCTGTCAGAATACGCGCCGCGCGGTGCTGGCCCAGGATCGAAACGCTAAGGTCTGTACGCGCGGCGGTATCGCGCAGATAGGCAAGCGCAAGGACCTTGTCGGTGCGGTGGCCGTAGGCGCCCGACGTCACGATGCCCACGGGCTGATCCGCGCGCCAGAGCGTATGCGCATAAAAGGGATCGATCTCTCCGGCTTCGATTTCGAGCAGGACCATCGCCCAGGGGTCCTCGGTCAGGAGCTCATCGCGCACCTCAGGTCGCACAAAGGGAGCCAATCCCGCTTCGATCGGGCTGCGCTCGGTGGTCAGATCGCTGCCCCAGCCGCGATACCCTTTTTCCAGCCGCATGGAAATTGCGGCATAGGCGCCGTAAAAGCCAAGGCCATGCGGTTGCGCCCGCTCTTCCAACACCGTGAACAGCGTGGCGGCCCGGTCCGCCGCGACGTGCAGTTCCCATCCCGCCTCGCCAATGTAGGACAGGCGAAGGGCGCGCACCGGAGCGCCCGCAAGCGTGGCGTTGCGCGCGCTGAGCCAGGGCATGTCCGCCAGTTCGGGCAGAACGTCTGCCGCCCTGGGGCCCATAACGCCAATCACCGCGACGTCATCGGTCACATTCGACACCGTCACGTCAAAGTCAGCGGCACAGGCCTGCAGAACGTCGAGGTCAATCTCCTCCGCCGCCGCCGCCGACGTCAGATAGGCCTGGTCTGCGCCAAGCCGTGTCACGGTGAATTCAGACAAGACGCCGCCGGCGGGCGTCAGTGCATGGGTCAAGCCGATCCGCCCCGGTTTGGGCGCCCGGTTGGCGCCAAGCGCCTCAAGGAAGGGCGTGATGTCGGGGCCGGCGAGGTCGAACTTCGAGAACACGGACATATCGCTGAGCCCGACCCGGTCGCGAACGGCGGCGCATTCCCGGGCGACCGGTTCGAACCAGTTGGTCCGCGCGAAGCTGTCCACGGTCTCCGCGCCGGGCGCGTCGGCGAACCAGTTCGGCCGTTCCCATCCGTAGGCGGCGCCGAACACCGCGCCGCGGGCGGCG
>JBCDEC010000076.1:0-17814 GCA_039179965.1 Pseudomonadota bacterium
CCCGGACCATGACCGAAAAGATGATTGTTCGGAAATATGATCCGGTGGCCCGCAAGCACGTCGAGTACAAAGAAGGCAAGATCAAGTAATCCGGTCTGCCCCATCGCTGGACGATGTGCAAACAAGGGTCACGCCGAGCGCGTGGCCTTTTTTCGTTTGATCCACGGGGCCGAGACGTTAGGGCAGATCGCCAATGACGCCGCCTGCTTACATGATTCGACAGACAAGTGCCGATGATCTGGCCGCCGTCGACTTGCTTCTCGGACGGGCTTACCCTCGGCTCCTGAAAGCGGATTACCCGCCTTCGGTTCTGGTCATGGCCTTGCCGATCATCAGCCGCGCCCAGCCACAGCTTCTGCGCAGCGGGACCTACTATGTTGCCGAACACATCAGCGGCCAGCCTCTGGGCGCGGGTGGCTGGACGCCCGACAGCCGGGATCCGAAACTCGGCCACATCCGCCATCTTGTCACCGATCACCGCTTCACCCGGCAGGGCGTGGCGCGGGCGATCCTCTTGCATGTCTTTCAAACGGCGGAGCGCGCCGGGTGTACCGGGTTGACCTGCGCCTCCACGCGCACGGCGGAACCGTTCTACCAGGCTTTGGGCTTTGAAACCGTTGGTCCGATGGAGGTCCCCCTTGCGCAGGGTATCGTCTTTCCGGCCATCCGCATGCGTCGCAACCTGCCGTAGCGCAATATGTCGAGCGTCCTTGGTGCGTTTCCCAAAATTGGCCCGCCTCTTGGGCCAGTTTCGACATGTTCTGCGCTCACTCTCGTCGGGTGAGGCAGAAAAGGATGACGACATGACCCGTATTGCAGTGACGTTGATGGTGTTGGCGCTGGGCCTTCTGGCGGCCTGCACGCCGCCGCAAGGCAAAGGCTTTTCCGGTATCGGAGGCGAGCCCAAGATCGACGGCGAGGCCTGAGGCAAGAACCAGGGCGGCGCCCGAGACTAGATCGCCGGCACTGCCGCTGGTTAGACGCAACAAAAAAGGCCGACCCACCGGCCGGCCTTTCGTTCGTTCTGCGCGAGGATCTTATTCCCGCGAGCCAAACAGCGACAGCAACATGATGAACATGTTGATGAAGTCGAGATAGAGGCTCAACGCGCCCATGATGGCCGCTTTGCCGAGCCATTCCTGATCGCCGGCCTGGGCGAACTGGACATAGGTCATCTTGATCTGCTGCGTGTCATAGGCGGTCAGTCCGGCAAAGACCAGGACACCAATCACCGAGATCGCGAAGGTCAGTGCGTCGGACGCAAGGAAGATGTTCACGATCGATGCGACCACGAGGCCAATCACGCCCATGAACAGGAACGTGCCCCAGCCGGAGAGGTCTTTCTTGGTGGTGTAGCCGTAAAGCGACAGGGCTGCGAACATGATCGCCGTGATCAGGAAGACCTGCGCGATCGACGATCCCGTGTAGATCAGGAAGATCGAGCTGAGCGATATGCCCATCACCAGTGCAAAGACGTAAAACAGCATCTGTGCCGCGGCTGCGGACAGCCGGTTGACCGCTGCGCTCAGCCCGAAGACGAAGGCGAGCGGAGCGAACATGACGACCCATTTCAGCGGCGAACCGTAGATCGCCACGCCCAGTTGCGTGAACGCCATCTGGCCGGTGGTCGGATCGGTGGTCACTGCCAGGCCCGAAATCGCCCAGGCCGCCGCAAACGTAATCAGCATGCCCACGGACATCGTGCCGTAGACTTTGTTCATATGGGCGCGCAGGCCCTCGTCGATCGCGGCTGTGCGTACGCCAGCGGCAGACCGAACGCCTTCATATTGTGCCATTCGAGATCTCCCTTGAAGTTCCGTCAACGGTAGCAACGTCAACTGTACAATCTGTGAACGGGCGCCGTTTTGCAACGACGCCCTCTCAGGGAGAAATATTGTGCCACTTGACCCATTGTTCAAGTTTTTCTGTCAGGAAATCTGCCCTTTTGCGCGGGATTCAGCGTTTCCAATTCGGCTTCAGTTGCGCCAATGCGCAGGAACATCCCAGACAGACCGTCCGGCTTCACGCTCGGCTTCCTCGCGGGTGACGCCGACGTCCTTCAAAGCGGCGTCGTTCAACCGGGCCAAAGCGGCGCGCTGGCGCCAAAGATCCATCAGTCCCATAACGGAAAAACGGGTCTTCGGGCGGGCCAGGACAGATGGGCGGATCGAGTTCGAAGTCACATGCATGGGAAGCTCCTATTCCAAATGGTGATGTTTCATGCGCCTGCCATCAGGCATATTGAACAAATGGTGCATCTCGGCATATAATGAAAACGAATGTTTGTTACCTAAACCATCAGGGTTCGTGATATGAGAAACTTGGACATTACCACATTGCGCTCATTTGTCGCTGTCGCCGATGCAGGCGGAGTGACCCGGGCCGCGGGGCATCTCAACCTGACGCAATCGGCGGTCTCAATGCAGCTCAAGCGCATGGAAGAAATGCTCGACATTGTTCTTCTGGACCGGTCGCGGCGCGGCGTGACGCTGACGGCGGCCGGGGATCAGCTTCTGACCTACGCGCGGCAGATGGTTGCGCTGAACGATGAACTCGTGGCGCGGCTGACGGACCAGGCGTTTGAAGGTGAAATCAGCCTGGGCGTGCCGCATGACATTGTTTACCCGGTCATCCCTCGGGTGCTGCAACAGTTCCATGCAGCCTACCCGCGGGTGAAGGTCCACCTGAGAACCTCTTATTCGGCGGCCCTCCGCGACGCCTTTGCGCGCGGCGAATGCGACCTCATCCTGGCGACTGAAACATCGGTTGGCGAAGGGGCGGAGACTCTGGCCGAACGGCCGCTGGTCTGGATTGGCGCCCCCAGTGGCTCGGTCTGGCGGCAGGCACCGCTGCGCGTGGCGTTCGAGCGCCATTGTTCGTTCCGCCCGCAGGCTCTGGCCGCACTGGACCGCGCCGGTACCAAGTGGGAGACGGCCGTTGACACGGACAGCGATCGCACGATTGAGGCCACGGTCGCGGCCGATCTGGCGGTGAACGCCATGATCGCAGGGACACAGCCCGCCCATCTGGAACAGATCTCTCACGGTGGAGCGTTGCCGGACCTGCCGATGCAATTCGTCAACCTGTATACAACGCCCGCGCAATCGTCCCTGACCGTCCAGCTGGTCGATCTGTTGCGCCGCGGCTTCCAGAATGTGCCGCGCGTGGTGGAGGCCGCATAGACTACCGGGCGTCGGCAGCGCCATCCGGCACGATGACAACTTTTCCGGTGGCAGCCCGATTCTTGAGCAATGCCAGCCCCTCGGCGGCCTGAGAGAGCGGCAGCACATGACTGATGTGCGGCGTCAGTCGGCCATCTGCGATCCACCCCATCAAGGTGGTGAGAGAGGCGGTCAGGACTTCGGGCGCGAATCGCAGGTACGCGCCCCAGTTGACTCCAAGCACTGACAGGTTCTTGACCATCAGGTGGTTCGCGGGGACCGGTGGGACCTCTCCGCTGGCAAAACCGATGGGCAGCAGCCGCGCCTCCGGTTTGCAGGCGCGGAACGCCGCGGTGAAGGCCGCGCCGCCCACTGGATCGTAGACCACATCCGCACGTCCCAGCGCGATGATCTGTTCGCGCAGATCCGTCGCCTCGATGTCGATCAGATGATCCGCACCGGCGGCCGCCGCAACCGCAAGCCGTTCGGACCCGCGGGCACAGGCGATGACACGGGCGCCCATGAGTTTGCCGATTTCGACAGCGGTCAGGCCCACACCGCCGGCAGCGCCCATCACCAACAGTGTTTCTCCGGGTTGTAATCGGGCGCGATGATCGAGCGCCAAATGGCTGGTTCCATAGGCAATTGGCGTGGCTGCGGCCTCGGTCCAACCGATTTGATCCGGCAACTTTACGACGCGCCGTACATCAAAGTTTCCTGCCTCGGCCAAGCCACCTTGACCCGCGTAAACCGCCACCCGATCCCCGGGCGCAAAGGCGGATACGTCCGTTCCAACCGTCGCAACCTCTCCGGAAACTTCCAGCCCGAGGGTGAAGGGGGGCTCTGGAGTATCCTGGTATGTCCCTTCAATCATCAACAGATCGGCGAAGTTCAGCGCACAGGCGTTAACCTTAACTTGAACTTCTCCGGCCTTTGGAGGCGGCAAGTTAACCTCTGTAAATTTTGGTGCCGACTCGCGATTCGAAATGTGATAGGCCTGCATAAATAACCCTATAGGTTTAGGACTGTTGCCAAAGGACGCTACGTCAACCGGATGAAAACACGAAGTTGCTCCACCGAGATGACGCGGCGGCATGATATAAGGTACTACTCTGTTTTAAGGCGAGAAAGTCTCTCACAAGTGTGTCACAAAGATTCAATTTCATCTATTCCGAGTAATGAGTTGCTTGAATTCAACCGAAAAGAACGTACACTTACGCCATTCTCGAGCTGGCCAAGTGCTGGGGATAATCTGACAGTTCGGGAAGAGTGTGAATTGCACTCGATCGGCCACGCGATGGCGTCGCATCGGTCGATCAAAAAGTTAAACAAAGGAGAAGCAAATGACCCATCCCGTCGACGTACATGTGGGGAAGCGTGTACGTCATCGCCGCTGGCTAATTGGTATGACCCAGCAGCAACTTGCGGAACGGGTCGGTATTAAGTTTCAACAGATCCAGAAGTACGAAACTGGAGCGAACCGGATCAGCGCATCCCGTCTATGGGACATTGCAGACGCGCTGGAGGTGCCGGTAAGCTTTTTCTTCGAGGGTCTTCAAGAAACCCCGGCCGAAGGCTCGGCCAATGCCGAAACCGCCGTTCCCAATGACCTGTTGGGCGACAAAGAAGCGCTTGATCTCGTACGGTCGTACTATGCGATCCCTGAAAATCAGAGACGTCGCCTGTTCGAACTGGCCCGTGTTTTGAGCGACGTGGCCTGATCAGCTAAATCTTGGAAGAGGGCGACGCTGTCGGCCTCTTGCACATCTTGCTTTCATTGACCCGGACTGGCACCACTTGGCCATGTCCGGACAAATGCTTTCTGATATCGAGCTGGCCCATGCGCTGGCGGAAGTTGCGCGCTCGGCAATCCTTCCGCATTTTCGCGCGCCCGGCCTCAGCACCGAGCAAACCGAAAACAAGGGCGGGGCGGCGTTTGATCCGGTCACGATCGCGGATCGGGCCGCCGAAAAAGCCATGCGCGCCCTTCTGGCCGAACATCGGCCCGAAGACGGGATCTGGGGCGAAGAATACGGCCAGGCACCAGGAACATCGGGCCGCACCTGGGTGCTTGACCCGATCGACGGAACCCGCGGCTTCATTGCGGGTACGCCGACATGGGGTGTTTTGATCGCGCTCTCCGAGGCCTCTGGCCCGGTCCTGGGGATCATCGACCAACCCTATATCGGGGAGCGCTTTGTCGGTGGGCTAGGCAGAGCCGAACACAACGGGCCTCAAGGGGCGACGACCCTGGCGACGCGCGCAACGCGATCGTTATCGGAGGCTATTCTCTTCACAACCTTTCCCGAAGTGGGGACGGCGCAGGACCGCGCCGGGTTTGAAGCCGTGGCGGCGCAGGCCCGGCTCGTGCGCTATGGAATGGATTGTTACGCCTATGCGCTGGTCGCCGCCGGGCAGGTCGATCTCGTGATCGAGGCCGGGTTGCAAGCCTATGACATTCAAGCCCCAATCGCCGTGATCGAAGCGGCCGGCGGCATCGTCACCGACTGGGAGGGGCAACCCGTGCACGCGGGTGGCCGGGCCTTGGCGGCGGCCAATGCCGATCTGCACGCCGCCGCACTGGATGTTTTGGCCCGAGCGGCCGGCTAGGGGGACGGGATGCCAGAGACACTGATCCGCGGTGCGCGGGCGATCCTCACAATGGACGCGGACCGGCGGGAACTCGAGGGCGCAGATATCCTGCTGCGGGATGGAGCCATCGCCGCACTGGGACCGGGGCTGGCCACAGACGGGATCGTGATTGACGCAACCGATTGCCTGGTCACGCCCGGACTGGTGAACACCCATCACCATTTTTACCAGAGCCTGACCCGGGCGGTGCCGGGCGCACAGGATGCGCTGCTCTTCGGCTGGCTCAAGACGCTCTACCCGATCTGGGAAGGCTTTGGTCCGGAGGAGTTTCACGTCTCCGCACTTGTCGCCATGGCGGAACTCGCTCTCTCGGGGTGTACGATGAGCGCCGATCATCAGTACATTTTCCCCAACGGGGCGCGGCTGGATGACGCCATCGCGGCAGCGCAGACGATCGGGCTTCGGTTTCATGCCACGCGCGGGGCGATGAGCATCGGTGAAAGCCGCGGCGGCCTGCCGCCCGACACGCTGGTGGAGCAGGAAGAGGCAATCCTCAACGACTGCATCCGCGTGATCGACGCCTTTCACGACCCCATGCCGGACTCCATGCTGCGGGTCGCGGTTGCACCGTGTTCGCCCTTTTCCGTCAGCCGGGATCTGATGCGCGACGCCGCTCTGCTGGCGCGCGACAAGGGCGTCATGCTGCACACGCATCTGGCGGAAAACGACGAAGACATCGCCTATTCGCAAGCTCAGTTCGGGTGCCGTCCCGGCCAATATGCCGAGGATCTGGGCTGGACGGGTCCGGACGTCTGGCATGCGCATTGCGTCAAGCTCGATGCGGCCGAAATCGACCTTTTTGCTCGCGCACGTACGGGCGTCGCGCATTGTCCCTGTTCGAATTGCCGATTGGGTTCGGGAATTGCACCGGTTCGGGCGTTTCGTGACGCCGGCGTGCCCGTGGGGCTGGGGGTCGACGGGTCGGCCAGCAATGACATGGGCAATCTGATGAGCGAGGCGCGGCAGGCGATGCTGTTGCAGCGCGTGACGCGCGGCGCGGATGCGATGAGCGCGCGGGAGGCGCTGGAACTTGCCACGTGCGGAGGCGCCGACGTCCTTGGGCGGCCTGAATGTGGTCGCCTGGAGACCGGCGCGCGCGCAGATCTGGCCATCTGGGATCTCTGCGGCGTCGAATCCGCGGGCAGTTGGGATCCTGCAGCGCTGCTGCTGGCCGGGCCGAACAAGGTCAAACATCTCTTCGTGGAAGGGCGCCAGGTCGTGGCGGACGGTCAATTGACCACCATAGATCTCGACTCGGTCCTTGCCGACCAGCGCCGGCTGGCACGCGGCCTGATGGCATGAGCCGCAAAAGCCTGGCGGCGCTGACCCTGGGCCTGGCCGGCGCCTGCGCCGCACCGGTCGACCCCACTCTGGTCGGACTGCCGCCGGCCAAGGGACCGGCCCGGCTAGATGCGACCGCGCTGGAGCAGATCAATCTGGCCCGCAACTCCGCCGGACTGCCGGTTTTGCGCTTTGACCCCTTGGTCGGGGAGGCTGCGCTGGCCCACAGCGCTGATATGGCGATCAATGGGTTCATGGGCCATCCCGGTTCAGATGGCGCCTTGTCGGGCGACCGTTTGACACGCGCTGGCTATGACTGGTGCTTCGCGGCCGAAAATGTGGCCCACGGCTATGGCGACGCCGAGGGCGTTGTGGCAGGCTGGATGGGCAGCCCGGGCCACCGCGACAACATCCTCTCTGATGCCCGGGTGGCCGCCGTGGCCCGGGCCGGTCCCGACGCGGCCAGCTACTGGACCGCGGTTTTCGCCGCCCCCTGCTGAGCGGGCTGCACCACCGGGCGCCCGTGGACCCAGACCGAGGCAATCGCCCTGTCATCGCCCATCATGATGGTTGGAAACAGCGCCTCCCAGATGTCGCGCGCTTGCGCCGAACGTTGCGCGATGTCCGGCGTGGAGGCCAGGTCGAGCACAACAAAATCCGCCTCATACCCCGGTTCCAGCCGGCCGATCCGATCGCCCATATGCAGAACGTCCGCGCTGCCGGCCGTTGCCAGCCACATCAGTTCAGCCGGATGCAGCGCATGCCCGCGCAGCTGGGCAATTTCGTAGGCGGCCGCCATCGTGCGCAGCATGGAAAACGACGATCCGCCGCCGGTGTCCGTCGCCAGGCCAATCCGCTGCCCGGCGCGCGTCAAACCGTCCATGTCAAACAATCCCGATCCTATGAACGTGTTCGACGTGGGGCAGTGGACCAGCCCGGCGCCATGGTCGCGCAGAATGTCCCGCTCGCGAGGTTCGAGATGGATCGCGTGGCCATAGATCCCGCGTTCACCCAGAAGGTGCATCTTTTCATAGGTGTCCAGATAGTCGCGCGCGTCCGGGTGCAAGGTTTTCACCCAGTCGATTTCGTCTACCTGTTCGCTCAGATGCGTTTGCATGAGCGCGTCGGGATGTTCGGTCCAAAGCGCGCCGAGGGCCTCAAGCTGGTCCGGCGTGGATGTTGGCGAAAATCTGGGCGTGATCGCATAGGTGATGCGCCCGCGCCCATGCCAGCGGTCGAGCAAGGCCTTGCTCTCGTCATAGGCGCTCTGCGCGGTGTCGCACAGATCTGCGGGTGCATTGCGGTCCATACAGGTCTTTCCGGCGGCAACCCGCAGGTTTCGGGCCTCGGCTTCCTCAAGAAAGGCGTCAACGCTGCCGGGGTGAATCGTGCAAAACGAACAGACGGTGGTGGTGCCATGCGACAACACCAGATCGAAATACCGGCGCGCGACGGTGCGGGCATAGGCCGGATCGGCGAACCGCATCTCTTCGGGAAAGGTATAGTGGTTGAGCCAGTCGATCAGGCGCTTGCCCCAACTCGCAATCATCGCCGTTTGAGGGTAATGCGCATGGGCATCGACAAACCCCGGTACGATAAGGCGGGTGCCATAGGACGTGCAGGGCAAATCCGGATAGGCGGCACCCAGCTTTTCTGCGCTGCCCACGTCGCGGATACGGCCATTCTCGACTAGGAGCGCCCCGTCACTGTCGACCCAGGCGCTGTCAAGCGGGGCATCGCGCGATACCGGGCCAGCAAACCGAAGAACCTGGCCGGTCACCAATTGACGTGTCATGCGCAAAAGGCCTCATCTGAAGTGTCGTCTAAGACCGTATCCGCCGCGCCGGCCAAGGTAAATCGATCTGGTGCTGCTGTGCGGCATTGTCAGCTTTGCCGACCCTGACCTATGGTCGCGTCAAACCAGACGGAGGCTGACCATGCCCGAAGCACACACGCCCCCGCCAGACGACGCTGGCCGGGATGAGGCGGCCTATGTGCTGCCCCGAAAGACGCTGGCCGGTATTCTCTATGCGCTGGATGTTGGCGACAAGGCGCTGCTCGACGAATTGATCTCGCCGCTTCATGCTGCTGATGTCGCCGATCTTCTGGAACAGTTTAACGCCTATGATCGCGGACGGTTTGTCCGTCTCTACGCCGACGAGGTGCATGGCGACATTCTCTCGGAGCTGGACGAGAGTCTGCGCGAGGAGGTGATCCAGTTCCTCGACCCGGCCGTCCTGGCAGAGGCCGTGCGCAACCTGGAAAGCGACGATGTTGTCGATCTGGTGCAGGATCTGGGAGACCACGAGACAGAGGTGATCCTTGATGCTCTGGAGGATGCCGACCGGGTGGCAGTGGAACGCGCGCTGGCCTGGCCGGAGGGATCGGCAGGCCGCCTGATGCAACGCGAAGTGGTCTGGGCGCCGCAGCACTGGACCGTAGGGGAGGCCATCGACCACATGCGCGCCTCCGATGACCTGCCGGATCACTTCTATCACATCGTGCTGGTCAATCCGCGTATGCGGCCGCTGGCCAACGTCACGCTGGGACGGCTGATGTCGTCCCGGCGCGAGGTCCGGTTGGATGCCATCCCCGAACCGGTTTTCGAGGTCATCCCGGCCACCCAAAGCGAAGCCGATGTGGCCTATGCGTTCAACCAGTACCACCTGATTTCCGCACCAGTTGTGGACGAGGATGGGCGGCTGGCCGGTGTCATCACAATAGATGATGCGATGGCCGTGCTGGATGAAGAGCACGAAGAGGACATCCTGCGCCTGGCCGGGGTGACCGAAAGCTCGCTCTCCGAAGGCGTGATCGAAACCTCCAAGTCCCGCTTGCCCTGGCTCTTCGTGAACATGATCGCGGCGATCCTGTCGTCGCTGGTGATCTCACAGTTCGAGGCCACCATTGAAGCCTTCGTGGCCCTGGCCGTGCTCTTGCCGATTGTGGCGTCGATGGGCGGCAATGCGGGGACACAGACCCTGACGGTCTCGGTGCGCGCGCTTGCCACCCGGGATCTGACCGCCGCCAACCTTCTTCGGGTGATCCGCCGTGAGGCGACCGTTGGGCTTTTGAACGGCGTGTGCTTCGCGATCTGCCTGGGAATTGTCGGGATGGTCTGGTTCTCGATGCCGGAACTGGGCCTTGTGATCGGGTTGGCACTGATGGCCAACATGCTGCTGGCGGCATTGGCGGGGACTTTGGTGCCCGTGACCCTGGAGCGGCTCGGTGTCGATCCGGCGCTGGCCTCCGGCACCTTTGTGACGACTTTGACGGATATGATGGGGTTTTTCTCGTTTCTCGGTCTCGCCACACTGGTGCTCTTGTGAGCGATCTTGCGGCAATCAAAATGGCCGCGCGCAAGGCTGCCTTCGCGCGTCGCGCCCGGGCTTTTGCCGAGGCGCGCCCCGGCGTGGCCGGGCGATTGTCCGAGGTTCTGGCCGGCTATCGAGGCGTGCCGCTGTCGGGGTACATGCCGATCCGGACCGAGATCGATCCACTGCCGGCCATGGCGGAAGCCGCGGCCCACGGGCGGGTCGGATTGCCGGTGATCGTGGCCAAGGGCCAAGCGCTCAGGTTCTCGCAATGGGAACCGGGCGGCGCGCTGCGAGACGGCCCGTTTGGCGCAAGGGTACCTCAAAGAGATGATTTTTTCGAACCTGAGATTCTGATTGTGCCGCTGGTGGCCTTTGATGGGCGCGGCGGTCGACTGGGCTATGGCGGCGGGTTTTACGATCGCACGCTGATGCAGTTGAGGAAGTGCCGGCCGACCCTGGCCTTAGGGTTCGCATTCGATCTGCAAGAGGCGGAGACCTTGCCGCTCGAAGCCAGCGATCAACCGCTGGACATGATCGTTACGGAAACCCGCGTGATTCACTTTGATGTGGCCGGGACAAGATTATTCGACGAATAATCTGTTGCGCGCGACGGACCGGCGGAGGCATGACCGGCGCCGCGGCGCGCGAGATTTTTCGCCGAAAAATCTGATCTCCTTGCAATTGGCGAGCCGCTCAAGGCACGGGACGGCTTGCGGTCAGGCATGGGGGCCTCTACCACTCAGGCATGCGACTCCTCTTCTTAGGCGATGTCATGGGCCGCGCCGGCCGATCCGTGATCGCTGACCAGCTTCCAAAGTTGCGCGCGGAGTGGCGTCTCGATTTCGTCGTGATCAACGGTGAAAACGCAACCAATGGCATGGGGTTGTCCGGAGCCCATGCCAAGGCGTTGTTCGAGGCCGGGGCGGACTGCGTCACCTTGGGCGATCACGCGTTCGACCAGAAAGACATGCTGCAGGTCATCGAGGAAGATAACCGAATTCTGAGACCTCTCAACTTTGCAAAAACCGCGCCTGGGCGCGGCCATCGGCTCTTTGAAGCGGCGGGCGGGCGCAAGGTGCTGGTCTGCCAGGTTCTCGGTCAGGTCTTTATGAAACGCGCCTTCGACGACCCGTTTTCTGCTGTGGACACCGTGTTGAGGGCCCATCCCCGTGGCGGTCAGGCGCAGGCGATCGTGGTGGACGTGCATTGCGAGGCCACCTCGGAAAAGATGGCCATGGGCCACTTTTGTGACGGTCGAGCCAGTCTTGTCGTAGGCACTCATACCCACGTGCCAACCGCCGATGCGCAGATCCTGCCGGGCGGGACAGCCTATCTGACCGATGCCGGTATGTGCGGAGACTACCAGTCGGTGATCGGCATGGACAAGGCAGAGCCCATGCGCCGCTTCATAACCGGCATGGCCAAAGGGCGGTTCACCCCGGCCAACGGTCCGGCCACGCTTTCCGGTGTCTTTCTGCAAACCGACGACAAAACGGGCGCCGCGCAGGAGGTCCATATGGTCCGCATGGGCGGCGCCCTGCAGACGGGCGGACCCTGACGCTGCGAACGGGTGTCATTTATGCGTCTTTGTCCGGCCAGCGTTGCCCGGGCGAGCCGGATGCCACGCCACGCTTGCAGAAGCGCAATCAATCACGGACACTGCCCGACAGCCGGATCAGGCGTCGCGGACCACAGGCAAATCAGACCAACTTATGCAGCTTATTCAATTGACTGACACGGCTCAGGCCGTTCTGGCCCTGGTGATCGTCGCAGGCATGTTCCTGGCTTTTCTGAAAGAGATCTACCCGACCGAGGTCGTGGCGCTCTGCGGTGCCTCACTCATGCTGATCACCGGCGTGCTTCCCTATGAGGCCGCGCTGCCCGTACTGGCCAACCCCGCGCCCTGGACCATCGCTGCGATGTTCGTGATCATGGGCGCGCTGGTGCGCACTGGCGCACTTGATGCCTTTTCCTCGCTGGCCCAATCGCAGGCCGTCGCGCATCCCAAACGCGCCATCGCGATGATGGGTTGTTTCGTGATCCTGGCCTCCGCCATCGTTTCGAACACACCGGTCGTGGTGGTGATGATCCCCATTGTCATCCAGATCTCGCGGTCGCTGGGGATGTCGCCCAGCCGGCTGCTGATTCCGCTGAGTTACGCAGCGATCATGGGGGGCACGCTCACCCTGATCGGCACCTCGACGAACCTGCTGGTCGACGGGGTGGCCCGTCACCATGGCATGACGCCTTTCACCATCTTCGAGATCACGCCCATCGGGCTGGCCGTCGTGGCCTGGGGTGTTATCTATCTTTACTTCGTTGGCTCGCGGCTCTTGCCGGATCGCGATTCCATGGCCTCGCTTCTGACTGACCGCAGCCGGATGAAGTTCTTCACCGAGGCCGTCATCCCGCCCGAGAGCAACCTCATCGGGCGTGACGTGCTGGGTGTGCAACTCTTCAAACGCGAAGGCGTGCGATTGATTGACGTGGTGCGCGGCGATGCCTCGCTGCGGCGCGATCTCAAGGGCGTACGCCTGCAGGTGGGCGACCGTTTGGTTCTGCGCACGCAGATGACCGAACTGCTGAGCCTTCAGCGCAACAAGGAACTCAAACGTGTCGATCAGGTCTCCGCGGTCGAAACGCAGACCGTCGAGACGCTGATCACCCCGGGCTGCCGCATGGTCGGCCGGTCGCTGGGCTCGCTGCGCCTGCGCCGGAGGTTCGGCGTCTATGTCCTGGCTGCGCACCGGCGGAACCAGAACATCGGCCGCAAGCTGGACGAGCTTGTGGTCCGTGTCGGTGACACGCTGCTCCTCGAAGGCGCGCCCGAAGACATTCAGCGTCTCGCCGCGGACATGGAACTGGTTGATGTGTCCCAACCCTCCGCCCGTGCCTTCCGTCGGGGCCATGCGCCGATTGCCATCGTCGCGCTAATTGGCATCGTGCTGTTTGCCGCTCTGGGAGTGGCGCCGATTTTCCTGCTGGCGATCCTGGCGGTCGCCCTTGTGCTGGTCACCAAATGTATCGATGCCGAAGAGGCCTTCTCTTTCATCGACGGACGCTTGCTGGCGCTCATCTTCTCGATGCTGGCCATTGGCGCGGCCCTGCAAAGCTCCGGCGCCGTGGAACTGATCGTCAACCGGGTTGCACCGTTTCTGTCGATGGTGCCCCCGGCACTGGTGATCTGGGCGGTCTATCTGTTGACCTCGGTGCTGACAGAGCTGGTGTCCAACAACGCCGTGGCGGTGGTTGTCACGCCCATCGCCATCGGCCTTGCGGGCGCGCTGGGGGTCGATCCCCGGCCTCTGGTGGTGGCGGTGATGATCGCCGCCTCGGCCTCGTTTGCCACACCGATCGGCTATCAGACCAATATGCTGGTCTATGGGCCGGGCGGCTACCGTTTCACCGATTTCATGCGTGTGGGTATTCCGCTCAATCTGAGCGTCGGCCTTGTGGTCTCATTCTTGATCCCGTTCGTCTGGCCGTTGCACGCGACGGATGTTGCCAGCCTGCAGCCCTGACCTCATCCGAATGTTTCGGCCAGCAGGTCAAAGACCAGACGGATCGGACGGCTGGTGTGCAACTCGCGATGGGTGATCAGCCAGGTTGAGACCTCGAAGGGCTCAAACACCTCGGGCAATACCTGTTCCACGTCGTCGAACAGATCTGCAATTTCAGAAAACATCGTACCGATGCCCAGTCCTTGGCGCACCATCTCCCAGGCCACGGTGCCATTGGCAGATGCGCAGCGGAACTGCTCCCGCGTCACCGGGCAGCCGCGCTGGCGCAGACCCTCAAGCAGCAGGTCGGTGGTGTCAAAGCCGACAAACCGGGCGCGCGCCAGATCTTCCAGCGTCTCGGGCCGGCCATGACGGTCGAGGTACGTGCACGCGCCATAGAGAGGGGCCCGGCTGTCCGGCAAGCGTCGGGCAATCAGATCGGTCTGATCGGGGCGCTGGTGGCGGATCGCGATATCGGCCTCCCGGCGCAACAGATCCTGCAGCGTGTTGCTGGCCACCAGCTTGAGCGTTATCCCGGGCGCGATCTGCTGCAACCGCTCCACCACGGGCGGCAGAAGATAGGTCGAAAAGGCATCCGACGCGGTGATCGACACCGGGCCTTCCACGGTTTGGGCCTGACCTGAGGCCGCAAGCGAAACATGCGCCGCCGCTTCTCCCATGGCGCGGACATGCCCCAGCAGCGCTTCCCCGGAGCGGGTCAGCACCATGTTGCGCCCGGTGCGCTCGAACAAGGTGACGCCCAGACTGGCTTCAAGCGCGCCGACCTGGCGGCTCAGTGTGGGTTGCGTCAGCCGCAGCGCCCGGGCGGCGGCAGACAAAGAGCCTTCTTCGGCGGTCACCCAAAAGGCCCGCACCTGATTCCAGTCAAAACGAATGTTGTCCCAAGACATGCAAATATGTAGGCCACCTCTTCGCAAACAGGCAATTCCTTCTCGACAGGCGCCCGGCTAAAGCCTTGCCACACGATGCGCCCAGGCCACCGCGCACATCGCTCAAAAATAACAAATCCAAGGACAACAAGTTATGTCACAAACCACATTCTGGGACGGCGTCGCGCGGAGCTATGCCGCGCGCCCCGTCCGCGATCAGGCCGCCTACGAAGCCACTCTGACCCGCGTGCGCAGCTATCTGTCGGCCACAGACAGGGTCCTGGAACTGGGCTGCGGGACGGGCTCCACCGCGCTTCTGCTGGCGTCGTCGGTGGCCCGGTATATGGCCACCGATATCTCCGGAGAAATGATCGCCATCGCCCGCGAAAAAGGCGTCCCGGACAATGTCACCTTCACACAGGCTGCCATAGAAACCGCAGAGGCCGGGGAAGCGGTCGACGTGATCCTGGCGTTCAACCTGCTGCACCTGGTCAATGATATCCCGCGTGGGCTCGCCGATATCGCCCGGCGTTTGCCGCAAGGCGGACGGTTCATCTCGAAAACGCCTTGTCTGGGCTACCGCCGCTGGCTGTTTGCGCCACTGATCGGCGCGCTGCGCCTGATCGGCAAAGCCCCGCATGTCCATCTTCTGACCCCGGACACCCTGGAGCAGCACCTGCGCGACGCCGGTTTCAAGATCATCGAGACCGGAGATTACCCGGCCGCACCGCCAAGCCGGTTCATCGTGGCAGAGAAACGCGGATGAGCCTGCGCGCTCCTGCTTCTTTCTTTTTGACAAATACCCCGGCGGAGCGGTCGTCACAGGCGCTTCGCCGGGGCAGGGCCTAGAGCGGCCAGAAGATCAGGATCGCCGGCACCGCGCTGGCGACGATAAGGATCTCGAGCGGCAGGCCCATGCGCCAGTAATCGCCAAAGCGATAGCCGCCCGGGCCCAGGATCAGGGTGTTGTTCTTGTGACCGATGGGCGTGAGAAAGGCAGCCGAGGCCGCCACCGCCACGGCCATTAGAAACGGATCGGGCGAGACATCCAGAACCTCGGCCATCTCGATCGCCACGGGCGCCGCTACAATGGTGGTCGCGGTGTTGTTCAACACATCCGACAGTGTCATTGTCACCACCATCAGCACCGCAAGAATGATCCAGGCGGGCAGACCTTCGGTCATATGGGCCAGGCCTGAGGCGATCAGCTCTGTCCCGCCGGTGCTCTCCAGCGCCGTGCCCAGCGGGATCATCGAACCCAGAAGCACCACCACGGGCCATTCCACATAAGAATAGACTTCGCTCACGGGAACGATCTTGGTGAGCATGAACAAGATCACCACAACGCCGAGCGCGATGGGCAGATCGACGAGCCCGATGCTCGCAGCGATCACCGCGAGCGAAAACAGACCGATGGCCAGCCAGGTCTTGTCGGTCTGTGTCACGGCCAGTCCCCGGGGCGCCAACGGCAGGCATCCCAGCCACTCGGTGACGTCCGGCACGGTCTTGTTCGGGCTCAGCAGCAACAGGATATCGCCCGGGCGCACCTTGGTCTGCCGCACCGCCCGGGTGATCCGCGCGCCCTCGCGCGACAGGCCCATCAGCACGGTGTTGAACCGCCAGTTGAGACCAAGCCCCTGTGCGGTGCGCCCGACAATGCGGGCGCCGACCGGCACCACAACCTCGGCCACATCAAGACCCTGGCCGTCGGCCTTGAGGCGCTCTTCGCGCACCGCATCCGAAAACGCCAGATCAAGAGCGGCCCTGAATTCGTCCAGCGCCTCGGGATGCGCCTCCAGAACCAGGGTGTCCCCGGCGCGCAACTCGCTGCGCTGGGCGCGCCCGTAGAGCCGCTTGCCATTGCGGATCAGCCCCAGCAGCGCGACGTCCGTCTGTGTCGCGCTGTCTTCCAGCTCTGCCAGGCGCTTGCCAATATGTGGGCTGTCGTCCGGCACGGTAAGTTCGGCAATATAGGGCTGCAGATAATCGGTGCTTCCGGCGCCGCTGTCGCGGTCCGGGATCAATCGCCAGCCCACAAGGGCCACGAACGCCAGCCCCACCAGCGCCGCCACGCCGCCCACGGGGGCAAAATCGAACATCCGGAAGCTCTCGCCCAGGGTTTCCGCGCGGATCGAGGCAATAATAATATTGGGAGGCGTGCCGATCAGCGTCACCATCCCGCCCAGGATGGTGGCGAAACTCAGCGGCATCAGGCTCAGCGCCGGGCTGCGCCCGGCTTTGCGCGCGGTCTGAATGTCCACCGGCATCAGCAGCGCCAGAGCGGCGACGTTGTTCATGAAGGCCGACAGGACGGCGCCAATGCTGCCCATGATCGAGATATGTGCCGCCAGGCTGCGGCTGGATCGCACCAGCGTGCGGGTGATCAGAAACACCACGCCGGATCGGGTCAGCCCGGCCGAGATGATCAGCACCAGCGCCACCACAAGCGTGGCGGGATGGCCAAAGCCTGCAAACGCGCGATCCGCCGGTACGACCCCCAGCAAGACACCGGCCATCAAGGCGGCAAAGGCCACCATGTCATAGCGGAACCGGCCCCAGAGCAGCAGCCCGAAGACGGCCGCGAAGAGTCCGAAAACAATGGCTTGATCGTATGTCATGTCTCGGCACAATCCACGGCTGCGGTGCCACACTGTGACCCGGTTTGTCTTTGGGTTCAAAGCCTTTGTCACGACCAGCGGAACAGGGGCAAAGACTCCGGTCTCTCGCCATACACCCCCGGGATCACACCCGCCCACCGTCCGGCCGCTCTTGCTCTTTGCCAATCGGCTGGCCTATATCGACCTTCAAACTGTCAGTCTGAGACCTGCAGGGGAGGGAGCCTGATGGCCGGCCATTCAAAATGGGCAAACATTCAACACCGCAAGGGGCGCCAGGACGCCGCGCGGTCTAAACTGTTTTCCAAACTGTCCAAAGAGATCACGATCGCGGCCAAAATGGGCGATCCCGATCCGGAAAAGAACCCGCGCCTGCGTCTGGCGGTCAAGGAAGCCAA
>JBCDEC010000077.1:0-17523 GCA_039179965.1 Pseudomonadota bacterium
CGCGGGCACAGGCGGTGGGCTTCTCCTCGCTCGGGGTTTACAAGCCCGACCTGCATGCCTCAGGTGAACTCACCCGTTCCGCATCCTCAAATGACAAGGCGCTGACATGGCGATCAAAGCAAGCATCCGGCACGTCACCCATTATATCTATGATCGACCCGTCACGCTGTCGCCGCAGATCATCCGTCTGCGCCCTGCGCCGCATAACCGCACCCGCGTGATCTCGCACAGCCTGCGGGTCAGCCCCGCGGACCATTTCGTCAATCACCAGCAGGATCCCTATGGCAACTGGCTCGCCCGGTTTGTCTTCAACGAACCGGTGCGCGAATTCCGGATCGAGGTCGATCTGGTCGCCGACATGGCGGTCTACAACCCGTTCGACTTCTTCGTGGAGGAAAGCGCGGAATTCTGGCCGTTCGACTACCCCGAGGACATCGAACCCGACCTCTCGATCTACCGCACACCCGAAGAAACCGGCCCCAAGCTTGAGGCCTATCTCAAGACCGTGCCGCGCAAAAAGACCAAGACGATCGATTTCCTCGTCGAATTGAACCGCACCCTGGAACAGCACATCGACTACATCGTCCGGATGGAGCCCGGGGTCCAGACGCCGGATCAGACCCTGACGCTCAAGCGCGGCTCCTGCCGCGACAGCTCCTGGCTCCTTGTCCAGATCCTGCGCCATCTGGGTTTTGCCGCACGGTTTGTGTCTGGATACCTCATTCAGCTCAAACCGGATCTCGAGGCGCTCGACGGCCCGTCGGGCACCGATCACGACTTCACCGACCTGCACGCCTGGACCGAGGTTTATTTGCCCGGTGCAGGCTGGGTCGGTCTGGACCCGACCTCGGGCCTGCTCACCGGCGAGAGCCATATTCCGCTGGCCGCAACGCCGCATTATCGCAACGCCGCGCCGATCGTGGGCGGCTTTTCCGGCGACAGTGAGACTGAGACCGAGTTTGACTTCGAAATGAAGGTGACCCGGGTCGCCGAACATCCGCGCATCACCAAGCCGTTTTCGGAAGAAAGCTGGCAGGCGCTCGATGCGCTGGGGCAAAAGGTCGATGAGGTCATGGACCGCGAGGACATGCGCCTGACGATGGGCGGCGAGCCGACCTTTGTCTCGATTGATGACTTCCAAAGCGCGGAATGGAACACCGATGCGGTGGGTCCGATGAAGCGCGGATTGGCCGACGATCTGATCCGCAGGCTGCGCGACCGCTTTGCACCGGGGGGCCTTCTGCACTACGGACAGGGCAAGTGGTATCCCGGAGAGACCCTGCCCCGCTGGACCTTTTCGCTGTACTGGCGCCGCGATGGCGTACCGATCTGGTCCAACGCAGGGTCCATCGCAAAGGAAGACGACGACACCGGTGTGACCGCCGAGAAAGCCGGGCTATTCCTGAAGTCCTTTGCCGATCAGCTTGGCATTGAAACCGACTACGTGCAGCCCGCCTTCGAAGACCCGGTCGAATGGATCCTCAAAGAGGCCGATCTGCCGCCCAATGTGACACCGGACGATCCCAAGCTGAAAGACCCCGAGGCGCGCGCGCGCATTGCCCGGGTCTTTGCGCGCGGCCTCACCGAACCGGCCGGCTTCGTTCTGCCGATTCAGCGCTGGCAGTCCAAGGCCAAGGCCGAACGCTGGCGGTCCGAGTTGTGGCGCCCCCGGCGCGGACATCTGTTCCTGATCCCCGGGGACAGCCCGGTGGGCTTTCGCCTGCCGCTTGGGGCCCTGCCCTACATTCCGCCCAATGACTATCCCTACACCTATCCCACGGACCCCACGGTCGAACGGGACGATCTGCCCGATTACCTCTCGGAGGTGGAAAAGCAGAAAGACGATATTCTCCAGACCCTGGCGCGCATCGCCGAAGAAGAAGCGAACACCCTGCCGGAGGTGACGCCCGGTCGCAATCAGCCGCAGAAGCCAGGCCAGGACCTGGGCAGCCGTCAGGCGCTCGCCCGCCAGCAACTGATGCCGGAAAATGCCTCAGACCCCGCCGGCGGGGCCGTGCGCACCGCGATAGCAGTCGAGCCCCGCGATGGACGGCTTTGCGTCTTCATGCCCCCGGTGGAGGCGCTTGAGGATTACCTGGAGATCCTGGCGCGCGTGGAGACCACCGCCGAGGCGCTGGAGCTGCCGATCCATGTGGAGGGTTACACGCCGCCCAGCGACCCACGCATCAACGTGATCCGCGTGGCGCCCGATCCGGGCGTGATCGAGGTCAACATCCATCCCGCGCACAGCTGGGACGACTGCGTCGCGATCACCAACACGGTCTATGAAGAGGCCCGCCAGACGCGCCTTGGGACCGACAAGTTCATGATCGACGGCCGCCACACCGGCACCGGAGGTGGCAATCACGTTGTCGTCGGCGGGGCAACCACCAATGATTCGCCATTCCTGAGACGGCCTGACCTGCTGCGGTCCATGATCCTCCACTGGCTGCGCCATCCGTCGCTCAGCTATCTCTTTTCCGGCACTTTCATCGGACCAACCTCGCAGGCACCGCGCATCGATGAAGCGCGCCACGACACGCTTTACGAGCTGGAAATCGCACTCAGTCAGATCCCGGCGCCGTCCGAAGGCGTGCCCCCGCAGCCCTGGCTCCTGGACCGTCTGCTGCGCAACATCCTGATCGATGTGACCGGCAACACACACCGCGCGGAGATCTGTATCGACAAGCTTTATTCGCCGGACGGGCCGACCGGACGGCTGGGCCTTGTCGAATTCCGCGGTTTCGAAATGCCCCCCGATGCCAAGATGAGCCTCGCACAGCAGGTGCTGATCCGGGCCCTGCTGGCGCGCTTCTGGCTGGATCCGATCAAGGGCAAGCCGGTGCGCTGGGGCACTGCGCTGCACGACCGTTTCATGCTGCCGCATATGGTCTGGGAAGACTTCATGGACGTGTTGCGCGATCTCGCGGATCACGGATTCAATCTGCGTCCCGAGTGGTTTGAGGCTCAGGCCGAATTCAGGTTCCCCTTTGCCGGCGAAGTCGACTACGAAGGCGTTCATCTTGAGGTGCGCCAGGCCCTGGAGCCCTGGCATGTTCTGGGAGAACGCGGCGCCATTGGCGGAACCGTGCGCTATACCGACAGTTCGGTCGAACGCATGCAGGTGCAGCTCACCACCACGGATCCCGAACGCTACATCGTGGCCTGCAATCAGCGCCAGGTGCCCCTGACGGCCACCGGCACGCAAGGCGTTGCCGTGGGTGGCGTGCGCTTCAAGGCCTGGCAGCCAGCAGAGGCGCTCCATCCGGTGTTGCCCGTGAATGCGCCTCTGACCTTCGACATCTTCGACACCTGGACCGGGCGCGCCCTGGGCGGGTGCACCTATCACGTGGCCCATCCCGGCGGGCGCAGTCACGATACCTTCCCGGTCAACACCAACGAAGCGGACGCCCGCAGGCTTGCACGCTTTGAAAAGTTCGGGCACACGCCGGGCAGCTATTGGCCCGCGCCAGAGCGCACCCATCCGGATTTTCCGATGACACTGGACTTGCGACGCGCGCCGGGGCTTTGATGTCCGAGCTCCTCCCAGAGGGGCCGAACAGGGACGCGACCGCTGAACGCGGTCAGACACGTGACGGGGACCGAACCGGTGAGAAAGTGGCGGCCTGAGAGCCGCAAACGTCATCATGCCTTCTTGGAGGGCTATGCGCCGCCAGAGGGCGTGGCCGACGAGCTGCTCAAGCCCGACGGCAGCCTGCGGACTGTCTGGGGGCCACTGTTGGATCACGTGGCTGATCTTGCGCCGGAGGCACTGGCCCAGCGTTTTGCCCGGGGCGACCAGTATCTGCGCGACGCCGGCGTCTACTACCGGCAGTATTCCGAGGACGGCTCAACCGAACGCGCCTGGCCGCTGAGCCATGTTCCGGTGCTGATCGGGCGGGACGAATGGACGGAACTGGCCGAAGGCATCGCCCAGCGCGCCGATCTTCTGGAACATGTGATCGCGGATCTCTACGGGCCCGGGAACCTCGTGAAATCCGGCGCGATGCCCGCTCAGCTTGCAGCGCAAAACCCGGAATGGTTGCGCCCCATTGTGGGTCTGACCCCGCAGTCGGGGCATTTCCTGCACGTGCTGGCGTTTGAAATCGGACGCTCTCCGGATGGCAGCTGGTTCGTTCTGGGCGACCGCACCCAGGCCCCTTCGGGCGCTGGCTTTGCGCTCGAAAACCGGATGGCCACCACACGGGTCTTTCCCGATTTCTATGCCGGAGCCCATATCGAGCGCCTGGCCGGGTTTTTCCGCCGGTTCCGCTCGGCGTTGAACGATCAGCGTCTGGATGCGACCGGTCGTGTGGCGATCCTGACGCCGGGGCAGAACACAGACACCTATTTCGAACACGCCTATATCGCGCGCTACCTGGGTGTGATGCTGCTGGAATGCGAGGACCTGAAGGTCGTCGATGGCCGGCTCATGGTGCGCACGATCAATGGTCTGGAGCCGGTCTCGGTGCTTTGGCGCCGTCTGGACAGCCGCTTTGCCGATCCGCTGGAACTCGATGAAGACAGCGCTCTTGGAACACCCGGCATGGTCAGCGCCCTGCGCAGCCAGACGGTGACCATGATGAATGCGCTTGGCTCAGGCGTGCTGGAAGCCCGGGCCCTGATGGCCTTCCTGCCGCGCATCTGCCGCGAGGTCTTTGGTGAAGAGCTCAAACTGCCAAACATCGCGACATGGTGGTGCGGTCAGGCGTCCGAGCGCCAATATGTCCGCGACAATCTCGAACGGATGATGATTGGTCCGGCGCTGTCGACCAAGCTGCCGTTTGACATTGATGCCTCTACGGCCTTGGGCGGCAAATTCCGCAATGCGGCACATGTTCCGATCAGCGACTGGCTTGAGACGGAGGGAACCAAACTGGTGGGCCAGGAGGCGGTGACGCTGTCGACCACGCCGGCCCTGATCGATGGCAAGCTGGTGCCGCGTCCGGTGATTGTGCGTGTCTTTGCGGCGCGGACGCCAGATGGCTGGGCGGTGATGCCGGGCGGCTATGCGCGCATTGGCCGGACCGAGGATCCAACGGCGCTGGCGATGCAGGACGGCGGCTCGGTGGCCGATGTCTGGGTGGTCTCTGACACCGAGGTCGAGCGCCCGACCCTGACGGCCAGCGATGCAACACCCTTTGTGCGCCGCCTGCCCGGCCGCCTGCCCGCCCGCGCGGCGGACAACCTGTTCTGGCTGGGGCGCTATGTGGAGCGGGCGGATTTTGCCCTGCGCATGCTGCGCGCCTACCATTTGCGCAAGACCGAGGCCGGGCCGGTGGCGACGCCGCTTCTGAAAACCGTGGCGCCGTTCATTCTCGACCTCGGCCATCCTCTGGATCCGGCCATTCCGGACAGCCTGATCGATCTCTTCGATCAGGCCCGCAATTGTGCCGCAAAGGTGCGGGACCGGTTTTCCACGGACGGCTGGACCTCGTTGGGCGAGCTTGCCGAGACGGCCCGTGCGCTCAGCGAAGACACCGGATCGCAGGAAGATGCCAGCCGCCAACTCAGCCAGCTTTTGCGCCAGCTCGCAGGCTTCACGGGGCTGGTCTATGACAACATGTTCCGCTTCGCCGGCTGGCGCTTTCTGACGATGGGCCGCACGCTGGAACGGGCCATCCTGATGACCAGTCTTCTGGAGCAGTTTTCGGACGTGGACGCGCCGCCCGGCAGCTATGATCTGGCAATCGAAGTCGGAGACAGCGTGATGACCCATCGGCGGCGCTATTCCGTCGATGTCACGCGCAATACGGCCGTGGATCTGCTGGCGCTTGATACGGACAATCCGCGCTCGGTGATGTTCCAGGTGGCGCAATTGAGCACCCAGTACGGGCAAATCCCGCGCCGACAGCAGGATGCCAGCATGACAGATGCCACGCGCTGGATTCTGAAGCTGGAAACGCGTCTGGCGGTGGCCACGCCCGAAGAGCTGACACGCGCCGATTTTCACGAGCTGCGTGCCGAGATCCGGCGGATTTCCGACGCCCTTGGCCGGCTCTACTTTGACTGAGACAGAGGGCGGCAATGTTGTACGATATCCGGCTGACGATCAGCTACAGCTACCAGAACCCCGCGGCAGCCAACCGCACGATGCTGCGGATGCAACCCCGCACGGGCACGACACAGCGGCTGATCTCTGGGATGGTCTCCATCGATCCAACTCCGGACTTTCGGCTGGACGGGCAGGACTTTTTTGGCAACCGGCGGACGGAGATCGCCTATGACGGTCACCTCAGCTCATATTCCTTTCGATTTGCCGGCCGGGTAGAGCGCGTCTTTTCTCCCGATGCTTTTGACCTGTCCTGCCCGCTGCGCGATCTGGCGCAGGAGGTCGCGGGGGTGCATTCCATCTCCCCTGACGCGCCGCATCATTTCCTTGGCCCTTCGCCGCGGATCGGATCGGTGGGCGACATCGTGTCTTTTGCCCACGCACAGTTGAGCGCAGCGGACCCGGAGCTCTCGACCTGGGAGGCGGTCTCGCGGATCTCGCATGCCTTGCACGGCGAGATCGAGTTTGACCCCGGCGCGACGGATGTGACGACCCCGCCCGACATCGCATTTCAGGCCCGGCGCGGTGTGTGCCAGGACATCAGCCACATCATGATAGCGGCGCTGCGGGGTCTTGGGATCCCGGCGGGGTATGTCTCGGGCTTTTTGCGGACGGAGCCGCCGGAGGGCGAGGCCCGGCTTGAAGGAACGGATGCGATGCATGCCTGGGTGCGGGCCTGGTGCGGGACGAAAGTGGGCTGGGTGGATATTGATCCCACCAATGACATGCGCGTGGGGGCGGACCATATTACCGTTGCGATCGGGCGGGACTATGCGGACGTGGCACCTGTCATCGGATCCCTGCGCACCGCCGGTATGCATGCCACAAGCCACAGCGTTGACGTGGTTCCCATCTGATCGCTGTCTGACCGGCGCCACGACGCGCCACTGCGGGCGATTTTTTGCGCCGCAAAAAATCAATTCCGAAAATTCGACGAATTTTCTCCTCACCACGCAGGGTTGTCCTACATCGCCGTCCGTCGCACAGTGCCGTTGAAAAAACGGGAACGGGGCATCCGGAACATGGGCGACACACGCCAGGCCATCGACAGTTTGCGGCAACGTATGGGCACCGCGATTATCGGACAGCGGGATGTGATCGAACGTCTGATCATCGGTCTTCTGGCCAATGGCAACCTTCTGATCGAAGGGCTGCCCGGGCTGGCCAAAACCCGCGCCATCAAGGCCATGGCCCGCAACATCGATGCATCGTTCAGCCGCATCCAGTTCACGCCGGATCTCCTGCCATCCGATGTGACCGGCACCGAGATTTACGCGCAGACGCCCGAGGGCGGTCAGTTCCGCTTTGACCCGGGACCGATCTTTGCCAACATCGTGCTGGCGGACGAAATCAATCGCGCGCCGGCGAAGGTTCAGGCCGCCTTGCTGGAGGCCATGGAAGAAAGGCAGGTCACCGTCGCGGGCACCACCCACCGGATGGAGCCGCTCTTTATCGTCATGGCCACACAGAACCCGATCGAACAGGAAGGCACCTATCCGCTGCCCGAGGCGCAATTGGACCGCTTCCTGATGCATGTTCAGATCTCGTATCCGCCCGTCGAAGACGAGGTGGCGGTGATCCGGCTAGTCCGCGGCGAAGACCGGAGCGATGCGCCCAAGGAGCGGCCGGCCCCTTTGCCGCAATCTGTCGTGTTCGACGCCCGTGCAGAGATTGCCGAGATCCACGTCTCGCCGGAAATCGAACGCTACATGGCTGACCTGGTTCAGGCCACACGCACGCCTGACGCGCTCTCGGCCGAGCTGGCCAGCTGGATCGATATCGGCGCCAGCCCGAGGGCCTCGCTCGCGCTCGACAAATGCGGCCGCACCCATGCCTGGCTGCAGGGTCGCGACTACGTCGACCCGGCCGATGTGCGCGCCATTGCCCGGGATGTCTTCCGACATCGCATCACACGTTCCTACGAAGCGCAGGGCGACGGGATCGAACCGGATGGGATCACCACCGAGATCCTGCGCCTGGTCGCCCTGCCATAAGCCCCGCAGATGCGCGCGCCGCAGGATATCGCTCTGGACCCACGGATTCACGTGAGCGCGCCGCAGCTCCAACGTCTCGCCGGGGCGGCCCGGGATCTGCGGCTTTTGCCGCGCCAACCGGCACGCTCCATGCTGAGCGGACGTCATGGCTCCCGGCTGCGCGGGCGCGGTCTCATTTTCGAAGAGCTGCGCGCCTATGTGGATGGTGACGACATCCGGACCATCGACTGGAAGGTGACCGCCCGGACCGGCGCGCCACATGTGCGGGTCTATTCGGAGGAGCGCGACCGACCGGCTCTGATCCTCGTCGACCAGCGGATGTCCATGTTCTTCGGAAGCCAAGTCTACATGAAATCGGTGATCGCCGCCGAAGCGGCAGCCCTGGTCGCGCACCGCATCCTGAGCCAGGGCGACCGCGTCGGCGGGCTGGTTTTCACAGATGACAGGATGGCCGAACATCGCCCGCAGCGCAGCGCGGCGGCCCTCTCGCGGCTGATCGGATCCATCGCGGCGGCCAATCAGGCGCTCGGCGCTGACGTGGAGGCGCCAAACCCCCTGCCGATCGATCCAGTCCTGCGCGCCGCGCGCCGGATCGCCACCACAGGCGGGCTGGTGATCATCCTGTCCGACTTCCATACTCTCGGGCCGGAGAGCGCCCCTCATATCCAGGCGCTCGCACGCCATAATGACCTGTTGCTCTGCCCGATTTCCGATCCGCTGGCCCGGGAGATGCCAAAGACCGGGCGCCTGCCGATTTCAGACGCGCAGCTTCAGGCGGAACTGGATGTCTCGTCCCCCGCGCAACGCGCCGCCGTCGCGGAGGTGTTCGACCGGCGTCTGGAGACGCTCACCCACTGGTCGCGCCGATATCAGGCGCCGCTTTTGCCGCTGACCACCGAGCGGCCGGCGCTCGATCAGCTTCGACTCATGATGGGCTTGGCGGAGGCGCCACGATGAGCGAGCGCTTCGACGGCCTGTCCCTGGTCGGCCTGATCGATCTTCTTGAGCCGGCCCCGGTGCCCGCGCCGGTGTCGATGTGGCCACAGACCGTCGGATGGATCTGGCTGGCATTTGCCCTGCTGGCTCTGTTTGTAGGCCTGGCCTGGCGGATCAGAGCCTGGCACCATGCCAATGCCTATCGGCGAGCTGCCCTGAAGGCGCTCGACGCGGCCGGCGATGCGCCCGAGGATATTGCCGCCATCCTGCGCAGAACCGCGCTGGCCACCTTCCCGCGTGCCGAGGTCGCCGGGATCACCGGTCGCGCCTGGCTCACCTTCCTTGATCAGAGCTACGGCGGGACCGGGTTCTCGCAGGGCCCCGGACAGATCCTGGCCGAGGCGGCCTACCGCCCCTGCCCGCCGGCACCAGAGCTCAAACCCCTGGCCCGCGACTGGATCCGCCGCCACAAGAGCGGAGCGCGGGCGTGACTCTGGCCTATCCCTGGTTGCTGCTCCTGTTGCCATTGCCGGTCGCCGTGTGGCGCCTGATGCCGCCATACCGCACGCGGGTGCAGGCCATTCGCGTGCCCTTCTTCCGGGACATCACACAAGCGGCCGGCCTCTCACCGCAAGACGGGGCCAGCGTTCTGGGGCGCCATCCGCTGCAATGGGCGGCCGCCTTGGTGATCTGGCTGATGATGGTGCTCGCGCTGGCGGGACCGGAACGGATCGGACCGCCCATCACCGTGGAAAGCGCGGCCCGCGACATTGTCATCGCGCTCGATATCTCGGGCTCCATGGACGCGCGCGACTTTGTCGACGCAGAGGGCGCGCGCCTCCAACGTCTGGCCGCCGTGAAAGCGGTCATCGGTGATTTCATCTCGGCGCGCGACAGCGACCGGATCGCCCTGATCGTGTTCGGCAGCAAAGCGTTTGTGCAAGCTCCCTTCACGGAAGATCTTGATAGTCTTGCAGGATTTCTCGATCAGATTCAGGTTGGCATGGCCGGACCGAACACCGCGCTTGGCGATGCAATCGGATTGTCGGTGCGCACCTTTGAAGCGAGCGATGTCGACGAGCGTCTGCTGATATTGCTGAGCGATGGCGCGGATACAGGCAGTCGCATGCCTCCGATCAACGCCGCCGACATTGCGGCGCAGCGCGATGTCACCATTTTCACCATCGGTGTGGGCGATCCGAATGGCGATGGGGACGGGCGGGTCGATCTCGACATCCTCGACCGCATTGCGTCCGAGACCGGCGGGCGCAACTATTTTGCCTCGGATCAGGCTGCGCTCACCGAGATCTACGCGGAAATCGACACCCTTACCCCGCGCAAGGTGGAGACCCTCAGTTTCCGCCCCAAACAGGATCTCACCTATCTTCCGCTGTGCCTGGCTCTGGTGGTGCTGATTGTCACCACCTCGATTTTGAGCGTGCGGCGGGGACGTCCGGCATGAGTGCGCTTGACGCCGCCCACCTGCTGCGGCCGCTCTGGCTGTTGGCCTTGCCGGTTCTGGCCCTGCTGTGGTGGACCCTGCGGCCCCGCGACACCCGGGGGGCACAGGCAGAGGCGGCCGGCATTGCGCCCCATCTGGCCACCGCTCTGCGTGTGGGCGCGGCAGAGCGCCGCCGCATCTATCCGTTGGACGTGGTGATGGGTGTGGGTGTTCTGCTGACGCTGGCAGCCGCCGGGCCCACCTGGAGCCGCCTGCCCGACCCGCTGGTGGCTGATACCGCCCCTCTGGTCGTCGCGCTGAAGGTCACCGAGAGCATGGAAACCACGGATCTTCAGCCCACCCGTCTCGACCGGGCGCGCTACAAGATCCTGGATCTGATCGCCGCAAGAGCCGGTGCGCGCACCGCGCTGATCGCCTATTCGGGCAGTGCCCATCAGGTGGCGCCGTTGACAGAAGACCCCGCTATTCTGCGCCCTTTGCTGGAGGGTCTGTCGCCGGGGGTTATGCCGCGTCCCGGAGACGACCCGGCCGCCGCGCTGGATATGGCCATCCAGATCCTCGACGGCTCACCCGGCGCAGTGCTTCTGGTGCTTGACGATATTGCCCCAGCCGCGGTTGAAGCGCTGACAGGTGCTCAGGTGCCTGTGCTTGTCCTGCTTGCCCTGCCGGACGGGGCGGATCTGCCACAGGCCTCGGGTCTGCAGGTGATCCGCCTCGCGCATGATGATCGCGACATTCACCGGATCGAACGCCAGTTGCGCGCGGCGCAATCTGCCGCCCTGCTGGCGGATGACCGTTTGCAGTGGAACGATCGCGCCTGGTGGCTCGCCTGGCCCATCGCGCTTCTGGTGCTGCTTTGGTTTCGGCGCGGGTGGACAATGCGCTGGGGCGCGGTTTTGCTGGCCATTTCGCTCGTGCCTCACCCTGCACAGGCCGAGGGCCTGGCCGATTGGTTCTTCACGCCCGATCAGCAAGGCCAGCGCGCCTACACCGCCAAGGACTACGCCCGCGCGGCAAGCCTGTTTCAAGACCCATATCGCAAGGCGGAGGCCATGGTTCGGGCCGGACAATATGAGACGGCGATCCCAATTCTCGCCGGGCTGGACACGCCCGAGGCGGCCTATCTCCAAGGCCTGGCCGAGATTCGCTTTCGTCAGTACCGATCTGCCGTGCGGTCCTTTGAAACCGCGTTGGAGCGCCGGCCGGACTGGCCGGCTGCCACCAACAACCTGGAAGTTGCCAGGGCCATCGTCGAGTACGTGGAAACCACGCGCGAACAATCCGACAGCGGCGAAGATCGGGGCATCGGGGCGGATGACACGGTCTTTGACAATGAGGCCAATCGTGGTGCCGAAACCGAGGTCGCGGCCCCGCAGGACGGCCCCTCCGGTCCGGTCGATGCCGATCAATGGATGCAGAGCATCGACACGGATATGGGTGATTTTCTGAAAGCGCGGTTTCGGTTCGATGCCGCGGGGTCCGAACCATGATCCGGCCCGGTGCGCTCCTGACCGTGTTGTTCTGCGCCGCCTCGCCGCTTTGTGCGCAGGACGCTCCGCAGGTCACGGCCAGCCTCTCGGCAGAGGAAACGGTCCTCGGGCAGCCGCTGATCCTACGGATCAAGGTTCTGGTGCCCAGCTTCATGCCGGACCCGCCGGTCTTTCCCGATCTGGAGGTGCCGGGGCTGGTGCTGCGCCTGCCCGAACGTGCCAGCAGCCCCACAAGCGAGACGATCGGCGGCGAAAGCTGGTCGGGTGTGCAGCGCAGCTACCGGCTTTACCCGCTCCGGCCGGGCACATTCACGCTGCCCCGGGCCACGGTGAGCGTGACCTTTGCCAAGGGCGGCCCGTCGGATACGGAAACGGCAGAGGTCGCCCTGCCGGACATCCAGTTCACCGCGACCGTGCCCGACGCGGCCCGGGATATATCGCCCCTGATCCTGGCCACGGGATTTGCGCTGGAGGAAACCGTCGAGGTTCCCGACGACCTTGCCGTCGGCGGCGCCGTGAGCCGTGTGGTGACGGCCACCATCGACGGAACCACGCCGCTGTTGATCCCGCCCCTGTCCGGCCCGGCACCGCAGGGTGTCCGGGCCTATGCGGATGAACCGGTGATTTCGGAGCGCGAAGAGCGGGGTCTGCTGTCGGGCAGCCGGACGGAACGGGTGGTCTATTTGCCCGAAGTCGCAGGCACCGCCGCTTTGCACGCCTTTGGGTTTGACTGGTACAATCTGGAGACCGGCGCGGTCGAGCGGGCCGAACTGCCGGCCCATAGTTTCGATGTGGCACCCGGACCCGCACCGCCTCGCGCGCCGCTTGACCCACGCCAGATCGTCGCCATTGCGCTGGCCGCTGTGGTGGTGGCCTGCATCCTTGTACTGGGGTGGCGGTGGGGTCTGCCCGCCTTGCGCCGCGCCGCTCAGGCGCGACAAGCACGGTGGGTCGCCTCGATCGCTTATGCCCGAAAAATGGTCCGCTCCGCCCAGAGGCAGCGAGACCTTGATGCGCTTTATCAGGCACTGGCGGTCTGGCAGGACCGGGGCGGCCTCATATCGCGGGACATGTCGGCTGCTCTGACCGCAATTGGCGCCGCGCGCTACGGGTCCGATGGGTCGGCCAGAGACCGGGAAAATGCCGCCTGGGCCGCTGCGGACAAAGCCGTCGCGGCATTGCATCAAGGACAGCATGACCTCCGCGCCGCCGACTTGCCTGCACTCAATCCCTGATACTCCCGGTCATAGGAACGCGGGGACTTGCCTGAGGACGACCACCGCAATCTGGCGGATCTCTTGGCACCGGTTTGCCCCGGCCCGCCCAATAGAGGCGCGATACCCCCCGAACCGTTCGGACTCGATCACGCGTCAATTGCTTCGATCAACTCCGGCCCGTGCGCACGGTTGGAATTGACGCGCGGATCCACACGGTAGAACTCCAGCAGATCCTCAGCCCCCGGTGTCATCAACGAGGCCGCGCCTTTTCCGGCCTCACCAAGCCACAAGGGCCACGCCTCGGGCTCCAGGATCAGGGGCATGCGGTGGTGGATCCGAGACATGGCCTGCGACGCCGCGGTCGTCACGATCGCACAGGTGGGTTTGCGGGCCTCGTCCTTGCCCCAGTTCTGCCAGATCCCGCCGAAGGCAATCGGCGCCCCGTCCTGACGGCTGATGTACCAGGGCAAACGGTTGCCATCGCCATCCTTGGTCCATTCATAAAACCCGGTGGCCAGGATCACGCAGCGCCGGTCCCGGCAGGCGGATTTGAAGGCCGGTTTCTCTGCGATGGTTTCGGCACGCGCATTGATCAGCAGCGGCCCGCCGTTCTCGGCCTTGTACCAGTGCGGCAGGAAGCCCCAGCGCATGGGCACCAGCACCCGCCCGGTTTCGCCGCTGCGCACCACGTGAACCTGCACCGTCGGACAGACGTTGTAATTGGGCACATCCGGCAGGTCATTGGCCGGTTGCGCAGCGAAGAGCTGCGCCATCGCGTCTGGCGGCAGGGTAACGGCAAAACGTCCACACATAGGCAAAGCCTAGCCGCAGTGGCGGGGGCGGGTCGAGCCCAAAGCGTCCGTCAGGGATGCGGTCGCAGGCGCAGTCCGGAGACGGTACGGGTGCCGGACAATCCCTTGAGACGCGGCGGTTCGCCGACGATCTGCATCTCGGGCCAGGCGGCAGACAGCGCCTTGAGCGCTTCTTCCAGTTCGACCCGTGCAAGGGCCTCCCCCAGACAGCGATGCGGTCCCGCGCCAAAGGCCGGCGTGTAGCGCGGATGATCCTGACGGGTGATGTCGAAACGATCCGGTGCGTCATAGACCTGCGGATCACGCAGCGCAGCGACCAGATTCGGCGACAGGATGGTGCCTTTGGGGATGCGCACGCCTTCAAGATCAAATTCGCACGTTGCGACGCGACCAAGCCCTCCGACCACGGGATCATAGCGCAACGCTTCTTCCACCGCCGGGGCCGCCCAGCGTTCCGGATCCTCGCGCAGCATCTGCCATTGCGCAGGGTGGTCCAGCAGACGGCCCACCGCCATGGTCAGCTGCGCCCGCGTCGTATCCGAGCCGCCAAAGATCACCGAGACCAGCTGCACCCGTATTTCCAGCTCGTCGAGCGTTTCGGTTGCGTCATGAACAAATCGGGTCAGGAAATCCTCTGCCGGCGCGGCCCGGCGCTGCGCCATCAGGTCTTCGACGTAGAGGTTGAGCACCTGGAGATCGCCAAGGGCGTCCTGCAACACCTCGGGCGTGCACATCTGCAATACGCGGATGGCAGAATAGACCATTTCGGCAAAATGGGGCGCCTCTTCTTCGGGGACGCCGAGAATGCGCGCAATGACCGAGGCCGGGAGCGGGCCGGCGACCTGGGGCACGAAGTCCACCTCTGGTTCCGAGCCGACCTGCGCGAGCAACGCATCGACTGTCCGACGCACCTCTGGCCGCAGGGCCCGCATCAGCGGGAAGGCAAACGTCTTGGCCAGGGCGCCGCGGCGGGCCTTGTGCGGCGCGCCGTTCGAGGTCAGCAGCGAATTGCCAAAGAACTCCCAGGCGAGCGGGTCCTTTATCCCGCGCGCCCAGAGCGTTTCGGTCTCGATCTGGCGTGAGACTCTGTCATCCAGAATCGCCACCAGCGCAGCCTGTGAAAACGCGTGCACGACCCCCAGCGAGTCCCGGGCCAGGGCACCGTGATGCCATTGCGACCGCACATGATCGAGGTCGCTTACGCCTGCCTCCCGCTTTTCAAACAGCGGCAAGCCGCGCGGCCCGGGCAAAGTCTGGATCTGGGGATCTGCGCTGTCGGACATCGTCTTCCTCCTTTGCGCCGGCTCCAAAACGAAACGGCGCGCCCTGTGGGACGCGCCGCCGCGAGACCCTTCAGGGTCCCAGTCTAGCAAACCCGACTGAATTGGCGCGGGTTACTTTGCGGAAATCCGGCCATCCGTATAGGGCTGGTAGGGCGCATTGGCCGCAAGGAATTCTGCCGTCACATCGGCCAGATCCGGTCCGAAATCATAGGCATTCGCAGCATCGACGAACATCTTGTAGCCGTCACCGCCGTTGCGGACATAGTTGTTCGACACCACGCCATAAGTCGCTGTCAGATCCAGAGGATCATCCCCGACCTTGACCGAGACGATCCGCTGACCGACTTCGGCGGAGGGGTCGAACTCATAGCTCATGCCGGCCACCTGCGGGAAGCGCCCCGCGCCGTCCTCAAGCTGAGATACCCCGTTTTCCAGCGCCAGCAGCATCGTTTCGCCGGTCACCTGGAAGGTCGAAAGCGTGTTCTGGAACGGCAGCACCGTGAGCACTTCGCCCATGGTCACTTCGCCATCATCGATCGAGGCGCGAATACCGCCGCCGTTCTGGAAGGCGATCTGGATGCCCTGATCCTTCACGCGGTCAAGCATTGCGTCCGTGATCAGGTTGCCCATCGCACATTCGCCCGACCGGCAGGCGGTGCGCTCGCCGTCAATCTGCGATGCGGCCTGCGCCACCACCTTGTTGCGGATCTCTTCCAGCGGCTGTGCCGCCTCGGTAATGCGCGCCTTCACTGCGGCGTCTTCGGTCACGGACGCGTCGATCAGGATCGGGCCGCCCACGGCGGCGGTCACGGTCCCGTCGTCGTCGAAGGTGACATTCAGCTCGCCCAGATACTTGCCGAAGGCATAGGCCTGCACGATCTGGACGCCGTTTGTCACAGTCGGATAGGGCCCGTCCGCGCTGTCGTCATCACTGTTGAGATAGGTGTTGGTGTGACCGCCCACGATGACATCAACGCCCTGCGTCACGTCCGCAATGTACTTGTCGACCTCATATCCCGAATGCGACAGAAGGATGATCTTGTTGATCCCCGCCTCGGTCAGCTTGTCGACCTCGGCCTGCACGGCGGGCGCGGGATCAGAGAAGACGATGTTGGGGCCGGGCGAGGCCAGTTCGTCATTGTTCTTTGGTGTCAGGCCGATAAGACCCAACGTCTCGCCACCGCGCTCGATCGTCGTCGACTTCAGGATCACGTCCTTGAGCAAAGGCTCGGACGTCAGATCGGCGTTCGACATCAGGATCGGAAATTCGACCGTCTCGACAAACTGGCGCAGCACGTCCGGGCCGTCATCGAATTCGTGGTTGCCCACGGTCATCGCGTCATAGCCCATCTGATTCATCATCTCGGCCGCGAGCTGGCCCTTGTAGTAGTTGTAAAACAAGGTGCCCTGAAACTGGTCACCGCCGTCCACCAGCAGCCAGTTGTCGTGCTTGGCTTTGGCATCGGCGATCGCCGTCATGATCCGCGCGGAACCGCCGAAGCACTTGCCTTCGGTGTTGTCCTCGGCCGAGCAACTCGAATCGTATTTGTTGATGGGCTCGAAACGGGCGTGGAAATCATTGGTGTGCAAAATGGTCAGCGTGTAATCGGCTGCCGCAGGCAGGGCGCCGATGGTCAAAAACGCTGTGGCCAGTGCCAGATAAGATGTACGCATGAGAAACCTCCATGGGATATCACTGTCCGCGATAACAAACAGTTTTACAGACCATTGCAAATCGGTTTTGTGACAGTAGGCCCGGTGTCTGCCCCGCACGCCCGCCCCTGGGCAACTTCTGCCCGGGCACATCTTGCGTTCAGGGATTGACCGGGCGGCGATTTGGCGGCAAGCCCTGAAGCCATGATGATCTACAAGATTTTCCGCGCCAGCGAATGGGACGCCCTCGAGCGAAGCGGTGAGACCGCCGGCGCTCCGATCGATCTTGCGGATGGCTTCATCCATTTTTCAACCGCAGATCAAGTTGGTGAAACCCTTTCCAAGCACTTTCATGGTCAGAAAAACCTGCTGCTCGTTGCCGTCCCCAGTCTAGCGTTGGGGGACGCGCTGAAATGGGAAGTTTCGCGCGGTGGTGCCTTGTTCCCCCATCTCTATGCGTCTCTTAACGTGAACGCTGCAGAAGATGTTTCTCCAATCGAAGACCTGAAAGATGGCAGCCATCGTCTGCCGGAGCTACCTGCATGAATCCCTTTTATCTTCTGCGCCCGTTTCTCTTTCAGGCGTCGCCCGAGCAGGCCCACGGGCTTTCCATAGAAGCGCTCA
>JBCDEC010000078.1:0-17389 GCA_039179965.1 Pseudomonadota bacterium
GCCGGCATTCCCGCAGGCCGACTCGGCGAGCCCGCCGAAATCGCACGATGCGTCGCCTTCCTCGCCTCCGATGACGCAGGCTTCATCAACGGATCAACCCTCTCCGCAAACGGCGCTCAGTTCTTCGTCTGAGACAGAGCCGAGCGCGTGCGACGCGAAAGGACTTTCATATGACAGATCTCACCCCCGATATCGATCCGGTCGAGAGCCAGGAATGGCAGGACGCGATTGAAGACGTCATCGAACGCGATGGCGCCGACCGGGCGCATTACCTCCTGGACAAGGCGGTTCAAAAAGCGCGCGCGGCCGGAGCGGCACTGCCGTTTTCCGCCACCACGCCCTACCAGAACACCATTCCCTCCGATGATCAGGAAGATTTCCCCGGTGATCTGTCGATGGAGTGGCGCATCCGCACGATCAATCGCTGGAACGCCATGGCCACCGTCGTGCGCCGCAACAAGGAGAGCTCGGAATATGGTGGTCATATCGCCTCCTTTGCCTCTGCGGCGGTCATGTACGATGTGGGCCTCAACCACTTCTGGCGCGCCCGCTCGGCGATCCATGGCGGCGATCTGGTCTTTTTTCAGGGCCATGTGATCCCCGGCATCTATGCGCGCTCGTTCATGGAAGGCCGCATCAGCGAGGCGCAGCTCGAAAATTTCCGCTCGGAAGTCTCTGGCGAGGGCCTGTCGAGCTATCCGCATCCCTGGCTGATGCCGGATTACTGGCAGTTCCCGACCGTCTCCATGGGCCTTGGCCCGTTGATGGCGATCTATCAGGCCCGGTTCATGAAATACATGCACCATCGCGGCCATATCGACATGGGCGACCGCAAGGTCTGGGCGTTCCTCGGCGACGGTGAAATGGATGAGCCGGAAAGCCGTGGCGCCATCGACCTCGCCGTGCGCGAAGGGCTCGACAACCTGATCTTTGTGATCAACTGCAACCTGCAGCGCCTCGACGGGCCGGTGCGCGGCAACGGCAAGATCGTTCAGGAGCTCGAAGGCGATTTCCGCGGCGCGGGCTGGAACGTGATCAAGCTGCTGTGGGGCAAACGCTGGGATGAACTGCTGGAAAAGGACACGTCCGGCCGGCTGCGCCAGTTGATGGATGAAACCGTCGATGGCGACTACCAGACGTTCAAATCCAAGGACGGCGCCTTCATTCGCGAACACTTCTTCGGCAAATACCCTGAAACCGCGGCATTGGTCGCCGATTGGACGGACGAGCAGATCTGGTCGCTCAACCGTGGCGGCCATGACCCTGAAAAGGTTTTCACCGCCTTCAAGCGCGCAACCACGACGACGGGCGTCCCGACCTGTCTGTTGGTCAAGACGATCAAGGGCTACGGCATGGGATCGGCGGGCGAAGGACAAAACACCACCCATCAGCAAAAGAAACTGGCCGAAAATCAGCTGCGCGCCTTCCGGGATCGTTTCGAGATCCCGATTGCGGACAAGGATCTGCCAAAAGCCCCCTTTGTGACGCTGAACAACGCACAGAAGGCCTATCTGACAGATCGCCGGAAAGCTCTCGGCGGGGCCTTCCCACATCGTGAGCATGAGTCGCCAAAACTGGAGATCCCGGATCTGGCGAAGTTCAAGGCGCAGCTGGAAAGCACCGGGGAACGCCAGATCTCGACTACGATGGCCTTTGTCCGAATTCTGACCACGCTCTTGCGGGACAAGCAGATCGGCAAATACGTGGTGCCGATCGTGCCGGATGAAAGCCGGACATTCGGGATGGAGGGTCTGTTCCGGTCGGTCGGGATATACAACCCGAAGGGTCAGCAATACACGCCCGAAGACGCCGATCAGATGATGTACTACAAGGAAAGCACCGATGGTCAGGTGCTCCAGGAAGGCATCAACGAGGCCGGTGCCATGGCCGATTGGATTGCGGCGGCGACGTCTTATTCCAACCACGGCGTACCGATGATCCCGTTTTACATCTACTATTCGATGTTCGGCTTCCAGCGGATCGGCGATCTGGCCTGGGCGGCAGGCGACAGCCGGGCGCGCGGGTTCATGCTGGGCGGCACCGCCGGACGGACGACGCTGAATGGCGAAGGCCTGCAGCATGAGGACGGGCACAGCCATATCCTGGCCAACACGATCCCCAATTGCGTCAGCTACGATCCGACCTTCCAGTATGAAGTCGCCGTGATCGTGCACCACGGGCTGAAGCGGATGTATCAGGATCAGGAAGACGTCTATTTCTACCTGACACTGATGAATGAAAACTATGCCCATCCCGAGATGCCGATGGGGGTGGAAGCCGACATCATCCGCGGCCTCTACCGGCTGCAACAGGCCCACAAACCCGCCAAGGCGCATGTGAACCTGATGGGCTCGGGCACGATCCTGATGCAGGTGATCAAGGCCGCACAGATGCTGGAGGAAGACTTTGGCGTGACCTCGGACATCTGGTCGGCGACCTCGTTCAACGAGTTGGGTCGCGATTGTCAGGATGTTGAGCGCTGGAACCGGATGAACCCGCTGGAAGAGCCCAAGGTGCCGTTTGTCACCGAACAGCTCAGCGGAGCCACGGGCCCCTTCATCGCCGCAACCGATTATATGAAGAACTTTGCTGAACAGATCCGGACGGCCGTTCCCGGACCTTATTCAGTTCTGGGCACTGACGGCTTTGGCCGTTCGGACAGCCGCGTCAACCTGCGCCGGTTCTTCGAAGTGGATGCCAACCACATCGCCGCCACTGCCATGGTCGACCTCTATCGCGAGGGAATGATCACAAAGACCGACCTGCGCAAGGCACTCAAACGCTACGAGATTGACGGCGACAAGCCGAATCCACGTACCGTGTGATTGGGGAAAGGAGACCCAACCCATGTCAATTGAAGTAAAAGTCCCCGATATCGGTGATTTCTCCGACGTCCCCGTCGTATCCATTCTGGTCGGCCCTGGCGATGAGATCGCCGTCGAAGACCCCCTTGTAGAACTGGAAAGCGACAAGGCCACAATGGAAGTCCCCAGCCCGGTTGCGGGCAAGGTGGTTGAGGTGAAAGTGGCTGAGGGCGACTCGGTCTCGGAAGGCTCGGTGATCCTGGTGGTGGATGAAGCGGGCGGCGCAGCAGCGGCACCCGCCAAAGAAGCCCCGGCGCCCGCGCCAGCACCGGCCCAAGCACCTGCCGCTGCTGGGGCGGCTGCCCCGGCGGCCGCTCCGGCGCCGTCGGCGGTGACCGACACCGGATTTGGAACGGCGCATGCCAGCCCCTCGGTTCGCGCCTTTGCCAGGCAGTTGGAGATCGACATCTCCAAGGTCAACGGCACAGGCCGCAAAGGCCGCATCCTGCGTGAAGACATAACAGCCTTTCTGAAGAAAACTGCCGCCCCGGCCCCCGCCGCAGCGGGAGCCCCGGCGGGCGGCATGGGTATTCCGCCGATCCCGGCCGTGGATTTCTCCAAGTTCGGACCGGTCGAAGATGTCGAGATGCCGCGGATCAAGAGGATCTCTGGCCCCGCGCTACACCGGGCCTGGCTCAATATCCCGCATGTCACGCACAACGACGAAGCCGACATCACAGATCTCGACGCCTACCGCAAAGAGATGGACACGATGGCCAAGGAAGACGGCTACCGGGTGACTCTCCTGTCGTTCGTGATCAAGGCCTCGGTTTCAGCGCTGAAGACCCACTGGGAGTTCAACAGTTCGATCCACCCAGACGGTGACAAGCTGATCAAAAAGAACTTCTACAATATCGGCTTTGCGGCTGACACGCCCAACGGTCTTGTGGTTCCGGTGATCAAGGATGCGGATCGCAAAGGGATCGTCGAGATCTCCAAGGATCTGATGACGCTTTCCGGCAAGGCGCGCGCGGGCGAGTTGAAAGGCCCCGATATGTCGGGTGCGACCTTCACCATCTCGTCACTGGGCGGCATTGGCGGCACCTCGTTTACGCCGATCGTGAATGCGCCGGAAGTTGCGATCCTGGGCCTCACCCGGTCAAAGATGGCGCCGGTCTGGGACAAGGCATCCGACAGCTTCGTGCCCCGCCTCATGCAGCCTCTGTCGCTAAGCTATGATCACCGCGCGGTTGATGGCGCCCTGGCCGCACGCTTCTGCGTGACGCTCAAGACGCTGCTTGGCGATATGCGCAAGCTGATGTGGTAAGGAGAGACATCGATGGAAGTTAAAGTCCCTGATATCGGTGATTTCTCCGATGTTCCCGTGATCTCGATCCTGGTCAGCGTGGGTGACGACGTCGCCGCCGAGGACCCGCTGATCGAGCTGGAATCTGACAAGGCCACAATGGAAGTCCCAAGCCCGGCTGCGGGCAAAGTGGTCTCTATCGCGGTGGCTGAAGGCGACTCGGTCTCCGAAGGCGCCCTGATCCTGACCCTGGAAGCCGCCGATGCGGCCAGCGACGCGGCACCAGCGCCGGCAGATGCTCCGACGGCCGCGCCACCTTCCACAGTGGCCGCGACCGGAACCGCATCAGGGCCCGGCGACGAACACGCGGACGTGGTTGTCCTGGGCTCCGGCCCAGGGGGATACACCGCGGCGTTTCGCGCTGCGGATCTCGGCTTGAAGGTCATCCTGATCGAGAAGAACCCGACCTTGGGCGGGGTCTGTCTGAATGTCGGCTGTATCCCCTCCAAGGCGCTCTTGCATGTGGCCAAGGTGATCACCGAAGCCGAAGACATGGGCGCCCATGGGGTGAGCTTTTCCAAGCCCAAAATCGACCTCGACGAGTTGCGATCCTTCAAGGACGGCGTTGTCGGGCAACTGACCGGAGGTCTCGAAGGGCTTTCGAAGGGCCGCAAGGTCAAGGTCGTGCGTGGCATGGGCACTTTCACCGGGCCCAACATGATCGCGGTGGAGGCGGACGGAAAGACCACCACCGTCAGTTTCGATCAGTGCATCATCGCGGCCGGGTCCGAGCCCGTAAACCTCCCCTTCATCCCCGAAGATGACCGGATCGTCGACAGCACCGGTGCGCTGGAACTGAAAGACATCCCCAAACGGATGTTGATCCTTGGCGGCGGCATCATCGGGTTGGAGATGGCGTGTGTCTACGACGCCCTGGGGTCGAAAATCACCGTGGTCGAGCTGATGGACCAGATCATCCCGGGCGCAGACAAGGACATCGTCAAGCCTTTGCACAAGCGGATCGAAGGTCGGTACGAAAAGATCTTGCTGAAGACCAAAGTCACCGGCGTCGAAGTATTGAAGAAAGGCCTGAAGGTCACCTTCGAAGACGACAAAGGCGAAGTGACCACCGATACATTCGACAAGATCCTCGTGGCCGTGGGGCGCAAACCCAATGGCAAGCTGATCCATGCCGAAGCGGCCGGAGTCGCCGTGGACGAACGCGGCTTTATCGCCGTTGACGGACAGCAGCGCACCGGTCAGCCCCATATCTTCGCGATCGGAGACGTGGTCGGCCAACCCATGCTCGCCCATAAGGCGGTGCACGAGGGCAAAGTGGCCGCGGAGGTCTGTGCCGGGCACAACCGTCACTTCGATGCGCGCCTGATCCCTTCGGTGGCCTATACCGACCCGGAAGTGGCCTGGTGTGGCGTAACCGAGAATGACGCCAAGGCGCAGGGCATCAAATATGAAAAGGGCGTTTTCCCTTGGGCCGCGTCTGGCCGATCCCTGTCAAACGGTCGGTCCGAAGGCATGACCAAGCTGCTCTTCAATCCTGAGGATGACCGCGTGATCGGCGCCTGTATTGTCGGCACGAATGCCGGCGATCTCATCGCCGAGACCGCCCTGGCGATTGAGATGGGCGCGGATGCCGTGGACCTTGGCCACACAATTCACCCCCATCCGACCCTGTCGGAAACGGTGAACTTTGCGGCTGAAATGTTTGAAGGCACGATCACCGACCTGATGCCACCCAAAAAGCGGAAAAAGCCCTAACCATGAAATCATAGTACTCACGTGACTTATCAGGGTGCTCCGGGATCGATTGGAAAGCCCCGAAACTGGCGGTCTTTGCGGGGGGCAGCTCTTACGTCATGTATCTGATCCACCCCCTGATCATCACAACATTAAAATCGCCGCCCTGCGCCTTTTTGATATCAACGTCTTTGCTTGCACACAACGGAGCTGCCATTGCGACTGTGCTGACCTCTGTGGTGGTGTCTATGGCGCTGACCCATTGGATCGAAGCTCCCTATATCCGCCGGTAAAATGGCCTAACCGAAAGACTAGAGCAGCTTACGTTTGATGTGAATCAGACGGGGATTTCCAAACTGGGATTTGTCTGATCCACTTCCTTTGGGAGGTGGATCATGGGCAAGCCTTATTCTTTGGACCTTCGGGAGCGGATTTGTGCGTATGTTGCGCGTGGGCATTCAGCGCGCGCTGCTGGTCGCGTTTTTGGGGTCAGTGCAGCGACCGCTGTGCGGTTTGCCTCGGAACACCGGGCGCGGGGCACTGCTTTTGCGAAACGACAAGGCAGGCCCCCTGGGCAGTTTGGCAAGCTGGCCCCGCATCTCGACTTTCTTCTCGACATCGTGCGTACTGAACCAGACATCACATTGAAAGAGTTGGCCAACGCGCTGTCTGATGCCAAGGGGATTGAGGTGCACCTCTCATCAGTGCACCGGGCTTTGGAACGAGCCGGGCTGTCATAAAAAAGGACTGATCGCGGCAGAACGTGACCGGCCGGCGCTGCGCCGCGCACGCCATGACTGGATCACGCGCCGCCAGCCGGGAATGCGCTTGGAGCCACACAGGCTGGTCTTTATCGATGAGACTACCGTGAAGACCAACCTGATCCGCCTTCGGGGCCGTGCGCCGGTGGGCGAACGGCTCTATGTGGCGGCTCCGTTCGGCAGATGGGGGACGCAGACCTGTATCGCGGGGCTGACGCAGAACGCTCTGATCGCGCCTTGGGTCATCACCGGAGCAATGAATGGTCCGGCTTTGACGCCTACATCGAAACCCAACTGGCACCGGCCCTGGATCCAGGCACGGTCGTCATACTCGACAAACTGTCCACACATAAAAGCCCCCGCGCAGCCGAGGCACTGAGACGGCGCGGCTGCTGGTTTCTGTTCCTGCCGCCATGCAGCCCCGACCTAAATCCCATTGAGATGGCAGTCTCAAAACTCAAGGCACACCTTCGACGGGTCGGAGCAAGAACATTCGACGATTTATTCGGGGCACTCAGCAACATCCGTAACCTCTTTGATGCACAAGAATGCTGGAACGTCACAAAGGCTGCCGGATATGCCTCCGATTAAACGCAAAACGCTTTAGTCTCGCAATCCGTCCGTTCCGCAGCTCTGGTAAAACGGATGTGCGGACCGTTCGAAAGTGGGGCTGCGGGAATACTGGTTCCGTTTTATGGGCCCACCTCACAGACCGGCCCATGAAACCGCCAAATCGAAGGCGTCGAAACGCATCATCCGTGCGACTGACCCGCTTGAAGATGGAACCCAACGGTCTCGTCGTGGACCAGCCGCCTGATCGTTCACGGTTTTGCAATCGGCGCCGCAGGATCAACCGGTACTAGCCCTCGGGCTGGCGCAACCGCTGCGGCGCGATCAGGGACATCAACACACCTACCACCGCAACAATGACGCCGGTGCCCAACACAAAGAGCACAAGCGCGGCCGACAGCGGCTCCAACCCGGCCAGGCGCGGCATCCAGTCCGACACTGGCCAGGGCAGACCGCCGGTCAGCGTCGTCACGCCCAGCGTGAAGGCAAGCCAGGCCGCGACGATCAGACAGGTGAAGACCATGACCCCGGCAATCGGTTGCGGCGCACGGAACACACGGCGCAGCGCCGCAAAGGGGCGCGCCACATCCGCCTGGATCGCGATCAGGGCCGGGACCACCAGAAGCACCAACCCCATACCGACGCCAAGCCCGTAGCACAGCGTAATCACCGTTGGTTTCAGGAATTGCGCCTGCACCGAGCCTTCATAGAGCAGCGGTGCCAGGCCCAGCACAGTTGTCAGTGTCGTCAGGAGCACAGGTCGCAACCGGTCGGAGGCGCCATCGATGATGGACGGAATCAGCCCGCGTTCCTCGGCATATTCATCGATTGTGGTCACCAGAACGATTGAGTCGTTGATGATAATCCCGGTCATTCCGAGCAATCCAACCACGGTGAACATCGACAGAGGAACGCCCCAGACGTAATGCCCCCAGATCGTGCCAATCAGCCCAAAGGGAATGATCGCCATCACCACCAGTGGCCGGGTCCAACTTGCGAAGACCCATGCCAGAGAGAGGTATATCCCGGTCAGAGACAGGATCAGGCCGGTACGGGCATTGGACAGAAATTCGTCTTCCTGCTCGCTGAGACCGGCAATGCGCCACTCCACCTGAAGCTCTTCGGCAATACGCGGCAGGATCTCCTCTTCCAGCGCGCGCCCGATTTCTTCGGCGCGGGCCGGATCGTCTTCGGAGATGTCGCCGGTAACTGAAATCAGCCGCAGACCGTTTTCGCGCCGCACGGTTGAGAAGCCCGACTTGATTTCAACGCTCACGATATCGGCCAGCGGCACATAGGTGCCCGCGGGCGTGCGCATCTGGGTACGTTCGAGGAAATCCGCCGTCAATTCGCCTTCGGGCAGTTCCACGCGAATATCGGCTGATCGGGGGCCATCGGGATAGGTGGCGGCCTCGATGCCATTGAGCTTTGATCTGAGCGCACGGCCCAGCGTTTCAATCGTGAACCCAAGCGCCTGACCTTTGGGCGTCAGATCCAGGATCAGCTCTTCCTTGTCGTAGGAAAGATTGTCCTGAACGGCTGACACTTCGGGGTACCGGCCAACCGCCTCCTTCAGAGCTTCCGCCGCGTTCTTGAGCGTCTGCACATCCGCGCCAAAGATCTGCACGTCCAGCGAATCCCCGCCCGGACCAGACCGCCAGCCGCGGAAAGACAAGGTCTCTGTCTTGGGCTGGTTGACCACTTCTTCCTGCAAACGCGCGATAAAGGCGAAGCTGGAGTAGGGGCGCAGATCCGCATCGATCAATTCGATGGAAATCGCGCCAAGCTGATCGTCGTCCTTGGTATCCGCGCCCGACAGGCCACGGCCGGCATTCCCGCCAACCTCGGCGATCACATAATCCAGAGGACTGATGCCATGTTCCGCCTCATATTGCGCAGCCACGGCATCGGTTGCGCGTTGCATCTCGCGCATCATCTCAAGCGTATCCGCTCGCGTGGCGCCTTCGACCATGGCGAAATTGCCGGTGACCGAACCGCGCTCAGGCGCGTTGAAGAAACGCCATTGCACCTCGCCCGCAATGAAAAGCGACATCACCTGCGCCAGCAACACAACCGCGCCGGCCAACACCACGTAGCGGCCTCTGATCACCAAAGCCATGAAGCGCCGGAATATCCGGTCGCGGAACCAGCGAAAGCCCTTGTTGACCTGACGGTTGGGCCAGTCGTACCAGTGTTCCTTGGCCGTGTGCGCCACGGCGTGGGCCATGTGATGCGGCAGGATCAGGAAGCATTCGACCAGCGACGCGGCCAGGACCACGATCACGGTGAAGGGAATGTCCTGTATCAGATCGCCAAATCGGCCACCAATGGCAGTGAGACCAAAGAAGGCAATCACCGTCGTCATGGTCGCCGAAAAGACCGGCATAGACATGCGTTTGGCGGCGTTTTCGGCAGCCACGACCGGGTGTTCGCCCAGCCGCCTGGCCCGGAAATCCGCGTGCTCTCCGACGACGATGGCGTCGTCGACGACAATGCCCAAGGTGATGATCAGACCAAAGAGCGAGATCATGTTGATCGTCAGCCCAAAGGCATACATCAGCGCAATCGCGGCAAACATTGCTGCCGGAATACCGGCGGCGACCCAGAAGGCAATTCGGGCGTTGAGGAACAAAAACAGCAGCACCACGACAAGCGCCAGACCCAACGCCCCGTTGTCGATAAGAATATCGAGACGCTGGGTGATGGCCTCGGCCCGGGTACGTATCAGATCGATGGTCACGCCCTGCGGCAGCGAGGCCTGCATTTCGGCGACCAGAGCCTCGACCGTGTGCTGAACCTCAATGGCATCCCCGGTGTTCGAACGATCCACCCGGATCGACACCGCCGGATTTTCGCCGACATAGTACTTCCGGTTGCGGTCCGAGCCTTCGACCAGGATCGTCGCCACGTCGCCGATCGTCAGCTTGGAATTGTCGGGATTGGAGCGCAGCACAATGGCTTCGATCTGGTCTGCGGAGCGTTTTTCGGTCCCGGTGCGCACGCGGGCATTGGCGCCGGTGACATCGCCGGCCGGATTGGCGTTCACCTCTCCGGCAATGGCGGCGGAGATTTCCTCCATCGTTATGTCATAGGCCATGAGATTGACCGACGGCACTTCGACAATGGTGCGGGCCGCGGCAACGCCACGGATCGTGGTGCGTGTCACACCAACCGAAAACAGGCGAGAGATCAGTTCATCGGCGAAGAGGCCCAGTTGCTGTGGATCGACCGGTCCGGTGATCACGACATCCGTCACCCGGTCGCGCCAGGCCCCGCGACGCACAACCGGGTCGTCGGCATCCTCCGGCAGCGTCGTGATCCCGTCGATGGCCGATTGCACCTCATCCGAGGCGCGGGACATGTCCCAACTGGGTTCAAACTCCATAACGATGTTGGCCGAGCCCTCGCGGGAGGTCGAGGTGGAGCTTTCAACCCCTTCGACAGCCAGAAGTGCGGGCTCCAGCACCTGCACGATCGCGCCGTCGACATCTTCCGGACCGGCGCCATCCCAGCGGACGCTAATGGTCATGCTGTCGCTGACCACGTCAGGAAAGAACTGCGTGCGCATGTTCGGGATCGCCGCAAGGCCCAGAACCATCAGCACCACGAGCAGCAGGTTCGCCGCCGTACGGTGACGCGTGAAGTAGGACAGCAGGCCGCCAGCGGCTGGAGGCAGTGCGCGCACCATGAGTTAGCCCCCCATCCGGGATTCGATGCGCTGCACCACGCCTTGCGGTACCTCTTCCTGGTTCAGCGCCCCAAGCAAGCGCGCCTTCACATCTTCCGGCATGCGTTTGTTTTCCGTCACAAAGGCCACAAGCTCCGCCCGGCGTTCGTCACTCAGCGTCACTGTGGCGGCGGCCGCCGCGGCCACGTCTTCCGGCGCGTCCCGACGGATCGGCCGCACTTTGATCCCCAGGCCCAAAAGCGGAGTGCGCGCGAGGACCACCTCACTGCCCGCAAGACCCTCACCGCGCAGCAGGACCGTGTCCCCTTGGCGGCGAACCAACTCGACGGGAATCGCGCGCAACCGGTCTTCGGGCCCGACGACAAGAACCGTGCTGCTGGCATCAATCGCAGAGGCCGGCAGACGCACGACCGCATCGAGTTCCGGCTCCTCGACGCGGACAGTCACGAAATCGCCGGGTTTGAAACCCGGCGCATCGTCCAGACTGGCAAAGAGCAGACGCCCCGACTGGCCTTCGCCCACCGCCGCGCTGTCGCGGCTGATGCGCCCGCCCGCCACCAGGTCGATACCGGCAATGTTGAGGGACACCTCAACCGGTGCATCGAGAAGGCTGCCCTCTTCGTCCAGAAGCCGCACATACTGCGCGGTGGAAATCCGGAAAGCGACCTCGAGTTGTTCGGGATCTACAAGACTGGCGACGCGTTCGTTGAGCTTCACCAGACGTCCTTCGACCAGTGTCACGTCACTCAACGTGCCATCGAACGGCGCAATGATCCGGGTATCGGCCAGATCGCGTTCGGCCGTGCGCAGGCTGATCTCGGAGCGGTTCAACCGGGTGTCGGCCTGATCGACCCGAGCCTCGGCCTGGGCCACGGACATACGGCTGCCGAGCACAGATTGACGCGCCTGCGCGGCCGCCAGTTCGGCGGATTCCACTGTTGCAGCCGTTCCGACGCCGCGTTCGTTCAGATCAAGCTGTCGCTGAAAGGCCTTTTCCCGCAGTTCAGCCTGATCGCGCGCCGCTTTCAACTCGTCCAGCGCCAGTGCAAGACCCCGGTCCGCGTCCGCGACTTCAGCCTCCGCGTCGAGCCTGTCGCTCAGCGCCCGATCCAGCGCGCCTTCGGCATCTGCCGGATCGACCTCCATCAAAAGATCGCCGGTGCGAACAGTGCCGCCTTCCTCGAAACTCTCAGCCAGGAACACCACACGGCCCTGCGCAGCGGCGCGTACCTCCAGCGTGCGGCGGCTGTCCACTTCGCCAAAGGCTTCCAGATACGGAATTACGGTTTCTGGCACCGCGGTCTCGACATTGACCGCGAAGATCCGCTCGCGCGCTTGCGGTTGCTGGACCTCGGCGCTCATCCGTTCCTGAACCGCGCCCATCACAAGCTGGCCTGCCTTGAGCAACAGCGCCAGCGTCAGGGCTGTCAAAAATATGCCGACAAGACTCTGCCGCAAAAACTTCATCGCACCATACCTTCGGTTCCGCTGAGCGGACATTTCCTGGACCCGTTATCGAGCCTTGGTCATCCTAAGATAACGCGCCTGAGCATTATTTCCGTCGCAAATGCTCCGCCAACCGGGGAAATATCTCAACAAAGTTACAAGGGCGATGGCGAAAGTCGAGTTGTTTGCACAAGATTTCGTCCCAGGCGTCCTTGCAGGCCCCAGGGCTGCCCGGCAGGGCAAAAAGATAGGTGCCCCCGGCCACGCCTCCGGTCGCGCGACTTTGAACAGCACTTGTTCCGATTTTTTGCATCGAGACGATCGTGAAGACCGTGGAAAAGGCGTCAATCTCCTTTTCATAGACATCCCGGTGTGCTTCGACCGTGACATCCCGGCCCGTCAGCCCGGTGCCGCCGGTTGAGATCACCACGTCGATCTCCGGATCGGCCACCCAGGCGCGGAGTTGATCGGCAATCTCGGAGCGTTCGTCAGGCAGGATCTGGCGTTTGGACACCCGATGGCCCGCAGTCTCGATCCGGTCGACCAGCACCTGACCAGAGCGGTCTTCCTCCAGACTGCGGCTGTCGGACACGGTCAGAACTGCGATCCGGACCGGCATGAACTCCAGGCTTTCATCGATACGCGACATCACGGACGCTCCTGCAGAATGAGACGCAGCGCCAGCGCTGCAAAGACGACGGCAGAGATCCGGGCAGGCCAGCGCGCAGCGCGCCCTTTGATGACCTGTCGCACCCCCCCTGCCAGGGTGCCGGCCAGACCATTGATGACGAAGCCACCCGTGACCAGCAGCGCGGAAAAGATCAGAAATTGCGGCAGAATAGCCTGCGTCGGATCAATGAATTGCGGCATGAAGGCCAGCACGAAGAGGATCACCTTGGGGTTCGTCAGATTGACGATCAGTCCTTCGGCAAACGGACGGGGTGCGCGACGCGCGTCAGACGGCGCGGCGGGATCTGCTATCAGGGCGTTCCACGCCAGCCAGAGCAAATAGGCCACGCCGACCCAGCGGATCACATCAAAAAGCAGCGGTTGTGCGGCCATGATCGCGGCCAGACCCAGACCGGCGGCGAGTCCGTGAAGCATACCGCCCAGCGCGATGCCAGCCGAGGCGCGCCAGGCCGCGCGTTGGCCTTGGCTCATCGCCTGTGCCGCACAAAACATCATATCCGCGCCCGGCATGAGGTTGAGCGCCAGCGCGGCGGGCAGAAAGACCAGCAGAACGGTCGGATCGATCATGGAGCGACCTCGAATACATGGCCTTGAGGCCCAAGATTGACAATCTCGGTCGCGCCGATCCGGCCGCGCGCGCCCCAGCTGTCATGAATATGGCCGCAAAAGGCCAGACGCGGCTGAAGACGCGCAATGGCTTCGGCAATGGCCGTCGATCCCACCGACTGGCCTGCAGAGGTCCGGTCGGCGATCCCCTTGGGCGGCGAGTGCAGCACCAGAATGTCAACCTCCGCGCAGCTTGCGAGCATTGACGCTGCCTGCGCCTCGCTCAGATCACATGACCAGGCGCCAAAGGGCGTGGTGGGCACGCCGTAGCCCAGCCCAAACAGCCGGATGCCATCGATCTCGCAGCCATCGCCATGCAGAACCGTTGTGCCGGGGCCGGATGCATCGCGCAGCTCCTCGACGCTTTCGGCATTTCCAGGCACGGCAACCAACGGGGCCTGCAGACCGGACAGCAGCGCCATGGCCTCGTCCAGGCCCTGGCGCATGTTGCAGAAGTCCCCGGCGCCGATCACCAGATCCACCTCGGCGCTGAGGTCCACCAACGCCGCAGCCGCCCCGGTGGCGGCGTGGAGATCAGAAAAGGCAAGGATCTTCATCTCACGTCATCCCAAAGCCGACCGGGTTACAGCGCATCAAGCCGGACACGCAATTCAAGCATATCCGCCCAGGCCGCGCGTTTGGCAGGCGGGTTGCGCAACAGATAGGCCGGATGGAACATCGGCAAAGCCGGCAAATCGAGCGCCTGGTCCCAGGTGCCGCGCAAACGGGTGATCCCGCGTTTGCCCAACAGCGCCTGGCACGAAATATTTCCCATGATCACAAGGACCTCGGGCTTTGCCAACCGCACATGGGCGGCCAGGAAGGGCTTCATCATGGCAATTTCGTCCGGTCTCGGGTCCCGGTTCTGCGGCGGGCGCCAGGGCAGTACGTTGGTAATGTACACGTTTTCCTGGCGGCTAAGGCCAACCGGCGCCAGCATAAGATCAAGCAATTGCCCGGCGCGGCCCACAAAGGGCTTGCCGTCGCGGTCCTCGTCGCGGCCCGGGGCTTCGCCAATGACCATCACGCGCGCGCCTGCAATGCCGTCGCAAAAGACGGTCGAACGCGCGCCGCGCTTTAACTCGCAGCCTTCAAACGCCTCTAGCGCGGCCTGCAGCTCTTCGAGCGTAGTCGCCGATTGCGCCGCCTGTGCCGCCAGCGCGACCGGGTCGGGCGCGTCGCTCGCCTGATCCGGGACCGCACCGGATGGCAGTGCGTGTGGCGGCTGACCCGGGCCGGGCGCGGCTGGCGTGCCAGGCGGCGGCACGCCACGACCTGATGCGCTTGAGCTTGACGCGCCAGAGGGTGATGCGATCGCATAGCGGTCGACCGGCTTGTCACCGATCGCCTCGGTTGCGCCCATCTCAACCTGCCAGGCCAAAAGCGCCTCGGCGGTCTGTCTGTCGATCCCCGACTCCATGTCCCTAAGCTAGGCCTCGGCATCGGGGAGGTAAATGCCCACCCTACCGGGCTTGCCGCTCCTCCGCCCCCTTTCTATAACCGGCGCGAGATCGGTGAGGGGCCTCATGAGTTTCAGCGAAAAACACCTGCTTGGCATCGAGCCGCTCTCTCCGCCCGCAATTGTGGAGATCCTGGATCTTGCCGAGACCTATGTGGATTTCAACCGCAGCGCGGCCAAACGCGGCACGGCGCTGGCGGGCCTGACCCAGATCAACATGTTTTTCGAGAACTCGACCCGCACGCAGGCGAGTTTCGAGCTGGCAGGCAAACGGCTTGGCGCAGACGTGATGAACATGGCGATGCAAAGCTCTTCGCTCAAAAAGGGCGAAACGCTGATCGACACCGCGCTGACCCTCAATGCCATGCACCCCGATCTGCTTGTGGTCCGGCATCCGCAATCGGGCGCGGTGGATCTCTTGGCCCAAAAGGTCAATTGCGCGGTGCTCAATGCCGGTGACGGACGGCATGAACACCCGACCCAGGCGCTGCTGGATGCCTTGACCATTCGCCGCGCCAAAGGCCGGCTGCATCGGCTGACCGTGGCGATCTGCGGCGACATCGCCCATTCTCGCGTGGCCCGGTCGAACATTTTGCTTCTGGGCAAGATGGAGAGCCGCATTCGGCTGATTGGTCCACCCACCTTGATGCCCGCAGGCATCGCCGAGTTCGGGGCCGAGGTCTATCAGGACATGGAAGAGGGTCTGAAAGACGCCGACGTCGTCATGATGCTGCGGCTTCAGAAGGAACGCATGGACGGCGGATTTATCCCCTCGGAACGAGAGTACTACCACCGCTACGGGCTCGACGCGGCCAAGCTCGCTCTGGCCAAGGAGGATGCCATCGTGATGCACCCGGGGCCGATGAACCGCGGTGTCGAGATCGATGGTGAAATTGCCGATGACATCAATCGCTCCGTCATTCAGGATCAGGTGGAGATGGGTGTTGCCGTGCGCATGGCGGCGATGGAGCTGCTGGCCCGCAATCTGCGCGAGGCAGCGGCGTGAGCGCGCCGCACCTGACCCTGCCCGCCGGAGAGCGCGGCCGCGTGCGGGTCTTTTCCCTGTCCATGAGCGATGACGAGGCCGAGGTGCTGGAGCCTGCTGATGCGCTTGGAGTGGCGCCGCTCGATCCGGCCCGGGTGGAGATCTTTCCGGTGAAAAATCTCGAAGGCCTCGGGCTGACCGGGTACCTGGTTGAGGGCTGTGGCATTCCCGAATCCGAGGTTGCGCGCGACCGGACGCGTCTGGATGCGCTGGACGGTCACGTGCTTTTGCTCTTCAGCCGGGCCTACGGCGATACCGGCGTCACCCTATCGCCAGCCCCGGCGCTGACCCTGATCGGCAGCTACGACGAAGACCGGCCCGAAACCACTGGCCCGGCCCCGGAAAGCGCCAGCGCCAGACCTCGACCTGCAAAATCCTCACCGCGCGAGACGCGCAACGCCGCGCGCCGCGCCGGCGCCCTTGTCTTTGGCGTGGTCATGGCCATGCTCCTCCTTTTGGTTTTGGTCCTGATCCTTTGATGTCCGAACTGCTTTTCACAAACGCCCGCGTGATCGATCCCGAGACCCAGACAGAGGCGCCCGGTGGGCTGCTGGTACGCGATGGCGTGATTCACGCACGGCTCGCGCCGTCCGAGACCGCGTCGGCACACCGCGTGATCGATTGCGCAGGCGCCTGCCTCGCGCCGGGGATCGTGGATCTGGGCGTCAAGATTGGCGAGCCCGGAGAGCGCCACAAGGAGAGCTTTCGTACGGCCGGAGAGGCGGCCGCCAAAGGCGGGGTCACGACGATGATCATGCGCCCGGATACCACGCCACCCATCGATACCCCGGAAACGCTGGAATTCGTACTGCGCCGCGCCCAGAGCGAGACGCCGGTCAAGGTCCTGCCCATGGGCACGCTGACCAAGGCGCGCGACGGGCGCGAGATGACCGAGATCGGGTTTTTGCTGGATGCGGGCGCTGTGGCCTTCTCGGACGGGGACCGGGTGGTGCGCAATACCAAGGTTTTCGGGCGCGCGCTGACCTATGCCCGCAGCCTGGGCGCTCTGGTTCTGGGGCATCCGCAGGATCCGGATCTCTCTGCAGGCGCCTCGGCAACCTCGGGCAAATTTGCATCGCTGCGCGGGCTCGCTGGCGCCTCGCCCATGGCCGAAAGGATGGGGCTGGACCGCGACATCGCCATGGTCGAGATGACCGGAGCGCGCTACCACGCCGATCAGATCACCACCGCACGCGCCCTGCCCGCGCTTGAAAGGGCAAAGGCCAATGGGTTCGACGTGACGGCGGGGATCAACATAC
>JBCDEC010000079.1:0-17367 GCA_039179965.1 Pseudomonadota bacterium
AGTGGGCCTATGGCCGGCACTACGCACGGCCCGGGCTGGACCTGAGAACCCGGCAATTGTGTACAGTGGCGGCCCTCACGGCGCTGGGCGGGCAGACCGGCCCGCAACTGAAGGTCAATATCGCCCATACCCGCAGGGCCGGGGCCAGCGAAGCGGAAATCCTCGAGGTGATCTGGCAGATGTCTGTCTACGCCGGGTTGCCGGCGGCCATCAACGGGCTGAACGCCGCGCTGGAGGTCTTTGCCGAGGCCGAGGTCTGAGGTCGAGGCCAAATGTATACAAAGGTATTCCTCTAACGGTCTGATTTTTTTAAACATCTTGATCTCCTTTGGAGAGAACTGCTGCTATGGTGGGCGCAGAGTCAGGAGAGCGATGATGCCGTCCGTCGAAGATCACCCATTGCGATATGCGCTGGCCAATGAGTTGCATGCCCGGCCTTTTCCCAGCCTTGCAACGCCCTCAATGGCGATTTTTCTGGCGATCAAGCAGCGCTCGGGCGCGGTGGCACGGGACCGGGCGAAGGATCTGGAACATCTGATCACGCTGCTGGATCGGCATGGCTCGGCCCATCCCCAGCCCGGCGCCACGCACTTTTACACCCAGATCGGTCGCTATTGGCTGAAATGGGAACAGCATACGGAATTCGTCACCTACACGCTGTTTTGCAGCGGGGTGAGTGAGCGCGCCTTTGATCCCGATCTCTTTGATATCCTGCCGGAGGATTGGCTGGCACAGGCGCCGGGACAACGGCTGACCTCGGCTTTGGTGCGGATCACCTCGGCGCCACGGGACGAGGCTGACCTGCTGGGGGCGCTGGAAGCCTGGTTCGTGCCGGAGAGCATGGTCGTGTCTGACGTGCTGGAAGATACCGCGATTGTCGCCTCCGACTTCCGGATCGATCCGGCGGGCCATATGCGCTTTGCCGTCTTCACCAAGGACAATTCCGACGACCGACGGGTCGGCCGCATGGTCCAGCGGCTGCTGGAAATCGAGACCTACAAGACGATTTCACTGCTGGGCTTTACCCGGGCGCGTTCCATTTCGGGGCGCATCGGGCAGCTCGACACGCGGCTCACCGAATTGATGATCGAAATGACGGAAGATGCCAAACCCGCCGATCAGATCCTGCCGGAGCTGCTGGCGATCTCGTCGGAGCTGGAGACGATGGCCGCCCAGGCCTCGTTCCGGTTCGGCGCAACGGGCGCCTACAATGCCATTGTGATGGACCGCATTGAGGGCTTGCAAGAGGCGCGGGTGGCCGGGCGCACGACCTTTTCGGAGTTTATGAGCCGGCGGTTTGATCCCGCGATGCGCACGGTGGATTCGACCGAAGCGCGGCTTCAGCGGCTGGCGGACCGTGCAATGCGTGCGGGCGATCTGTTGCGAACGCGGGTGGATGTGGAACGCTCGGCTCAGAATCAGGCGCTTTTGGAAAGCATGGACCGGCGGGCAGACATGCAACTGCGGCTGCAGCACACCGTCGAGGGACTCTCGGTCGTGGCGATCAGCTACTATGCGGTCTCGCTCGTGGGCTATTTGCTGGGCCCGCTGGGCGGAATTCTGGGCATCGACAAGGGCGGCGTGACGGCTCTGATCACCCTGCCAGTGGTCCTGGCGGTCTGGCTGGCGGTGCGTCGCATCCGCCGGCGGTTGAACCGCGACAAGTAGCGCGGTCGGCGGCGCCGGGGACACCTGTGACATCTGTCGGGCTTGGCGTGTTGCCGTCGCGCTTGCGTCGCATCCGGCGGCGGTTGACCCGCGACAAGGACATCGGTCGGGGACACCTGTGACACCTGTAGGACTGGCGTGTTGCCGTCGCGCTTCCGTCGCATCCGGCGGTTGACCCACGACAAGGAACGCGGGCGGCGGCACTGGGGACACCCGTGACACCTGTCGGACTGGCGTGTTGACGCCGCGCCTCTGGTGCCAGTCCCCCGGACAACGCGGGCCGCTCCGGCCCGCGCATCGCACACAGGGCGGACGTCCCGCGGTTGTGAATCAGCGGCCGCGGATACGCGGGTCCAGCGCGTCCCGCAGGCCATCGCCCATATAATTGACGCTCAGCACCGTGACCGAGATCATCACACCTGGCCAAATGGCACGTTCCGGATAGAGCGTCATGCGGTCGACGGCGTCATTGAGGAGCCGGCCCCAGGTCGGAAAGTCCGGCGGAAAGCCGAAGCCAAGGAAAGAGAGCGCAGATTCGGTGATGATCGCCGTTGCAATGCCCAGAGTGGCGGAGACCATGATTGGCGACAAGACGTTGGGCAGGATGTGACGGACGACCATCTTGCCGTTGCGTGTGCCAATGGATTGCGCCGCAAGGACGAACTCCCGCTCTTTCAGAGCCAGCACGTCGCCGCGCACGATCCGCGCCGTTTGCATCCAGGAGGTCACGCCGACGATGAAAACGATCAGCACAAAGATGCCGCCCTCCGGTCCGAAGGCGTTCTTCAGAGGATCGCGGAACAAGAGCACCGTGACCAGCAGCAATGGCAGCAGGGGCAGGGCAAGAAAGAGATCCGTGAGCCGCATCAGGATCCCGTCGAGGCGTTTGAAATAGCCCGCACAGACCCCGACCAGCGTGCCGACGAAAAGCGCCAGCAGCATTGCGGCCAAGCCGACGGTGATTGACACCTGACCGCCCTGCAAGAGCCGGGCCAGCGTGTCGCGCCCGATATTGTCGGTGCCCAGCGGATGCGCCCAGTCGGCCTTGGCCTCGCTGTCCCAGAGCAGCATATAGGCCGGGCGCATGTCCTTGAGTTCAATAAACGCGCGGCCCGTGGGCACGAATTGCGCGTCCTGCGGGTAGATCAGCGGGCCGATGAAGACACCGACCAGGATGGACACAAAGACCACCAGACCGGCCAGCGCGCCGCGGTGGCGGCTGAACTGACTCCAGACATCACCCCATTTGCTGCTGGCCTGAGAAGAGGGGGCCGGATCCGTCAGTGGCGCGGTCACCGACTGGGTCGCTTGCTGTTCCGGCGCGTCAGTCATAGCGGATCCTCGGGTCAAGTACGCCGTAGAGTATATCGGCGATCAGGTTGAAGAACACGATCAGCACGGCGAAGATAAAGGTCAGGGTGTGGACCATGGGCAAGTCGTTGGCCTCAATGGCGGTGATCAGAAGCTGACCGATGCCGTTCACCTTGAACACCTGCTCGGTGATGATGGCGCCCCCAAAGATCGAAGGCACGCCCAGTGCGATCACCGTGATCACCGGGATCATCGAATTTCTAAGCACATGGACCAGAACCACCGTGGCTTCCGAAAGCCCCTTGGCGCGGGCGGTGCGCACATAATCCTGGTTGAGATTGTCGAGCATCGAGGCGCGCATGAAGCGCGAGATCTGCGCCGTGGTCTGCAGCGCCAGGACCATCACCGGCATGATCATCTGCCGGACCTGAACCATGAAACTGTCCCAGTCGGTCACGCTGTGGGTGGTGTCGTAGATCGACGGGAACCAGCCCAGCTGGACCGAGAAGATGACGATCACCAGAACGCCCGAGAAGAACGGCGGCACCGAAAAGCCCACCATCGAGATGAATGTGCCGGCCTGGTCAAACACCGAATACTGCTTGTAGGCCGAATAGATCCCGATCGGCAGGGCGATCAGCACACCGACCACGTAGGCCAGGCCCACAACGGTCAGGGTCTGGGGCAGACGCTGGACCACGATTTCCATCACCGGCGAACGTGTCTGCCAGGAGATAACGCGCTGTTCGCCCTCGGCCCAGGTGGTGCCAAAGATCGTATCAATGAAGATCGTCGGCTCGATCACGAAGAACTGGTAACACCACTTGAAGAACCGGATATAGAGCGGCTCGCCCAGTCCCAGCGCCTCGCGCATGCGTTCCTTGACTTCCGGTGGCACGGTCAGCGGGACCTGCGCCATGGGATCGCCGGGCGCCAGTTCCAGCAGCAGGAAAATGGCCAGACTGATGAAGAGCAGGGTGGGAATAGCCACGACCAGTCTTCGGAGCGTATATGTCAGCATTCTCTGGGGATGCCTTTTGCCGATGTAGTGGGAGGCCAATACTGCCTGACCGGGGGCAAATGCAGGTCGGCCGGCCCCATTTGCAGGGGCCGGCCGCGGAGGTCAGCGATTAGCTGCCCTTCTTACGGTACCAGTCGGAGATGTTCCAAAGCTCGCTGTCCCAGACGTTCAGGACAACGCCGCCCAATGTGTTGGCATGTGCCGACACACGGCCACGGTGCACCAGCGGCAGCATGGAATAGCTTTCGATGGTCATCATGTTGTTGAGCTTCTTGGCGATCTCGCCGCGCTTGTCGATATCACCGGTCCGGGCCAGCTCGTCGAGGAGCTTGTCAAACTCGGGATCGCAGAAGCGGTTGATGTTTTCACCCTGCCACTGGCTCGAAGGCTTGGGCTCACTGCCACAGCGGTACTGCTGAAGATACTGCTGCGGGTCGGTGCCGTTGAAGGTGTTGGCGTACATTTCAACATCGGCATAGAACTTCTGGAACGTGTCCGGGCTGCCCGGGTCGCCGCCGAAGAAGACCGACGCGTTGATGTTGCGAAGCTCGGTTTCAACACCAATCTCCGACCACCACTGCTTGATCAGGGCCTGGAAGTCCTGACGCACGGCGTTGGTTGAGGTCTGGTAGAGGATCTTGAGCGGAACGCCGTCCTTTTCGCGCACGCCATCGCCATCGCTGTCGACGATGCCCGCATCGTCAAGCAACTTGTTGGCGCCCGCAATATCCTGGCCGAAGCAGTCAGTATTGCCTGCCGCATAGGCTGCCGGCACCGGCACCCAGTCACAGGTCACTTTACCGGCTTTGCCGTAGCCCACTTCGACCAGCAGTTCGCGGTCGATGGCCATGGAAAGGGCTTTGCGCACATTGATGTCGGTCAGGAAAGGGTGGGGTTCAGCCACGGTGGAGCGGGTCTCGGGCGGCAGATCAGGCGACGGGTTGGTCAGGTTGATCTGAATGCGCTCCACCAGCGGGCCGAAGCCTGCGATGGCGATGCCTTTGCCGGCCGCTTCCATCGAGGCGATGACGTCAGGTGCAAGCTGCAGGTTCCAGGCATAGTCGAATTCGCCGGTTTCCAGAACCGAACGGCCCGCCGCCGTGGCGTCACCGCCGCCTTTGAAGGTCACGGACGCAAAGGCAGGCTTGCCTTCGACGCGGTAGTTTTCATTGGCCTCAAAGGTGATCACGTCATTGGGCTTGAACTCCACCACCTTGAACGGACCGGTGCCGATCGGGTTGAAGTTCTCGGTGGTGCACTCGGGTGCGCGCGCGCCCACGCACTCCGCGAATTGTGCGGCCTGAATGATCGGCGACTGGCCGCCGACAAATGGCAGGTAGGGATTGGGCTGCGGCTGGGTGAAAGTGACCTTGACGGTCGCGCCGTCCACGGCCTCGACGCTCTCGACGCTGTCAAAGAAGGCGCCCTGGGCGCAACCACCTTCGGGGTGCATGCAGTAGTCGGCGGTGAACTTCACGTCCGCCGAAGTCACCGGTGTGCCATCCGACCACATCATGCCGTCGGCAATTTTCCAGGTGATCGTTGTCAGGTCTTCGCTGACGCCGCCATTGGCGACGGTCGGGATTTCGGAGGCCAGCCACGGCACCAGAGCGCCGGTTTCGTTAAAGCGGGCCAGTGGCTCAATGACGAGCGAAGCGCTTTCGATGTCCTTGGTTCCCCCTGACAAATAAGGGTTCAGGATCGAAGGCGCCTGCCAATAGATGATGCTGACGTTGCCATCGCGGCCGCGGTCGCCTTCGTGGCCTTCGGCAAATGCCGTGCCCACGAGCGCCACGGTGGCGGTTGCACCCAGCATAAGGGATTTCAAGCTCATATTACACTCCATGTTGGACACGGATACTCCGTGCCATTGAAGGCCGCTCTGATGACGGCTGGTCGGTCCGACGCTACTGATCCGCAACCCGGATCGCAGTGTGATGCGATCTCCTGATCCCGCGGTCAACTTTCGTCGAGCACGATGAATATCGAAACAGAGATTCGGAAAATTGCAAGGGCTGCGACCGGGAAAGCTGCTCTGGGGTTTGACTCTCTTGTCTTTGAAGCCATAGCGTTCAGCATCCAACGATGGGAGTGCCTGAGGTGCTGGATCAGCCTATTGCGCAAATCAAAGGTCTTCGGGTCACGTTTCAAACCAAGTCGGGGCCGGTCGAGGGCGTCAAGGGGGTGTCCTTTGACATCAACTCGGGCGAGACCGTCTGCGTGGTGGGCGAAAGCGGCTCGGGCAAGTCGGTGACGTCTTTGTCCTTGATGCGGCTTGTAGAATTCGGCGGCGGGCATATCGCCGGCGGCCAGTTGCTGTTTGATCGCGACGGAAAGCCTGGCGACGAAGTGGATGTCGCCAAGGCCAAACAGGATCTGATGCGCTCCATTCGCGGCAATCAGATCGGCATGATCTTCCAGGAGCCGATGACCGCGCTCAACCCGGTCTTCACTGTGGAACGCCAGCTCACCGAAGGGCTGCGCGTTCACAAGGGGCTCAGCAAGCAGCAGGCGCAGGACCGGGCGCTGGAATTGCTCAAGCAGGTGCGTATCCCGGAAGCCGAACGCCGCATGAAGCAGTACCCGCACGAACTCTCGGGCGGCATGCGTCAGCGTGTGGTGATCGCCATGGCGCTGGCCTGTGAGCCAAGACTGCTGATCGCGGATGAACCGACGACGGCGCTGGATGTGACAATCCAGGCCGAGATCCTGGCCCTGATGGACCGGCTCAAGCGGGAAACCGGCACAGCCGTGATGTTCATCACCCATGACATGGCAGTGGTGGCGCAGATGGCCGACCGCGTCGTCGTGATGTTTCGCGGCGAAAAGGTCGAGGAAGGCCCTGTCGCCGAGATCTTTGAAAACCCGAAACACGCCTATACGCGGTCGTTGCTCGCGGCGGTGCCCAAGCTCGGAGAAATGCGCGGCAAGGCGGCGCCTGAGCCGATGAAACTCATGGGCGTCGAGGGGCAGACCATTGCACCGATCCCGGGCACGGAACGCAGGCTTTTGACGGTCGAGAACCTTGTCACGCGCTTTGCGGTCAAGGGCGGGTTCTTTCGCCGCACCGTGGCCAATGTGCATGCTGTCGAGGATGTCTCGTTTTCCATCAACAAGGGCCGGACGCTGTCGCTGGTCGGCGAATCGGGCTGCGGCAAGTCCACGGTGGGGCGGTCGCTTTTGCGTCTGGTGCAGCCGCTCTCGGGGTCGGTCAATCTGGACGGGCTGGAAATCACGGAACTGGATGATCGCGCGCTGCGCGATGCGCGCGTCGACATGCAGATGATCTTCCAGGATCCTTTCGCCTCGCTCAATCCGCAGATGCAGCTATCGGATCAAGTGGCCGAGCCGCTCTACAATTATCCCAATCCCGGCGTGGACATCAAAGCCCGGGTCGAACAATTGTTTGACCGGGTGCAACTGCCGCGCAGCTTCATGCAACGTTTCCCGCATGAATTGTCGGGCGGTCAGCGGCAACGGGTGGCCATCGCGCGGGCTCTGGCCCTGCGGCCCAAGCTGATCGTGGCCGACGAGGCGGTGTCAGCGCTGGACGTGTCCGTGCAGGCGCAGGTGTTGAACCTGATGATGGAATTGCAGGCGGAGCTGGAGCTGTCTTTCCTGTTTATTTCTCACGACATGGCCGTGGTCGAGCGGGTGAGCCACGATGTCGGCGTGATGTATCTCGGTCGGATCGTGGAGATGGGCCCCCGCGACAGGATCTTCGAGAACCCGCAGCATGCCTATACGCAGGCGCTGATGAAGGCGGTGCCGATCGCTGATCCGCATCGTCGCAAATCCGAGCGCGATCTGAACTTCAAACCGATCCCGTCGCCGATCCATTTGGTGGAATATGAACCTGAACCCTCGGTCTATGCCGAGGTCGAACCGGGACATTTCGTGCTGACCACAGACAGCGGGTATTGAGCCATGGCCGAGGTCCTGTCGCCGCGCGCCATTCTGGAGGCGCTGGTCTCGTTTCCCACGGTGTCCAACAAGAGCAACCTGACGCTGGTCGAGTGGGTGGAAGACTATCTTGGGTCGCATGGGATCGAGGCGCATCGCCACGACAAGCCGGGCGCGGAGAAAAAGGCCGCGGTGTTTGCCCATGTCGGCCCCTGGGAACCCGGCGCCATCGTGTTCTCCGGGCATACGGATGTGGTGCCGGTCAAGGGGCAGGCCTGGGATACCGATCCCTTTGAAGTGGTCGAGAAGGACGGCAGGCTCTATGGGCGCGGCACCTGTGACATGAAGGGCTTTGACGCGCTGGCGATCTGGGCGCTGGTCGAGGGCTCCAGACGCGATCTCAAACGCCCGCTGCAGATCGCCCTGTCTTATGACGAAGAAATCGGCTGCGCCGGCGCTCCGCCTCTGATCGATGCGATGGATGCGGTCTTGCCGAGAGGCTCGGCAGCGATCATCGGTGAACCCTCCCTCATGACGGCGGTGACGGGGCACAAGGGCAGCACAGGCTATTCGGTGCATTTTCACGGCTATGAGGTGCATTCGTCGCTGCTGCACACCGGGGTCTCGGCGATCATGTTTGCCGCCAAGCTGATTGAGTGGGCCAACGCGCGCAATGCCGCAAACATGGCGGCCGAACCCGCTGCCGCCGCGGCACATTTCAACCCGCCCTGGACAACACAGCACATCGGCATGATCAGCGGTGGAACAGCGCATAACATCACGGCGCGCGACTGCCGCTTTGCGGTGGAAGCCCGGCTGGTGCCGGGCGAGACGCTGACCGAATGGAAGGCGGCGTTTGAAAGCAAGGTGGCCGAGATCGAGGCCGAGATGCAGGCGATCCAGCCGCAGACCAGCATTGAACTGAAACCGTTCTTCACCGTTCCGGGGCTGGTGCCCGAGACGGAAGGAGCGGCAGAAGGGCTGGTGCGTCAGATTACCGGGGACAATGGCACCCATGTGGTGAGCTATGGCACCGAGGCGGGGCATTTCCAGACAGCGGGCTACTCGGCGGTGATCTGCGGACCGGGCAGCATCGAACAGGCGCATCAGGAAAACGAGTATCTCGCCATCAGCGAGCTGAACGCGGGTCACGACTTTATGGAACGTCTGTTGCAGCGGGTGATGTAGGGCGGGGTTTACCCCGCCATTGCAGGGCGCGCGGCTGCGCCGCGGCGGGGTAAACCCCGCCCTACAAAGACACGAAAGGATCAGGCCATGCCCATCAAGAACCGTCTGGCAGAGATGCAGGACGAGATCACCGCATGGCGGCGCCATCTCCATCAGAACCCCGAACTGCTGTTTGAGGTGCACAAGACCGCCGCCTTTGTTGTCGAACGGCTCACGGCATTCGGCCTCACCGACATAACCACCGGCGTTGGCCGCACCGGGGTCGTTGCCGTCATCGAAGGGCGCACCAACACCTCTGGCCGGGTCGTGGGTCTGCGCGCCGACATGGACGCCCTGCCGATCACCGAAACCTCCGGAGTGGACTATGCCTCGAGCACGCCGGGCCTTATGCACGCCTGCGGTCATGACGGGCACACGGCCATGCTTCTTGGCGCGGCCAAGTACCTGTCGGAGACGCGCAATTTTGACGGCAAGGCGGTCGTGATTTTCCAGCCTGCCGAAGAGGGCGGGGCCGGGGGACTCGAAATGTGCCAGGACGGCCTGATGGACCGGTGGGGCATTCAGGAGGTCTACGGTCTGCACACGGCCCCGGGCGTTCCGGTCGGCACTTTTGAGATGTGCCCGGGTCCGAGCCAGGCTTCCCAGGACGATTTCGAGATCCATGTGACCGGTCTGGGAGGCCACGCCGCCGAGCCGCATACCACCATCGATACCACATTGGTGGCCGCGCAAATCGTTGTGAGCCTGCATACGATCGTGTCGCGCAACATCGACCCGCTCAGACCCACCGTCCTGACGGTCGGCACGTTCGAGACCGACAGCAACCAGTCCAACATCATCCCGCAGACCGCGCGGATGACTGGCACGGTGCGCACGCTGGACCCCGCAATCCGCAGTCTTGCCGAAACCCGGGTGCGCCGGGTTGCCGAAGACACCGCCGCCGCCTTTGGCGCAACGGCAGAGGTCATCTGGAAGCCGGGCTATCCCGTCACCGTCAACACGCCGTCACACCTTGTCTATGCCGCCGAGGCCGCGCGCGCTGTCACGCCAAACGTGAATGACGCGGCCGAACCGATCATGCCGTCGGAGGATTTTTCCTACATGCTCGAAGAACGTCCTGGCGCCTACGTGTTTTTGGGCAATGGAGACAGTGCCATGTGCCATCATCCATCCTATATCTTCGATGACGATGCGATTCCGCTGGGCTGCAGTTGGTTTGCCGAGCTGGTCGAGCGCCGGATGCCCATCGCCTGATCCACAGAATAGGAAGATCCATGCCCGTAAAGAACCGCTTTGCCGAACTTCAGGATGAAATCACAGCCTGGCGCCAGGACATCCATGCGCATCCCGAATTGCAGTACGAGACCCATCGCACCTCTGCTCTGGTGGCCGAAAAACTCGCCGCGTTTGGCTGTGACGAGGTGGTGACCGGTATCGGTCGCACCGGTGTCGTAGGGGTGATCAAAGGCAAGGCCTCGGGATCAGGCAAGGTGGTGGGGCTGCGTGCGGATATGGACGCGCTGCCGATCGAGGAGGCGACCGGGCTCGCATACGCCTCTACATCGCCCGGCGTGATGCATGCCTGCGGCCATGACGGCCATACGGCGATGCTGCTGGGCGCTGCGAAATACCTGGCGGAGACGCGCAATTTCGACGGCACCGTTGCCGTGATCTTCCAGCCGGCCGAGGAAGGTGGCGCCGGTGCCAAGGCGATGTGCGATGACGGGCTGATGGAGCGCTTTGGTATCCAGGAAGTCTATAGCATGCACAACTGGCCGGGGCAGCCGGCCGGCGCCTTTGCGATCCGCTCGGGAGAGTTCTTTGCCGCCACGGACGTGTTTGACATCCACTTCGAAGGCAAGGGCGGGCATGCCGCCAAACCCCAGGACACGATCGACACGACGTTGATGGCCGCTCAGGCGATTCTGGCCTTGCAGACCATCGCCAGCCGCAACGCCGATCCGGTCGAGCAGCTGGTGGTGTCGGTCACCTCCTTTCAGACCTCGTCGACGGCCTTCAACGTGATTCCGCAAAGCGTGCATCTGCGCGGCACGGTGCGCACCATGACCACGGCGCTGCGCGATCTCGCGGAAACGAGGATCAAGGAGATCTGCGCCGGCACGGCAGCCACCTTTGGCGGCACGGCGAAGGTCGACTACCTGCGCAACTATCCGGTCATGGTCAATTCCGAGACGCAGACCGCTTTTGCCAGCGACGTGGCCAAATCGGTTTCGGGCGGCTGCGCGGATGCGCCACTGGTGATGGGCGGAGAAGATTTCGCCTTCATGCTTGAGGAGCGGCCCGGCGCCTATATCCTGGTCGGCAATGGCGACACGGCGCTGGTGCATCACCCGGAATATGACTTCAATGACGAGGTGATCCCGGCCGGCTGCTCCTGGTTCGCCGAGATTGTGGAACAACGGATGCCGGCCTGACGGTCTTTTGATGCCGCCCGGGCCGGACCCGGGACTGGATACGGGGCAGAAAGAGCCGGGCGGGCACGGCTGAGAGAGGGCCGGATATGATCCTAGATCCCGTGCACCGGATCGCGTTTGTCCATGTGCCGAAATGCGCCGGCACCACGATACGCAACTGGCTTCGCCCGGCGCTTGGCTGTGACAACAGCTGGGCGGGGCCCTCCAGGCACCCCGCGTTCGGCCCCTATCATCGGGCCCATGTGCCCCTGGAGGTGCTGCGCGATCACTTCCCGCAGGCCTATGACGATTTGCGGGCCTGCCGCGCCTTCGCCCTCTGCCGCGCGCCGGGGCCGCGGTTTCAATCCGCACTGGCCCAGCATCTTCGGGAGTTTCACGATTGTAGTCTCACCCAGATGTCCCCGGAGGCGCGCGCGCAGGCCGCCCGGCGCGTGATCGACCGGCTGACCTCGGACAAGGCCTATGATTATCTCGAGATGGTTCATTTTCTGAAACAGAGCGATTTCATCGAATGTCAGGGCGCGCGTGTCGTGGGAGAGGTTTTTGCGATCGAACGCCTGTCCGAGGCCATTGAGGCCATCGCCGGCGCAACCGGGCTGGAGACCCGGCCGCCCCAAGAAAAAGCCAATGAAACCAGGCAGATTCGCCTGCCCTCGGCGGCACCCCTGATGCGACGCGGCCGCAAGCTGGCCGAGGCGGTTTTGCCGCAACAGGCCTTTCGCGCGGTGCATGGCCGGGCCTTTCGGATGCTCACCCGCGCCCAGACGGCGGAGCGGCCCGACACGGGCCTGCCGGACGATGTTCTGGAGTTTGTGAACAGGCATTACCGGCGTGATCACGAGATCCACGCCGCGGCGCTCGAACCCCGGCCGGCGCCGGTGTCCTAGGGGCGGTCCGGGGGGGCGGCGTTTCGCACGGCCGGTGGCGGCTGGCGGTGCCCTTGCCTTGGCTTGGTGCGGTCTGGCCCACGCCGTTCCGGGGTATTTGGAAAAAGAAAGAAGCAGGCCGTCACAGCTCAAGACGCGCGATCAGGGTCTCCATGACCTGATCGACAGCCGCGGCGCCGGACTCGGCGAATGTCCGGGCCTTTGTGCGGGCCTGTTCGAGGCGGCCGGGGTCGGCGAGAAGGCCGGAAACGCTGCGCGCGATATCGTCGGCTGTGCGCACTTCAATCGCGGCCCCGGTGCGCAGCATCGCGTCGAAGGTTTCCGAGAAATTGGCCACATGCGGGCCCGTCAGGACGGCGGCCCTGGCCTGCGCGGGTTCGAAGGGGTTGTGCCCGCCGATCCCGCTGCGCAGCGAGCCGCCGAGCAGCACGAGCGGGGCGGTGGCATACCACGACCCGGTTTCGCCCAGAGTATCGGCGAGATAGACCTGCGTGTCGGGTGATATGCGTTCACCGGTGCTGCGCCGGGCGGCGGTCAGGCCCGTGCTGGCGATCAGGGTCTGGAGGGCATCGCCGCGCTCGGGGTGGCGGGGAATGAGCAGAAGCAGGGCCCCGGGGTGGTCGCGCAGCACCTGGGTCTGGGCTTCCAGGACACTCTCTTCCTCACCCGGATGGGTGGAACTGGTGGCCCAGACGGGGCGATCCCCCAGGGCGCGGTCCATTTCGGCCCGTGTGACGGGGTCGACCGGCAGGGGCGCGCCGGCGGCCTTGATATTGGCACCGGGCAAGAGCCGCGTGGTCTGGGCGCCCATCAGGCGCAGACGTTCGGTGATGTCGGCGTTTTGCGTCAGGATGATCCGGAAGCAATCCAGCACGAAGGCGGCGGTGTCGGGGTAGCGCGCCCAGCCCTGGGCCGAGCGCTGCGACAGGCGCGCATTGAGCAGCGCCAGTCGCACGCCCCGGTCGCGGGCACGTACCAGCATGCCCGGCCAGAGTTCGCTTTCGACGAAGATGCCGGCGTCAGGTTGCCAGTGATCGAGGAAGCGGTCCATCACCTGGGGCGCATCCATCGGGGCAAACTGGTGCACCGTGCGCGGTGGCAGGCGCCTGGCCACGATTTCCGCGGAACTTGCGGTGCCGGATGTGATCAGAAACTGCGCCTCCGGCAGACGATCGCACAGCCGCGTGATTACGGAGATCACCGAGAGGCTCTCGCCGACGCTGGCACCGTGAAACCAGATCAGCCGACCGTCAGGGCGGGGCAGGGAGGCCCGGCCGGCCCGTTCTGCGATGCGCGCCGGTTCCACGCCCCGGGCCGCCAGCTTGCGCCCCATGTGATGCAGCACCAGAGGGGCCGCGACCCGGGTCAGGCCGGCGTAGAGCCGGTAGAGCGGGGTCGGGCCGCTCGGACGCGCCATCAACCGCCTGTGTGGCTCATGTGCCGGGCGACCTGGCCATCCGCGCGGCGGCGGGAATAGTCGAAGTCGTGACCCTTGGGCTTGCGTTCGATGGCGGCGCGAATGGCCGTCTGCAGGGGCTGGTCGTCCTGTGGATGGGCGCGCAGCGGGGCGCGCAGGTCGGCCATGTCGTCCTGACCCAGACACATGTAGAGTTCACCGGTACAGGTCAGCCGGACCCGGTTGCAGCTTTCGCAGAAGTTATGTGACAGCGGTGTGATAAAGCCGATCTTCTGTCCGGTCTCTTCGAGCCGCACGTAGCGTGCCGGGCCGCCGGTGCGCTCGGCGAGATCGTTCACCGTGTAGTGTTTGGCATATTCCGCGCGCACATCCTTGAGGGACCAGTACTGATCGACGCGATCTTCGTTGCCGAGATCGCCCATCGGCATGACCTCGATCCAGGTCAGATCCATATCGCGCGCGGCGCACCAGGACGTCAGGTCCGGCAGTTCCTCTTCGTTGAACCCTTTGAGCGCAACGGCGTTGATCTTGACCCGCAGGCCAGCGGCCTGAGCTGCGTCGATGCCCCGCCGGACCTGTGGCAGGCGTCCCCAGCGGGTGACGCGGGCAAATTTTTCCTCATCCAGGGTGTCGAGCGAGACGTTGACGCGCTGTACGCCGGCTGCTGCCAGATCCTTGGCAAAGCGTTCCAGCTGCGAGCCGTTGGTCGTGAGCGTCAGTTCTTTCAAAGCGCCGCTGTCCAGATGCCGCGACATCGACTGGAAGAACGTCATGATATCGCGGCGCACCAGAGGTTCGCCGCCGGTGATGCGCAGCTTTTCCACTCCGAGCCCGACAAAGGCCGAGCACATGCGGTCCAGTTCTTCGAGCGTCAGAAGCTCTTTTTTCGGCAGAAAGGTCATGTTCTCTGCCATGCAATAGACGCAGCGGAAGTCGCAGCGATCGGTCACGGAAACGCGCAGGTAGGTTATGGCGCGGGCAAAGGGATCAATGAGCGGTGGCTGGGTCATGTGGCTAGAGGTAGCGGGCCACTGGGGTGACGGCAAGAGGCGCTTTGGCCCGAGCGCGCTGTGGACGGCGCCGGACAGGCGGCTTATGAAAGGGCATGCGGGTAGGATTGATCTGTGTTGTGTTGGTGCCGCTTGCGGTGGGGGGCTGCGGCTCGGTCGGCGGTCTGTTTGACCGTGACCGGTCGGCATCTGCGGCAGAGGCTGTTCCAACAGAGGGCGCAGACGTTGTCGAAGCCGTGGTGGTGGACGACAGCGTTGAAGAGGGTGTCGCTGAGGTTCCGGTGGCTCTGCCGGTGTCAGGAGACACCGTTCTGGGCACGACCGTGGCCGCTCTGGGCGATCCGGCTGTACCGGGCCTCTGGATGGAAACGCCGCTGACCCGCCGGGAGCAGACCGGGCAGGTCCGGTATCAGGCGTCCAGTGTAACGGTAACCTTGCGGCCAACCGGCGGAGATGCAGGCAGCGGCAGCCGATTGTCTTTGCTGGCAATGCAGGCGCTCGGGGCACCTTTGACGGATCTGGTCGAGGTCACCGTGACCGGCGCGCAGTAACGCGCCGTGACTGGCGGTGACCGGATTTTTTGAAAAATCCGTACCGTTTTCCGACCGGAAAACGCCTACACCTCTCCGACGTTTGTCTTATCGAGGTATTTGCCCGCTTCCTTGCGCGCGAAGGCCTTCATTTGCGGACCATGCGTGTCCAGGAAGAGCCTGACGCGGTCGGGGTCACGTTTGGACAGGTCGCGCAGCCACCAGGCGACGGCCTTTTGAATGAACCAGTCGCGATCACCCACATATGTTGATGCCCATCCCAGGATTCGCTCGCGCGCATCGCGGTCCTGCGGCTTGGGATGGTTCTGTTTTGCCCAGGGCAACGTGATCACCAGGGCTGCGCGGCGGGTCCACATCTGTGGGGCGCGAGTCCACTGGGCGATCGTGTCGAGCCGCGCGGGATCGGCAACCAGACGCTTTTGCCCGGCGATGCAGGCGTGGTCGGCCACCGCCCAGGCGTCAAAGTCCGGCACCCAGGACTGGATCAGTTGCCAGACCTCCTCGTCGGGGCGAATCCGTGCCTGGGTGAGCATCTTGGCCGCCAAGATCCTGCCTTCGTGGATGTCGCTCGTCCAAAGACCGGAGGCCGCCGCGAGCCGATCCGTGAGCGTCAGGGTGCGTCGGGCTTGTGTCGCGAGATCGTTCAGCACCGGGTTTGGCACGCCGAGATAGGTCCGATCGGCCTTGTGATACGCCGCACTGCCCGCCGCCCGCGCCGGGTCTGCCACCTCATCCAGCCGCGAGAGCCAGTCCGTCACCTCATCACACGGCTTGCTCGGGCATACCCGTCGGTTTGCCGTCGATGGTGATCATGTTGTTTTCCGCCCAGTAGCGCGGCGCCGGATCGTCCCCCTTCGCCTCCATCGCGCGGTCCAGCGTGTCCCGCACCGCGCCAAACTCCATCAGCGGCACGGCGTAGCCACAGGAGGTCTGGGTCATCTCCACATCCACGTCAAAGATCTGGCGCGCCCCGATGTTGGGCGGGAAGTGACCGTAGAGCGCATCCCAATCCGCGTCGCCCTTGTGGACGGTCTTGGCAGAGCCATAAACGCGATAAATCAGCGGCTTCTTGTCAAAGGAGCACCACATCAGGGTCATCCGGTTGCAGTCCAGCAGGTGACCGGCGGTTTCATTGCCCGACCCGGTCAGGTTCAGCCAGATCAACCGGTTCGGACCCAGTATCCGAAGGCTGTCCTGACCTTTGGGCGACACATTGACCCGCCCGTCCTGCGCCGCCGAGCCGGTGAAATAGATTTGCTGCGCCTCAACGAACGCCCTTTGCTCATCCGTGATGTGGTCAAACTGCTTGGCCATTGGACCCTCCGTTTCTCGCGCACAACCTATTCCACTGTCACCGATTTGGCGAGGTTGCGGGGCTGGTCGACGTCGGTGCCTTTTGCAATTGCCGTATAATAGGCAATCTGCTGGGCCGGTATCGCATACAGAAGCGGCGCGAACATCGGATCCACATCCGGCAGCCGGATCACACCCCAGCAGCCGTCACCGGCCCGTTCGGCGCCCGCAGCATCGGTGATCAAAAGCACCTTGCCGCCGCGCGCCATCACTTCCTGCATGTTCGACACTGTCTTGTCGAAGAGCGCATCGCTTGGCGCCATCACGATCACCGGAACATGGCTGTCGATCAAGGCGATGGGGCCGTGCTTCAGTTCGCCCGAGGCGTAGCCTTCGGCATGAATGTAGCTCAGTTCCTTGAGCTTCAGCGCGCCTTCGAGCGCCATCGGGTACATCGCCCCGCGCCCCAGAAAGAGAATGGTCTGCGCCTCCGACATGTCTTGAGCAAAGGCATCCACCTTGGGGCCGAGGCTCAGCGCCTGGCTCAACAGCGCGGGCAGTCCGTTCAACGCGGCAATGCGGCCGGCCAGCGCCTGGGGGCTGAGCGTGCCCTTGTCCACCGCCGCCTTGAGGGCCAACAGAGCCAGGACCATCAGCTGACAGGTAAAGGCCTTGGTCGAGGC
>JBCDEC010000080.1:0-17272 GCA_039179965.1 Pseudomonadota bacterium
ACCGCGGCACCGGGCACAGGGGCGGCCATGAACACATCTCAAGCCTTTTTGATCGGCGACACCATGACGGGCGGCTATGGCAACGGGCCGGACATTCTGCATGACTGCACGGTCGCGGTGAACCCGGGCGAGATCGCCGTGATCGTCGGCCCCAACGGTGCGGGCAAGTCCACCGCGATGAAGGCCGTGTTCGGGATGCTGGATGTGCGGCAGGGTTCGGTCCGGCTGGATGGTGAGGATATCACCAGCCTTTCCCCGCAGGACCGCGTGGCCAAGGGCATGGGCTTTGTGCCGCAGACCTCGAACATTTTCACCTCCATGACGGTGGAGGAAAACCTGGAGATGGGGGCGTTTATCCGCACGGATGATTTCTCGGACACGATGGCGCAGGTCTATGATCTGTTTCCGATCCTGAAGGAGAAGCGGTTGCAGCCAGCGGGCGAATTGTCGGGCGGACAACGCCAGCAGGTTGCCGTCGGGCGGGCATTGATGACAGAGCCCAAGGTCTTGATGCTGGATGAGCCGACGGCAGGTGTCTCGCCAATTGTCATGGATGAGCTCTTTGACCGAATTATCGAGGTGGCCCGTACTGGCATACCGATCCTGATGGTGGAACAGAACGCCCGGCAAGCGCTTGAGATTGCAGACAAAGGCTATGTCATGGTGCAGGGGCGCAATGCCTACACCGGCTCGGGCCAGTCGCTTTTGGCGGATCCGGACGTGCGGCGGAGTTTTCTGGGCGGATGAACACGGCATGGCCCAGCGGCGGGGTGCCCCCCGCCCTACACCTGGCACTGATGTCGGCTTTGCTCGCCTCCCCGGCGGCGGCCCTTGACGTTCCGGATCTGGAAGCACGGGGCTATCAGCGCCTGACGTGTGAATTTCACGAGCGCTGCCTGATCGGTCAGCCCTGCGAGCGGGCCTGGCGGTATCTGACCTGGCATGTCCTGGTGGCGGAGGAGTCGGGGTTTCGGGAAATGGACAACGGGCGCCTTCGCAGGGTCGAGGTCCGCCAGGACGCGCGATGGGGCGATTTGTCGGACGGATTGTCGATCCTGAGCCCCATGCGCGAGGCCGTGGCGAGTCATCTGACGATGTTTGACGGGGGCGGTGCGATCTACGCCATTCAATATGCGGCGAACCCGGGGTCAGGGCAGTTTCTGCTTGGGCACTGCAATCTGGCCCCGGCCAGGTCAGACGAGGACATGGAATGATGCTGTATTTGGCCCTTGCGGATGGCCTGTCCCAGCGTGCTGCGGGATGGGCCGGCGCTCCGGCGGTGAAGGGTTTTGGCGGGTTCGCAGCAGCGCACGGCGGTTTCGAGGGGGCGGAGTCTGCTGGAGTTCACGCGGACCGGCGACAGGGGATCGGGGGGATCTGCCGGTTTGCGCGAGTTCCTGATTTCATCTCGCGCGGCGTCCGACAGTGTTTGCGTGACCCTGGTTTGACGGCCCGTATGCTGAGGACGGATGTACTGGCGACCCGCGCCGCGAAGACCGTTCCGGATGCCGACCCGCCGCGGGAGACCGCAATACGGGCCGCCAACATAAGCCGCGTCCACTTTGGCCTGGCTCGCAGGACTCTCAACAGGCGGCGCCGGGGCCACTGACATGACCGATTTTCTCAACGCCATCGTCGCCTTTGCCAACTTCGTCTTCATTCCAGCGGTGGCCTATGGGTCTCAGTTGGCCCTGGGCGCGCTGGGGGTCACGCTGATCTACGGCATACTGAGGTTTTCCAACTTTGCCCATGGCGACACGATGGCGTTCGGCACGATGGTGACGATCCTGCTGACCTGGGCGTTGCAGGCAGTCGGCGTGTCGTTCGGCCCCTTGCCCACGGCACTGCTGGCTCTGCCGGTCGGGATCCTGGGATGCATGGCGCTGGTCCTGGCGACCGATCGGGTGGTCTATCGCTTTTACCGGGCGCAGCGGGTGAAGCCGGTGATCATGGTGATCGTCTCCATCGGGGTGATGTTCATCTACAACGGGCTTGTGCGGCTCGTCATTGGCCCGAACGACCAGAGGTTCTTTGATGGCGAGCGCTTCATAATCTCGGCGCGCACGTTTCGAGAGCTCACCGGGCTGCGCGAGGGGCTGGCCTTCAAGACCACACAAGCCATCACCATCGTGACGGCTGTGCTGGTGGTGGCATTACTGTTTTGGTTCTTGAACCGGACCCGCACCGGCAAATCGATGCGGGCCTATTCCGACAACGAGGATCTGGCGCTGCTTTCGGGCATAAACCCGGAGCGCGTGGTCACCTACACCTGGCTGATCGTCGCGGCTCTGGCGACGGTGGCGGGCGTGCTCTACGGGCTCGACAAATCCTTCAAACCCTTCGTCTATTTCCAGCTGCTGCTGCCCATCTTTGCGGCCGCGATCGTGGGTGGACTGGGCTCTCCGCTGGGTGCGATTGCCGGTGGATTTGTGATCGCCTTTTCCGAAGTCACCATCACTTATGCCTGGAAAAAGGTGCTGACCTATCTTTTGCCGGAGAGCATGGCGCCCGCCACCCTGGTGCAGTTGCTGAGCACCGATTACAAATTTGCCGTGAGTTTCATCATCTTGCTGATCGTTTTGCTGTTCCGGCCGACGGGGCTGTTCCGGGGGAAATCGACATGACCCTAGCCGTGAAGAATGTACTGCTCTTTGCCGCCGTTATCGGTCTGATCCTTGTGACCGGTGTGACGCAGAGCTGGAACTCGGCTCTCCTGATCCTGAACATGGGGCTGGTGTCTGCCATCATGGCCATCGGCGTGAACCTGCAATGGGGTTTTGCCGGCCTCTTCAATGTTGGGATCATGGGATTTGTGGCACTGGGCGGGCTGGCGACCGTTCTGATTGCGATGCCGCCTGTCGGGGAAGCCTGGGCTGAAGGCGGTCTTGGGGTCCTCCTCGCCCTGGCTTTGGGGGCGGCCACGATTGTTGCGGCCATCTTTGCCTATGCGCGATTGCCCAAGGGTCCGACGCGGGCCCTTGCGGTTGCGGCGATCCTGATTGTCGGCTTCTTTGTCTACCGGGCGGTGTTCGACCCTGCGACCACCGCAGTGGAAAAGGTCAATCCCGCGGGAACCGGATACCTGGGCGGACTGGGCCTGCCTGTCATCTTGGCCTGGCCGTTTGGTGGTCTGCTCGCGGCGGGGGCCGCCTGGCTGGTCGGCAAAACGGCACTGGGTTTGCGATCAGACTATCTGGCGATTGCAACCTTGGGCATTGCCGAGATCATCATTGCCGTGATGAAGAACGAGGATTGGCTGGCACGCGGGGTCAAGAACGTGGTCGGCCTGCCGCGCCCGGTGCCCTACGAGATTGATCTGCAGAACGATCCCGGCTTTCTGGACCGCGCAGCCGCCATCGGGCTGGACCCGGTCACCGCCTCGACTCTGTTCGTGAAGCTCGGCTACACACTCCTGTTTCTGGCGGTCCTGCTGGTGCTGCTCTGGATGGCGCAAATGGCGCTCAAAAGCCCCTGGGGCCGGATGATGCGCGCCATTCGGGACAATGAGGTGGCCGCGGAGGCCATGGGCAAGGACGTGACCGGGCGGCACCTGCAGATATTCGTGCTTGGATCGGCCGTGTGTGGTCTGGCCGGCGCAATGATGACCACGTTGGACGGGCAATTGACGCCGGGCACGTATCAGCCCCTGCGATTCACCTTCCTGATCTGGGTCATGGTGATCGTAGGCGGATCGGGTAACAATTTCGGGGCCGTCCTGGGCGCCATGCTGATCTGGTTTCTATGGGTTCAGGTGGAGCCGATGGGGTTGTTTCTGATCCAGGTGCTGACCGCGGGTCTGTCTGACGAAAACGCGCTCAAAATGCACCTGCTCGACAGCGCCGCGCATATGCGCCTGCTGACCATGGGCATTGTCCTTTTGCTGGTGCTGCGTTTCAGCCCGCGGGGTCTGATCCCGGAGCGTTGAACGGGCGTGATTTTTCGCCGAAAAATCTGCAATGAGATTATTCGACGAATAATCTCCTGACCTAGCGGCCCTTGAACATGCCCCCCAGCAGACCGCGGACAATCCGGCGTCCGGTTGTGCCGGTCAGTTCTTTGCGCACCATTTGTACCAATTCATCCCCAAAGTCCGGCTGGGTCCTGACGCGGCGGGACCCGGATGGCCCGACGCGCGTGCCACTGTATCGCCGCGCGGATTGATACTGTTCAGCCTCGGGCGCTGTGGCCGTTTCAACTTGCTCAGCGGCCTGCGCCGCCTGCCCGGCTTTCTCCACGAGGATCTCATGTGCGGACCGCCGGTCCACCGGGGTCTTGTACTTGGCCGCCAGATCCGACTCTTGCATCACCGTCCGACGCGCAGCTGGGTCAATGGGGCCAAGATGGGACGACGGGGGGCGGATCAAGGTGCGCTCGACCACCCCCGGCACGCCCTTCTTTTGCAGCATCGAGGTGACAGCCTCCCCGATTCCCACATCCCGGATCGCATCTTCGGTCGAAAACAGCGGGTTTGGACGATACGTCTGCGCCGCAAGTGACAGCGCCTTGCGATCCTTGGCGGTGAAGGCGCGCAGCGCATGCTGGATCCGATTGCCGAGCTGGGACAGTACGTCCTCGGGGATATCCGACGGGGTCTGGGTTACAAAATAGACGCCAACGCCCTTGGAGCGGATAAGGCGGGCCACCTGTTCGACCTTGTCGACCAGAGCTTTTGGCGCCCCGTCAAACAGCAGATGCGCTTCGTCAAAGAAAAAGACCAGGCGCGGCTTATCCGGGTCGCCGACCTCTGGCAGTTCCTCGAAGAGTTCGCTCAGCAGCCACAGCAAAAAGGTCGCGTAGAGCCGCGGCGATGCCATCAGCTTGTCTGCGGCGATGATGTTGACCTGCCCCAACCCGTCGGCGTTCACCCGCATCAGGTCGGACAGCTCCAAGGCCGGTTCTCCAAAGAACTGATTGGCGCCCTGGTTTTCCAGAACCAGCAACCGGCGCTGAATGGCACCGATGGAGGCGGTGGCGATATTGCCATACAGCAGTGCCAACTCGGCGCGACGCTCGCCCACAAAGGCCAGCATGGCCCGCAGATCGTCCAGATCCAGAAGCGCCAGCCCTTCATCGTCGGCCAGGCGGAAGGCAATGTTCAGAATGCCTTCCTGCGGCTCACTCAGATCCAGCAGGCGGGCCAGAAGCAACGGCCCCATCTCGGCGATGGTGGTGCGCACCGGGTGCCCCTGCTCGCCGAACAGATCCCAAAAACAAACCGGACTGGCAGCGTAGGCATAGTCGTCAAATCCGATTTTACTGGCCCGGTCCTGAAACGCCTGGTGCAGCTTTGCCCCCTCCGATCCCGCTTGCGCCAGCCCGGAGAGATCGCCTTTGACGTCTGACACCACGACCGGCACGCCGGCCGCCGAAAAGCCCTCGGCCAGGATCTGCAAGGTCACGGTTTTGCCCGTACCGGTCGCGCCGGCGATCAACCCGTGACGGTTGGCGTACTTCAGCGGCAGGGATTGCTTTTCCCCATAGTCCGGCCCGCCACCGCCGAGAAAGATAGCATTGTTCATATTATTCAACCGTCTCAAAAATCTTGGTTCGCAGAGGACCATACAAAGTTAACCTTTGACTGCGATAGTTTTTCTGCGCGCCGGAGCCTTTGTTCTCCGTGCGGGCGAACTTCCTCCCTGTCAGACTGGCCGTGCCTCCGGGCACGGCTTTTTTCCTCTCAGCCCAACACCGCGCGACGCGGCATGTCCTTCGCCCGGCCCAACAGGTTCACGCTGCGCCGTCGCCCGAAAAAGCACCGGCCAGCCGGTCTTCTGCAGGTGCGCAGGGTCGGTGCTGCACAGCAGAGGGTTTTGCCTATTGACCGCTGCCTGTGGCTCTCGTAACGTCCCGGCATAACTAAGTCGGCCAGTCCGACGGGGAGAAAACCATAACGAAAAAGAGGGTCTTTTCGGCCCTCTTTTTTATTGCATGGCGCACTCTTAACAAGACCTGACGCGATGCCGATGGCGGGAAATTCATCGCCTGGATGCGCTTCGCCCGCTGACACTCCCGCCGCACCATGCTAGAGGATGGCAAAATTAAATGTCATCAAATGCGAGGCGAGAATGCCCAGACCCCTGACCGCTCTGACCCTGACCGCTCTGCTGGCGATTGCCGGCCTGGCCCATGCACAGGACAGTGGCACGGACGACAGTTCGTCCGGTGATGCCGCTGCGACGGCGGAGAGCCAGCCGGTGCTGGATATGGGACAGCCGGTGCAACAGGGCCCGGCACTCGGGCAGCGGTACATCAAAGAAACGTTTGGCGACTGGAACCTCGCCTGCATCAAGACCGAGGCCGAGGTTGATCCCTGCTCACTGGTCCAGGTGCTTGTTGATGAAACCTCCAACCCGGTCGCAGAGGTGTCGCTGTTCCGGCTGGGCGGGGCGCAGGCTGCGGCCGGTGCCACGGTGATCGTGCCGCTGGAGACCTTCCTGCCCGGACAATTGACCATTTCGGTCGATGGGGGCGCGGCCAAACGCTACAATTACCAGTTCTGCAACCAGATCGGCTGCGTCGCGCAGATCGGGCTGACCCAGGCGGATGTGGAGTCCTACAAGGCCGGACGGTCTGCAATTGTAACGCTGGTGCCGGCTCCGGCGCCCGATCAGCCGATCAACCTGGCAATGTCACTGTCCGGATTTACCGCCGGCTATGACGTGGTTGACGTGGTCACAAACCCGCAGTCCCAGTAGCATTTACCCCGACAGGCGGTGGTCAGACCCGGCGCACCGCCAAAACGGCATTCAGACCGCCAAAGGCAAACGCGTTGGACAGCGCGTAGTCGATCTGTGCCTCGCGGGCTTCGTTCGGGATGACATCCAGCGCACATTCCGGATCCGCCTCTTGGTAGCCGATCGTCGGCGCAAGAATGCCGTCACGCACCGCCATGATACAGGCCAGAAGTTCCACCGCCCCGGTGCCGCCGATCAGATGACCATGCATCGACTTGGTGGAGGACATCGTCAGACAATCCGCGTGCGGGCCGAAAACATCCGCCACGGCGGCGCATTCTGTTTTGTCATTGGCCGCCGTTCCGGTGCCGTGCGCATTGATATAGCCGATCTGGTCACCGGAAATCCGCGCATCCTTCAATGCTCCGGACATGGCGCGCGACGCCCCCTGTTTTGACGGCATGACGATGTCAGCGGCGTCCGAAGACATCGCCTGCCCCACCACCTCGCACAGGATCTCGGCCCCGCGCGCGCGGGCATGTTCATATTCCTCAAAGACAAAGATACCCGCGCCCTCGCCCTGCACCATTCCGTTGCGGTTGGCGCTGAACGGGCGGCAGGCATCCTTGGACATCACCCGCAGACCTTCCCAGGCCTTCACACCGCCAAAACACAGCATGCTTTCCGCGCCACCGGTGATCATGGCCGGCGCCGCGCCATAGCGCACCAGATCAAAGGCCAGCGCCATGGCATGGTTCGATGATGCGCAGGCCGTGGAGACCGTGAAGGACGGCCCCTTCAGATTGTACTCCATCGAGACATGGCTGGCGGCGGCATTGTTCATCAGCTTGGGCACGACAAAGGGATGCACCCGGTTCTTGCCGTCCTCATAGACCGATCTGTAATTGTCGTCCCAGGTGCTCACCCCGCCGCCGGCGGTGCCCAGCACAACGCCCGAACGCGCCGCATCTTCGCCGACAAAAGCAATCCCGGACTGGTCAATCGCCTCCTTGGCGGCAAACAGTGTGAACTGGGTGAAGCGATCATACAGCGCCATCTGCTGGCGATTGAACCGGCCTTCGGCCTCAAACCCGCGCACCTGGCCACCGATCTGAATGGCCAGCCTCTGCACGTCGCGAAACTCCAGAGGACCAATGCCGCACCGGCCCTCGCGCATGGCCTCCAGCGTTTCGTCCACCGAATGTCCAAGCGCGTTGATGGTTCCCGCGCCGGTGACCACAACGCGCTTCACAGGCTGGGCTCTTGTGTGTTCATGCCTGTTCGGCCACCAGTTTTTCGACCCCGGCGACAATCGCAGCGACAGTCGAGATGTCAAAATCGCCGTCGTTGGGCTCATTGGCATTGAACGGGACGGCGATGTCGAACTCTTCTTCAATCGCGAAGATGCTCTCGACAAGACCAAGACTGTCGATCCCAAGATCCGCCAGAGTGCTTTCAGGCGTCACGTCCGATGGCTCCAGCACCGCTTGTTCAGCAATTATGCGGATGACCCGGTCCTGGGTGGTCATGGCGGTCCCCTTCTGTGGCGCAGCCGCGCCGCGTCCCCGTCCGTGAGACGTCATTTAATCCTTCGGACTGGCCTTGAAAACCGCCTTTTGCAACGCAGCGAAATCGCTCATCATGCGCGGCAGTCGGCGGAGCGCTTTGTACATGGCCACCTGCGTGTCCATCTTGGTGGCCGGATAGCCCATGATCACGCGGCCGCCGGGAACATTGCCGGTGATTTTGGTAGCCCCCGCAGCGACGACGCCGTCTCCCACAAAGATATTGTCGGCAACGCCAACCTGACCGCCCAGAACAACGTTGCTGCCGATTTTGGCCGAGCCCGCCACACCGACCTGCCCGCACAGCAGGGTGTCGCTTCCAACGATCACGTTGTGACCAAGCTGGACGAGATTGTCGATCTTGGTGCCATTGCCAACCTGGGTCGGCCGGATGGTCCCGCTGTCGATCACCGAGTTGCCGCCGATTTCGACATCGTCGCCTAAAACCACCGCGCCAAGGGAATGGATGCGCAGATAGGCCTGTTCGGTGCCGCTGGCGGTCTCACCCGATCCAAAGTCGTCACGCGCCACCTCGACGGACGACTTCTCCGGCGTGACAAAGGAAAACCCGTCGCTGCCAAGGCGTGCGCCGGGCTGTGCGGTGAAGCGTGCCCCCGTGCGCACGCGGGCGCCCAGGCTGACCTGTTCCCGCAAGAGCGAGCCGGTCCCGATCTCGGCACCGGTCCCAATGTAGCACATCGGCCCAATGACCGAGCCCGCGCCGACCCTGGCGCCTGCAGCCACCACGCTGAACGGTCCCACGGTGACGTCTGCGCCAATCTCGGCGCTGGGATCAATGATCGCCTGTGGATGCAGACCTTCCGGAAAGCCCTGCCCCGGATCAAAGATCCGCGTCAGTCCGGCCATCGCCACGCGCGCGCGCGGCGCGATGATCGCCGCATCAAGTCCCAAGGCCTGCCAATCCGCACCGGGCCAGACGATGGCGGCCCGGGCAGCACCGGCCGACAGTGCCTCGGCGTAGTGTGGCGACATCGCCAGCGCCAGAGCGTCGGGCCCCGCTGCGCCCGGCTCTGCCGCATGGGTTATGATGAGACCGCCGTCTCCTTCGACCGTCGCGTCCAGCGCGGCAGCGATCTCTGCAAGCGTGTGAGCCATGATGTGCCCGTCCCCAGTCTTAGGATCCGGGCCCGGTCTTAGCTGCCTTGTGGCTGCAGAGCCACCCCTTGCGCGGCCAGCGCCGCCCAAACACGCCCGTCCCGGCCATACATGTCCCGGCGGTATTCAATCCGGCCGCGCTCATCTGGCACGGCCGTGCGGTACACGATGTGCACGGGGACATGCTGGTCAAGCTGCACCCTGGTTTCGCGACCGGAGTCGAGAATGTTGTGGAATGTCGCCTTGGGATCATCAGATTGAGCCCCCAATAGCGCATAGGCAAATTCAAACGGCTGGCCTAACCGGATACAGCCGTGGGAAAACGTGCGCACCTCACGGTCAAACAGCTTTTTCTGTGGCGTATCATGCAGATAGATATTGTATTTGTTCGGGAACATGAATTTCACGAGACCCAGCGCATTGCGCTTGGACGGAGGCTGACGCATCGAAAACGGAAATGAGCGTGCGGAATAGGCCCCGAAATTCACGGCACCGCGATTGACCTTCCGCCCCCGGCTATCGGTGATCACCAGATGTTTCACCGCATACGGGTTGGCTTTCAGTTTCGGCAGATATTCCTTGGTAATAATCGAGCGCGGCACATACCAGCTTGGGTTGATGACCATATGCTCCATTTCGTCGGAGAATTCCGGGCTGCGCCGGTCACCCTTGTTGGCACCAATCACCGCGCGCGTTTCAAACGTGACTTTGCCGTCGTCGACGACTTTCGCGGAATAGTCGGTGAGGTTGACCCAGATGTGGCGCTTGCCACGGGGCATGTTTGTCCAGCGTTCTCGCTCCATCGCGACGAGGATGGATTTCAGCCGATCGTTCATCGAAACGTTGATCTGCTTGATGGTTTCGGCCCCGGCCACACCATCGACGGTTATCCCGTGGCGTTCCTGAAAGCGGCGGACAGCATCCTGCAGCCTGGAATCGTAGCGTTGCGACAGGCTCCGGTCGAGGTAGCCCATCCGCATCAGACGGTCGCGCAACGCCACAACCGCGGCCCCGGAATCGCCCGGCTCCAACGCGCCCCCGGGCACCGTTGCGCCCCAGCCACCCCTTTGAAGGGCGGCCTCAAACATCAGTTTCTGCTTCAAAAGCGCGCGATATGTCGTGGTATCGGGGGGCAAGGCGCGGAAAAAACCGGCCGGCGTCATCTGTTCGAACTGCGTCAGGTAGAGCACAGGGTCGGTTTTTTGCACCTCGCGCTTGATCTCGCGATCCGCGCGCGCTGGTTCCAGAACGCCAAACTGCAGGTCCGACGCAAAGCGGACGAGAGTCGCCGAAAGCTCTGCTTCGACGCGTGCGACATCGGCCATCGTCTGAGCGGTCGCCATCCGCGCCTTCAACCCGGCCACATCATACCGTCCGGCGGGCAATCCATGCACCGAAGCCGTTTGCAGCGCATCTATCAGGGCGGCCCGGCGCAGGCGCGCCGTGTCGGACGCGCCCGTCCAGATCGGCTGGTAGCCATTGGTTCGATAATAGGTCCCGACCGCGGAGTCTTGCGCCGCGGCCGAAGCCAGAACCTGCTGAAACGCAGAAATCTCTTGAGCACCGGACGGGGATCCAAAAGAACCCAGCGCCACAAATGCGGCAAAACCCATTGCACGGGCGGCGGAAATCAGGGGGCAGCTTTTCATACAGACGACTCGACTAGAAAATTGTGAAACAACAGTAAAAGCGTGGGAAACGGTTGAGCGCTTGTCTATTCACAATTTGGCAAGGGTAAGGTCCGTCACTTGTGCGCTACAACTTCAAAGGCTCACGTTGTATTTGCGCAACATTCTGCCGGTGTTGCGCGAGAAATTGCCGAAAACGCCTGACGTATAAACTTCAAAACACTCGCGACTTGGCGAGATTCGGAAACAGTGACATAAATTCCACGTCACTTGTGGGGATGAGTGAAAAAGCGCCCGCGTAACATCGCGGGCAGGCAGTTAGCGTACGGGACGACGCAGGAAATGAATGAAAGCAGCTCAGCGGGAGTATCCCGCCGCGCCTTCCTAGGCGTATTCGCTGCGACGGCAATCGCCGCCGCACCGACCTACTCAAAAGCCGCAGGCTTTTTACGCGGAGGTGGCGATATTCGCAGGCTCCGCATGTATTCGGGTCGCACAGGCGAACGGATCGACATGATCTACTGGATCGAAGGCTCTTACATCAAAGACGCGGTAAAAGAGATCACGCATTTCATGCGGGATTGGCGTAACGACAAGCGTCTGACCATCGACAGCCGGACCATCGACATTATGGCCGGCGCACATAACCTGATGGATGTGAACGAACCTTATATGTTGCTCTCCGGCTATCGCAGCCCGGAAACGAACGCGATGTTGCGGCGACGCTCATCAGGTGTTGCGAAGAATTCGCTGCATCTGAAGGGCCAGGCTGCAGATCTGAGCCTGAACTCGCGCTCGGTCAGCCAGATGGCGCGGGCCGCGCAGGCGTGTCGCGGCGGTGGTGTCGGACGCTACTCGCGCTCGGATTTCGTCCATATGGATTGTGGACCGGTCCGGAGCTGGGGCGGCTAATCCAGCACCCTTTTTTCAGTGTGTTTCGAACGGGCGGTACAAAACCGTCCGAACCAAACGATATGTTTGGATCCCAACTCGCCCCGGCGACCGCGAGCTGTCCCGATTTCGCGGTCCCGGGGCGCCTTTTTTTTCACAAGATCAGGCTCAGACCTCGAAGCGAACGGCCGCGCGGATCACCCCACGGCCCCCATTTGCATGTTCAGGAAAGTTCTGCCAGCGCCACGGCCTCTGCGGCCAGTTTTTCGATCCCCGACCAGTCGCCTGCGGAGACCATGGATGCGGGTGCGACCCAGCTGCCGCCTGCGCAGAGCACATTGGGCAGGCGCAAATAGTCGTTGAGGTTCGCGGTGGACACACCGCCCGTCGGGCAGAAGGAAATCTGCGGCAATGGCCCGCCGATCCCTTTGATCGCCGCTGCGCCGCCCGAAGCTTCGGCCGGGAAGAACTTCATCACCGAATACCCGCGCTCCAAAAGACGCATGGCCTCGGACGCGGTGGCCGATCCCGGCAGCAAGGGAAGGTCTTCATCCTCGCAGGCCTGAAGCAGATCGTCGGTCGCGCCGGGCGACACCCCGAACAGCGCTCCGGCCGCCTTGGCCGCACGCACGTCCTCGGGTGTGACCAATGTGCCCGCACCAACGACACCGCCTTCGACTTCGGCCATCGCCTTGATCGCATCCAACGCCGCCGGGGTGCGCAACGTGACCTCCAACGCCGGCAAACCACCCGCCACCAGCGCCTTTGCGAGGTCTGCTGCCGAGCCTGCGTCCTCGATCACCAAAACCGGAACAACGGGGGCCAACTGACAGATTTCGCGGCTTTTTTCACTCGCCTCTTGGGGGGTCATGCAGGTGTCTCCATAAAGATGGACGCTCCGCTGTCGGCGGTGCCGACCACATTGCGGAACATGGTAAAGAGCTCGCGACCCGTGCCCGCTTGCACGCGGGTCAGATCGGCTATGGCCAAATCGCGCTCCAAAACCCCTTCGGTCAAGATCTCCAGGGTCCCCGCCGTCGCATCGACGCGCAGCATGTCACCATCCTGCAACTGCGCGATCGGGCCGCCGTCCAACGCTTCCGGAGACACATGAATTGCGGCCGGCACCTTGCCCGATGCCCCGGACATCCGGCCATCGGTGACCAGCGCCACCTTCTGGCCACGCCCCTGCAGGATCGACAGCAGTGGCGTGAGCGAGTGCAACTCCGGCATTCCATTGGCCTTCGGTCCCTGGAACCGCACCACAACGATCACATCTTCGGTAAACTCACCCGCCTTGAAGGCCGCCTTGACCTCGTCCTGATCATGAAAGACCCGGACCGGGGCTTCGACTACGTGATGTTCCTCAGCCACGGCGGACACTTTCATGACCGCCACGCCCAGAGAGCCCGACAAACGCTTGAGCCCGCCCGTTGCCTGAAAGGGATCGCTGGCGGGGCGCAAGATCTTTTCGTTCAGGCTCTCGCCCGACCCGGGTTCCCAGGTCAGGGCACCGTCGATCAGCTTGGGCTCGGCGGTATACAGATTGAGCCCGTCGCCGGCCACGGTGCGGGTGTCGTCATGCAGCAGGCCATCGGTCAGAAGCGAGCCGATCATATAGCCAAGACCGCCAGCGGCGTGGAAATGGTTCACATCCGCAAGCCCGTTCGGATAGACCCGCGCCATAAGGGGAACGACGTCAGAAAGTTCTGAAAAGTCCTCCCAATCCAACACGATACCGCCAGCACGTGCCATGGCGATCAAGTGGATCAGCAGGTTGGTGGACCCGCCCGTGGCGTGCAGCCCCACGATGCCGTTGACATAGGCGCGTTCGTCCAGAACCTCGCCCACCGGGGTATAGTTGTTGCCAAGCGCCGAGAGCGACAGCGCACGCCGTGTCGCCTCTTTGGTCAGCGCGTCGCGCAAGGGCGTGTTCGGGTTCACGAAACTTGCGCCCGGCAAATGCAGGCCCATGAATTCCATCAGCATCTGATTGGTGTTGGCCGTCCCGTAGAAGGTGCAGGTGCCCGGCCCGTGATAGGCGGCCATTTCCGAGGCCATCAGTTCGGCCCGTGTGGCTTCACCGGCGGCAAACCGCTTGCGCACCTCCGCCTTCTGGTCATTGGAAATGCCGGAGGTCATGGGACCTGCGGGCATGAACACCGCCGGCAGATGACCAAAGGCCTGCGCGCCGATCACCAGACCCGGGACGATCTTGTCGCAGACGCCAAGATAGACGGCCGCGTCAAAGACGTTGTGGCTGAGCGCCACACCCGTCGCCAGGGCGATCACATCCCGGGAAAACAGCGACAGCTCCATGCCGGCCTCGCCCTGGGTGACGCCGTCACACATGGCCGGGACACCACCGGCGACCTGCGCCGTGCCGCCCGCCTCGCGCGCGGTCTGGCGGATCAGGTCGGGGAAACGCTCAAACGGCTGATGCGCCGAGAGCATATCGTTGTAGGCTGTCACAATGCCAATGTTGCCCGCGCTTTGCGTGGCCAAAGCATCCTGATCCTCGCCCGCCCCGGCAAAGGCATGGGCCTGGCCCGAGCAGGACAGATGCGCCCGCGCCGGTCCCTTGTCCCGCGCCGCGCCAATCCGTGTGAGATACGCGTCGCGGCTGGGCTGGCTGCGTGCGCGAATTCGGTCCGTCACTTTGTCGATTGTGCTGTTCAAAGGCATCGTCTCGGTTCCTTTCCGCTTTTCCCAAGCGCTGTCGGTCCCTCACATGGGCGCTTTCGCACCCTGGCTGACGCGGCCCGGACCCGTCAGATGACCCTTGGGGACGCCCCACTCTGGCTCTTATGATTGCGCTAACATTCTTTCCTTGGAATTGCCAGAAGAAACGCACCCGTGGCGCAGAACTTCCCTTGGACGAGTATGCCATGGCGCGCGCGCCAGCGACAGTCTTCACGACACACCTGCACTGCACTAAGCTGCGCCCAGCATATCTGGTGAGGCGTCCTGTGCATGCCCCGTATCCTGCAATTGACCGACAGTCACGTGACGGCGCGTGGCACGCTTTGGAAAGACCAGTTCGACACCGGCGCGCGGCTGCGCGCGCAGGTGGCGGCAGCCAACGCGCTGGCGCCGGATCTGATTGTCCACAGCGGAGATATCGTGGAACTCGGCGCGACCGAACGCGGACCGGCCGAGTACGCCCAGGCCGCTGATATCCTGTCGGCGCTCAACGCGCCGCTCCTGGTGCTGCCCGGCAATCACGACGGGCGCGCCGGGATGCGCGCGGCCTTCCCGGAACAGAACTGGCAGGGCGCCCCCTACCTGAACGCCGTTCGCGAAATGCAGGGGCTACGGATCGTTGGTTTGGACAGCGTGCAGGAGGGGCGGACCGAAGGCGCCTTTCCACACGCCCAGGCCGACTGGTTGCGCCGCGTATTGGACCATCGGCCCACGCTGCTTTTCATGCACCATCCACCCTGCCCCATGGGTCTGCCGATGATGGACAGTTTCGTCTTTGACGGCACCGACCGGCTGGCGCAGGTTCTGGCGGAACGACAGGTGCTCTACCTCGCCTGCGGACATGTGCATTGCGATGTCACGACACTCTGGAATGGCATCTGTGTGGGCGCGGCCGAGGCAGGATCGGTGCATTTGTCGCCCGGCCTCCCCGGCCTGGAGGAGTTGATGAAACGCGATCACATAGAGGTCGAAATCGAGCCACTGCGGTTGCGGTTATTCGACTGGCATAATGATACGCTTACCGTAAAAACCATCGCCGCCACCCCGTCGGCTGAGACGGTCCGTCTCACCGGCTAGTCGATGTAGCGCGAGACGTTAAACAGCGCTGCCTGGCTGGTGATGCTATCGATGTTGAACCGGGGGCCGACGGGCAAGGCCGCCAGGCCGAGACGCCGCAACCAGCGCGAGAACACCCAAGGCACAATGCCGATGACATAACGCGCCTGCGCCTCATGTGCGGTGCGGGCCAGGGTCTGCATGAGGAGTGCTTGAACGTCGTGGCGACGATGGGCCGGGACGGTCTCGGAAATGAACAGCCGCGACGCCTCCCAAACCATGGGCAGGGTTGGCGCGTCCAGAAACAAGACGTCAGAGGGGATGCTCTCGATCAGCCCACGCTGCGCATCGCGCAGCATGTAGGTATAGATCCCGCAGGCGGCGGTCGTCGGCAACAGGCGCACCCCGCCAAGGATCTCGCCGAATTCGTGAAGGATGACCCACCGACATTGCGGCGTATCGTATTGGTCAAACTCCATGCCATCGGCTTCCGAAAGGTTCCAGTTCAACCTATCGATGAATGTGGTCTTGCGTGAGCGCAGGTAGCTGACCAGCAGATCGCCATGGTCTCCCACTGTCGCAAACGACAGGACAGAGGCCCGCAGGGACCTGGGCGCATCAGTTCCGCGGCTCGGCAGAAGCCGAGGACGTGCCGCCTCTCTGGCGGAGTCTTGTGCCACACTTGCCGGTTCCAGATCCGGGAATAATCCTGCGGCTCCGGCGACAAGGGTCGTGCGAGAGTGTTTCACTGCTGCTGCCTGGGTATCCCTCTTATGCAAAAAGGTAGATCTTTACCCGCGCAACATGTCTACTCGTTTCTCCCATCGGCGCGCCTTTTTCCCACGAAGGGCTCAGATCGTGTGCGCGAGGACACGCCTTTCGACAACCGAAGCAATTTGCGGCAGCATATGACGCAACGTTAGGTTTTGACGAATGTTTTTCGATTGTCAGGAGGCGCGGGCCTCGGCCTGCACCTTCACAAGATCGAGATCGATGTAGAATGTGGTGCCCTGGCCGATCACGCTGACGTAGTCGATCAGGCCGCTGTGGTGTTCGACGATCTGGCGCGAAATGCTCATGCCAAGCCCGGTGCCGCCGACCTTGCGCTGGTCCGATGAATCCACCTGACTGAAGTTTTCGAAGACGGTATCATGTGCGCCCGCCGGAATACCGATCCCGCTGTCACGCACGAAGATGCGCACCTTGTCGCCCAGCGTCTGATAGCCAACCTGGACCTCTTCGCCTTCATGTGAAAACTTGACCGCATTCGACAGAACATTGGTCAAAACCTGCATGAGACGCACTTCATCCCCTTTGACAAAGACCTGCCCCGCCGGGTTCGGCAGGCACACCAGATCAACGTCAAATTGTTCAGCGAAGGCTTCGTTTGCCGCCACGGCCTCTTCGAGCAGGGCTTCGACATCGAGGATTTCGAAGCGGTAGTTCATCTCGCCGGCCTCGATCCTCTGAAGGTCGAGAATGTCGTTGATCAGGGCCGCCAGTCGCCCCGAATTCCGTCCGGCGATGGAAAGGATCGGCTCCATCTTGTCGGGCACGCTGCCCAGCATTCCGGAGTTGATCAGATCGAGCGATCCCTTGATCGAGGTCAGCGGCGTGCGCAGTTCGTGGCTCACCGTCG